>CBRG010000492.1 GCA_000470535.1 Streptomyces sp. AW19M42
TATGTCGACTGGTCGTTGACCGAGGTGCTGAACGGCGTGCCGGGCGCACCGTCGCTGGACGCGGTGGACGTCGTACAGCCGGTGTCGTTCGCCGTGATGGTGTCGCTGGCGGCTCTGTGGCAGTCGTACGGCGTGGAACCGGCCGCGGTGGTGGGGCACTCGCAGGGCGAGATCGCCGCCGCGTGTGTGGCCGGGGCGCTGACGCTGGAGGACGCCGCACGCGTGGTGTGCCTGCGCAGCAAGGTGCTGACCGGTGTGACCGGACGCGGTGCGATGGCGATCGTCGCCCTTCCGGAGGAGCGGCTCACCGACCTGATGGCCCCGTACGGGGAGCGGCTGTCCGTCGCCGCTGTCAACGGGCCCCGCTCCGTGGTGCTCTCCGGCGACCGGGACGCACTGGAGGACCTGGCCAGGACCTGCGGGCAGCGCGATGTGCGGGTACGGATGATCCCGGTCGACTACGCCTCGCACTCCGTACACGTCGAACCGGTGCTGGACGAACTGGCCGTACTGCTCGCCCCCGTGGAGCCGCGCCCGCCCCGCATCCCGTTCTTCTCCACCGTCACCGGCGAGTGGATCGACACCGCCGCGCTCGACGCCGCCTACTGGTGCACGAACCTGCGCCGGCCCGTGCGCTTCGCGGAGGCGGTACGGACACTGGCCGGGCAGGGCTTCGGATGCTGGGTCGAGAGCAGCCCGCACCCGGTGCTGCTCGCCGCGGTCGAGGAGACCGTCGCCGACCACGCCGAGGCCTTCGCCGTCGGCTCACTGCGCCGCGACGACGGAAGCGGCGCGCGGTTCCTGCTCTCGCTGGCCGAGGCATGGGTGCGCGGCGCCCCCGTCGACTGGGCCCGGTCGTTCACGACCGCCGCCCCTCACGTGGAACTGCCCGGCTACCCCTTCCGGCCCCGGCGCCACTGGCTCGAAGCCCCGGCGGAGGCGGCCGCTCAACAGGAGCGCGCCCTCGTCGACGGCTGGCGCTACCGCGTCGACTGGACCCCGGTGCCCGCCGACGGAACCCCGGTGCTCACCGGCGACTGGCTCGTGGTGACCCCCGACGAGCCGGTGGACACCGGCCTCGTCGGGGCGGTGCTCGCGGGGCTCGCCCGGCACGGCGCGACCGTGCACCCGGTGGGAGTACGCGAACTGATCCGGGGCGGTGCCCGGCTGCCGGACCGGATCGACGGCGTGCTGTCGCTGGCCGCACTCGACGAACGGCCCCACCCCGACGAACCGGCGCTCAGCACCGGACTGGCCGACACCGTCGCCTGCGTACGGGCCCTGGCCTGCGACGCCCCGCTGTGGCTAGCGACCCGGGGCGCGGTCGGCACCGACCCGGACGATCCCGTCCGGCACCCCGTACAGGCTCAGGTGTGGGGGCTCGGCGTGGTGCTCGGCCTCGACGAACCCGACCGGCTCTGCGGGCAGATCGACCTGCCGGACCGGCTGGACGGGGAAGCGCTCGGCCGGCTCGTCGAGGTGCTGTCCGAAACCACCGGCGAGACCGAGGTCGCCCTGCGTGACGGCGCCCTCCTCGCCCGGCGCCTGGTGCCCGCCCCGGCGCCCGGGGCCGAGCCGTGGCGGCCGCGTGGCACCGTCCTGATCACCGGCGGCACCGGCGCCCTCGGCGCCCATGTCGCCCGCTGGGCCGCCCGGAACGGCGCGGCGCACCTGGTGCTGACCAGCCGCCGGGGTACGGACGCCCCCGGCGCCGGGGAGCTGAGCGGAGAACTGACCGCGCTCGGTGCCCGGGTGACGATCGCCGCCTGCGACGTCGGTGACGCGGACCAGCTCGCCGCCGTCCTCGCCGCGACGGACCCCGCCGAGCCGCTGACCGCCGTCGTGCACGCGGCCGGGCTCACCCAGCAGGAGGTCCCCGTCGGGGACCTGTCCACCACCGAACTCGCCCGGATCATGCGGGGCAAGGCCGAAGGCGCCCGGCACCTGGACGCCCTGACCGCCCACCTGGACCTGGACGCCTTCGTGCTGTTCTCCTCCGGAGCCGGTACGTGGGGCGACGCGGGCAAGGCCGGATACGCCGCCGCCAACGCCTACCTGGACGCCCTCGCACAGACGCGGCGCGCCCGGGGCGCGGCGGCCACCTCGGTCGCCTGGGGGGCCTGGGACGGCGGCGGCATGGTCGAGGGTGAGGTCTCCGACCTGCTGACCCGGCGCGGAATGCGCCTGATGCGGCCCGAATCGGCCGTACGGGCGCTGGCGCTCGCGGTCGGCAACGGCGACGCCGCGGTCGCCATCGCCTCCTTCGACCTGGCCCGCTTCCTCCCCCTCTACACCATGACGCGGGACCGCCGCCTGGTCGCCGCGCTCACCGAGGCGCAGCCGGTGGCACGGCAGCGGGACGAGGACACCGGTCCCCGCCCGGAACGGTCCACGGCACTCGCGGACCGGCTGGCCGGCCTGTCCTCCGAGGATCAGGAGAGCGCGCTGGTGGAACTCGTCCGACGGGAGGCGGCCGCGGTGCTCAAGGCCGGGCAGCCGGAGGACATCCGGCCCCGCCGGGCGTTCAAGGAGCTCGGCTTCGACTCCCTGACGGCGCTGGAGTTCCGTAACCGGCTGAACGTGGCGACGGCCCTGAGGTCCCGCGACGCTCGTCTCGACCACCCCCCCCCCGCCGCACTCGCCCGCCGGCTGTGGGACGAGCTGTGCGGCGGGACACCTGACGTACTGGCCGGCCTTGAGCGGCTGGAAGCCCAGCTGGCGGCACTGCCGGACGAGGACTGGAACCGCCTCGACCTGGCCGGCCGGCTGGGTGCCCTGCTGCGCCGGGCCGAACCGGAAACAGAGACCGACGCCCCGCACCAAGACCTTGCAGCGGCGACGAACGACGAGATCTTCGACCTGATCGACCGGGAGTTGGGCATCCGATGAGCAGTGGCGCGAACGAACAGCGGCTGCGGGACTATCTGAACCGAGTCACTGCGGATCTGCAGGCGACCCGCCGAAGGGTCCGGGAGCTGGAGGACAAGCAGCGCGAGCCCATCGCGATCGTCTCGATGGGCTGCCGCTTTCCGGGTGCCGACACCCCCGAGGAGTTCTGGGGCCTGCTCGCGGCCGGTGCCGACCTCGTCGGTGACCTGCCCACCGACCGTGGCTGGGACCTGGAGCACCTCTACCACCCGGACCCCGCCCACCCGGGCACCAGCTACACCCGGCACGGCGCGTTCCTGCACGGCGCCGCCGAGTTCGACGCCGGGTTCTTCGGCATCTCGCCGCGCGAGGCCCTCGCCATGGACCCGCAGCAACGGCTCCTCCTGGAGACCTCCTGGGAGGTCGTCGAACGGGCGGGCATCGACGCGGAGAGCCTGCGCGGTGAACGCGCGGGCGTCTTCGTCGGAGCGAGTCACCAGGGCTACGGCGCTTCGGTGCGGACGGCGCCGGACGGCGTCGAGGGCCATCTGCTGACCGGTGGTTCGGGCGCCGTCCTGTCAGGACGCATCGCCTACACCCTGGGCCTGGAAGGGCCCGCCGTCACCGTCGACACCATGTGCTCCTCCTCCCTGGTCGCGCTGCACCTCGCGGTGCAGGCGCTCCGCAACGACGAGTGCTCCCTGGCCCTCGCGGCCGGCGCCACCGTGATGGGCTCGACCCGCAACTTCACCGAGTTCAGCCGGCAGTCCGGACTCGCGGTCGACGGCCGGGTCAAGGCCTTCTCCGACGACGCGGACGGCACCGGCTGGGGCGAGGGCATCGGCGTCCTGCTCCTGGAACGCCTGTCGGACGCACAGCGCAACGGCCACCGGGTCCTGGCCGTGGTGCGCGGCACCGCCACCAACCAGGACGGCGCGTCGAACGGTCTGACGGCGCCCAACGGCCCCTCGCAGCAGCGGGTGATCCGGCAGGCGCTGGCCAACTCCGACGTCGCCGCGTCCGAGGTGGACGCGGTCGAGGCGCACGGCACCGGCACCTCGCTCGGCGACCCCATCGAGGCGCAGGCACTCCTCGCCACATACGGCCAGGGCCGTGCCGACGACCAGCCGCTGTGGCTCGCCTCCGTCAAGTCCAACATCGGCCACACCCAGGCGGCCTCCGGCATCGCCGGGGTCATCAAGATGGTGCTGGCGATGCGGCACGGGCTGCTGCCCAGGACGTTGCACGCGCAGCACCCGTCGACGCATGTGGACTGGTCGGCCGGTGCGGTCGAACTGCTCTCCGAGGAGCGGGACTGGGCCCCGGGCGACCGGCCCCGGCGGGCCGGGGTGTCGTCGTTCGGCGCCAGCGGGACGAACGCGCACGTGATCATCGAGGAGGCGCCGGAGCAGGCCGAGGCCGCCCCGCGCCGGGCGGATCTGCCGCTCGTCCCGTGGCTGGTGTCCGCGAGGACGGCGTCCGCGCTGCCCGCGCAGGCCGAACGGCTGGCATCCGCGGTCGGCGGACTGGACCCGGCGGACGTGGGCCTGTCGCTGGCCGTCGCCCGGACCGGACTGGAGCACCGGGCGGTCGTGCTCGGCGCGGACACGGACGAACTGCGCACCCGGCTGGCGGCGCTGGCGGCGGGCGGGCCCGTCGCGGGCGTGGTGTCCGGGCTCGCCGGTGACGGTCTGACCGGGTTCGTGTTCTCCGGCCAGGGTGGCCAGCGGGCCGGCATGGGCCGGGAACTGGCCGAGGCCTTCCCGGTGTTCGCAGCGGCTCTGGACGAGGTGTGCGCGCACTTCGACGGGCTGCGCGAGGTGATGTTCACCGACGCGGAGGCGCTGAAGACCACCGGCTGGGCGCAGCCCGCGCTGTTCGCGGTCGAGGTGGCGTTGTTCCGGCTGGTAGTCGTGGGGTGTCAGGCCGGATTACCTGGTCGGTCACTCGGTGGGTGAGCTGGCGGCTGCGCACGTGTCCGGTGTGCTGTCCCTGCCCGACGCGTGCCGGCTGGTCGCCGCCCGCGCCGAACTGATGCAGGCACTGCCCGCCGGCGGTGCGATGCGGGCGGTCCGGGCGACGCTCGACGAGGTCACGCCCCTGCTGATCCAGGGCGTGTCGGTGGCGGCGGTCAACGCCCCCGGCCAGGTGGTCCTGTCCGGCACCGCCGAGGCGGTCGAAGCGGTGGCCGCCCTCCTGCCCGACCGGCAGAGCCGCCGGCTGGAGGTCAGCCACGCCTTCCACTCGGCCCTGATGGAGCCGATGCTGGCCCGGTTCACCGAGGCCGCGACGGAGCTGACGTACGGAAGTCCGCGCATCCCGATCGTCTCCACGCTGACGAGCGAGCCGGTCACCGAGTTCACCGCGGCCTACTGGGCGGACCAGGTCCGGGGCACGGTCCGCTTCGCCGACGCCGTCACCCGACTGAAGGCCCTGGGCGTCACCCGCTTCGTCGAACTCGGCCCCGACGCCGGCCTGATCGGCGCGATCGACGAGACGTACGGCGGCGACGCCGTCGCCGTACCCCTCCTGCACCGCAAGCGCCCCGAACCGGTCAGCACGGTCACGGCCCTGGCCCACCTGTGGGCGGACGGCGCCCACGTCGACTGGGCGGCCTACTTCGCCCCAGCCGGTGCGCAGACCACCGACCTTCCCACCTACGCCTTCCAGCGCGCCCACTACTGGCTGGAGGACGAGCACGCACCCGTGCGCGAGACATCCGCGCTCGACTCCTGGCGCTACGGCGTCGACTGGGTGCCGAACACGGCCCGCACCACGGCCGGGCTCTCCGGCCGCTGGCTGCTGGTGACCTCGGCGGCGCAGCCGGACCGTGACGTGTCGGTCGAGCTGATCAGCCACAGCCTGCGCGAACGCGGCGCGGACGTGACCGAGCTGCGGCTCACCGCGGACCTCGACCGGGAGCGGCTGGGCACGCTCCTGGCCGAGCACCCCGACGCGACCGGGGTGCTCTCCCTGCTGGCCCTCGACGAGAACCCGTACCCCGAGCGGCCCGCACTCTCCACCGGCCTGGCGCTCAACGTCCTGCTGACGCAGGCGCTGGCCGACCTGGACACGCCGGTACCGGTCTGGCTGTGCACCCAGGACGCGGTCTCGGCGGCCGACGGTGACCGGGTCGGCCATCCCGTACAGGCAAGCAGCTGGGGTCTCGGGCTGGTGTCCGGCCTGGAGTTCCCGCAGTGGTGGGGCGGCCTGGCCGATCTGCCCGAGGCGTTCACGGAGCGGGACGCCGACTGCCTGGCAGCGGTGGTCGCCGCGGGCGGACCGGAGG
>CBRG010000493.1 GCA_000470535.1 Streptomyces sp. AW19M42
GTGGGGCGGGCGGGGGGCGCGGGCGGGGCGCTCCGCCGGGAGGGGAGGGCGCCGCGCGCGCCCGGCCCCGCCCCCGGCTCGACCGAGGCCCCGCAGACGAGCCGCCGCCGGTGGTCGACGGGCCGCTCGGGCCCGGTCAGCCGCAGCCGCACCGTCCGGCGGACGTCGGTGGCGGCGCTGGAGGCGGCGAGCCGCAGTTCGAGCTCGCCGGGTTCGACGATCCGGCGGCCGCCGATGCCGGTGAAGGACACCAGGTCCGCGCGGAAGCGGAACCGGACCCTGGCCGCCGCGCCGGCGGCGAGCGGCACCCGCGCATAGCCGATCAGCCGCGCCTGGGGGCGGGTCGTCTGGGCCACCGGGTCGTGGACGTACAACTGCACCACTTCGGCTCCCTCGCGGTCACCGGTGTTGCGGACCGTGAGTTCGATGTCGGCCGAGCCGTCGGTGGGAATCTCCGCTGGGGCCGGACCGGCCTGTCCCCAGTCGAAGGAGGTGTACGACATGCCGTGCCCGAAGGGGTGGAGCGGCGTCGGGTCCAGATTGCTGACCCCGCTCGCCAGCCCCAGCGGCGGCTGCAGATACGTCCACGGCTGACCGCCCGGACCCTTCGGTACGCCCACCGGGAGCCGGCCGGAGGGGTTGACCCGGCCGGAGAGCACCCCGGCGAGCGCCGGGCCGCCCTCCTCGCCGGGGAAGAAGGACTGCACGACGGCGGCCGTCCGGTCCGCCCACCGCCCCAGCGCGTACGGGCGGCCGGTCAGCAGCACCAGGATCACCGGGGTGCCGGCGGCCAGCAGGGCGTCCAGCAGCTCGCCCTGCACACCGGGCAGCGAGAGGTCTGCCGCGTCGCAGCCCTCGCCGGAGGTGCCCCGGCCGAAGAGGCCGGCCCGGTCACCGAGCACGGCGACACAGACATCGGCGTCCCCGGCCAGCCGGACGGCCGCCGCGATCGCGGACGTGTCCGTGCCGTCCACCTCGCAGCCGGCCGCGAATCCGACGTCCGCGCCCGGGAGTTCGCCGCGCAGCGACTCCAGCACGGTCGGCACGTCGATCCCCGTCTCGAACTCGGGGTGCGAGACGCCGACGTGGCTGGGGAACGAGTAGCAGCCGAGCATCGCCAGCGGGTCGTCGGCGCGCGGTCCGACGACCGCGATCCGGCCCGTTCCGGGCAGCGGCAGTACGCCGTCGGGGTTGGCGAGCAGCACACAGGCCTGCTCGGCGAGTTCGCGGGCCAGCGCCCGGTTCTCCGGCGGGTCGAGGTCGACGGTGCCCCGGACCCGCTCGGGGTCCGTGTCCCGCAGGGCGACGGGGAGCGGCGACCAGCCGGGGTCGAGCAGGCCGAGTTCGCACTTCTGCAGCAGTACGCGGTACAGGGCCCGGTCGACGAGTTCCTCGGCCACGGACCCGTCGCGCACGGCGGCGACGAGGGCGTCCCCGTAACTGCGGACGGTGGGCAGTTCCACGTCGACGCCGGCGCCCAGGGCCAGCCGGGCGGCGTCCGCGCGGTCGGCGGCGACCTTGTGCAGAGCCTCCAGGAAGCCGATGCCGAAGTAGTCGGAGACGACGGTCCCGGTGAACCCCCAAGTGGTACGGAGCAGTTCGGTGAGCAGGACCGGGTCAGCCGTGGAGGGCACCCCGTCGATCTCGGTGTAGGAGGACATCACCGACCGGGCGCCGCCTTCGCCCAGTGCCATCTCGAAGGGCGGCAGGGTCACGTCGGCCATCTCGCGGGCCCCGGCCCGGACCGGCGCGAGGTTGCGGGCGCCCGCCGATGCGGCGTAGCCGGCGAAGTGCTTGAGGGTGGCGACGATGCCGGCGGACTCCAGGCCGCGTACGTACGCCGCGCCGATGGTCCCGACGAGGTAGGGGTCCTCGCCGATGGTCTCCTCGACGCGGCCCCACCGCAGGTCGCGCGCCACGTCCAGGACGGGGGCCAGGCCCTGGTGGACACCGACCGAGCGCATGTCCCGGCCGATCCGGTGGGCCATCTCGGTGACCAGGGCGGGGTTCCAGGCCGCACCCCAGGACAGCGGCACCGGGTAGGCGGTGGCGCCCCAGGCGGTGAAGCCGGCCAGGCACTCCTCGTGGGCGAGGGCCGGGATGCCGAACCGTCCGGCCCCGGCGATCCGGCGCTGGGCGCGGGCCAGGGCGAGCGCGCCGAGGCCGGGGTCGACGGGGGCGGTGCCGAAGGGCCGGGTGAGCTGGCCCAGGCCGCGGGTGGTGAGGTCGTCCCAGTCGACCGGGTCGACCATGTCGTTCTGGTGCGGGGCGACCCCGTCGCCGTCGGCGTCGGCGCCCACCCAGACTCCGTACAGCTGGGCGGCCTTCTCCTCCAGGGTCATCCGGGGGACCAGGTCGGCCACCCGTTCCCGCGGGGTGAGCGAGGGATCGCGCCAGGGGCCGTCGGTCTCGGGGGCCGCCTCGGTGCGGCGGGCGTGCGGGACAGCGGGGATTGCCATGGGGGCAGGGGTTCCTCTCAAGAGTGCGTGGTGCGGGACGGCATGGGTGTGCTACTTGCCGCCCACCCCCATCAGGCCGTTGACCAGCGCCCTGCGCGCCACGAGGTACACGGCGAAGATCGGCACCACGGAGAGCACGACCGCCGCCAGTACGGCGGGGATGTTCACTCCGAACTGGGACATGAAGTTGAAGAGACCGAGCGTCAGGACGCGCTTCTCCTCCGACTGGGTGAGGATCAGCGGGAAGAGGAATCCGTTCCAGGCCTGCAGTGCCGAGAAGATCGCCACGGTGCTGATGCCGGCCTTGGACATCGGGATGGCGAGCTGCCACAGCATCCGCAGCGGTGTCGCGCCGTCGAGCGCCATCGCCTCGTACATCTCCTCGGAGACGTCCCGCATGGTGCCGCTCAGGACGAGGACGGCCACCGGCATCGCGAAGGCCGCGGTCGGCAGGATGATCGCCGGCAGCGTGTCGTACAGGCCCATCCTGCCGATCAGCAGGTACAGCGGCACGATCACGGCCTGCGCCGGGATGGCCACGCCGAGCAGGAACGTCCGGAAGGCCAGTGAGGAGAGCCGGCTGCGGGTGCGCACCGCGACATAGGCGACGGGCACCGAGAGGACCAGCACGATGGCCACCGTGGCGGCGGCCACGATCGCGGTGTTGCCCAGCAGGGTGAGGAAGCCGCTGTGCAGCACGCTGTCGTAGTTCTCCAGCGTGGGGTGGGCCGGGAACGCCAGCGGATCACCGCTGAGCGCCTCGTCCTGGTGCATCAGCGACGAGGAGACCAGCGTGTACAGCGGTACGACGACGATGACGAGCCAGACCAGCGAGCCGAGGCCGGCCAGCGGGTTCCCCCACGCCCTGCGCCGGCGGGCGGTGGCGTTCCGGCTCCGGGCCGCGGGTGCCGTGGGCGGTGCCGCACGACGGGTGTCGACTGACATGACGTCACATACCTTCCCGCGTCGAACGCATGGAGCCGAAGCCGCTGAAGCGCACCAGAATCAGTGAGAGACCGGTGGCGACGACCACCAGGGCCGTGGCGATGGCCGCGGCGTAGCCGAGGTCGTAGGTCTGGAACCCGGTGCGGTACATCAGGTAGGGCAGGATCGTGGTGTCCGTGCCCGGACCGCCCTTGGTCATGATCAGCACCGTGTCGAAGTACGTCAGCGAGCCGACGATCATCAGGACCGACGACGTCGTGATGGTGTTGCGCAGCTGCGGCAGGGTGATGTGGAAGAACTGCCGCAGCATTCCGGCGCCGTCGATGGCGGCCGCCTGGTAGAGGACCTCCGGGATCTGCCGGGCGCCGCCCTGGTAGATCAGGGTGTGGAACGGCATGAACTGCCAGCCGCCGACGAAGGCCACGGTGAGCAGGGCGCCGGTGGACGAACCCATGATGTTGGGATCGATGCCGAACCAGGGGGCGATCTGCTTGATGACACCGAAGTTGGGGTCGAGCAGTGCGTGGAAGAGCATCGCGATGGCGGTGGTGGAGAGCAGCAACGGGATGAAGAAGACGGCGGAGAGGAAGGTCCGGCTGCGCTGGCGGCCGGCCGCCCAGACGCCCAGCAGCAGCGCCACCGGGGTCTGGAAGGCCCAGCTGACGGTGGTGAGCAGCAGGCTCAGCCAGGCGGCCTGACGGAATTCGGGGTCCTTGAACAGCCGGGTCCAGTTGTCCGTGCCGACCGGCGTGGGTGAGTTCAGCCCGTCCCAGTGGCAGAAGGACAGATAGACGGCGATCGCCAGCGGGACGATCGCGAAGAGGGCGAAGAAGACGATCCCGGGAAGCGCCCAGGCGACCGAGGGGCGGCCGACGTTGCCTACGGCCGCCTTCCTTCCCCCACGCACCTCGGTGTACGGAGTCAGCTGGGACATCGTTACCTGACGGCCTTCATCGCGGCGACGAACTGCTCGGGCGTGGACTTGCCGGCGAACAGCTTGCTGATCTCGGTGAGCAGCGGGGTGGCGATCTGTGACTCCAGTGCCTGGTCCCAGGAGAGTGTGAAGCTCGGCGCCTTCTGGACCATCGAGTACTGGTCGTGCGCGAACTGCGGGTTGGGCGAGGAGTCCAGTGTCGAGGCGGCGTCCGACGTGGTGGGGATGTCTCCGTTGTCGACCAGGGCCCTGCTGTAGGACTTGGCGGCCATGGTCTTCAGGAACGCTATGGCCGCGTCCTTGTGCTTGGTCCTGGTGTTGACGGACCAGTAGTTGGTGGGGTTGCCGACCACGTCGGCCGGGTCACCGGCGCCGTCGGCCACCGTCGGGAAGGTGGTCCAGCCGAGGTCCTTCCTGGCGAACGCGGGCGCCTTGCCGAGCTGCGTCGAGTACTCCCACGAGCCCATCAGGTGCATGGCGGCCTTACCCGTGTTGAGCAGGGTGGGGGCGCCTCCGTTGCCGTAGTCGACGGAGTTGAAGTTCTTGCCGAACGCGCCGCCGTCGATCAGTTCTTTGACGGTCCGGGCCGACTTGAGGACCGCGGGGTCGCCCCAGCCGGAGCTGTCGCCGCCCTGGATCCTGCGGAAGACCTCTGGTCCGCCGATCCGGTCGAGGAGGTACTCCATCCACATCAGCTCGGGCCATTTGTCGGAGCCGCCGAGGGCGAACGGTGTGATGCCCTTGCCCTTGAAGACGGTGATGGCCTTCTGCATGTCCTCCCAGGTCCTGGGGGGCTGGAGCTTGTTCCGCGCGAAGAGGGTCTTGTTGTAGAAGAGCATCACGGGCTGCATGCCGCGCATCGGGACGCCGTACATCTTCCCGTCGAGGCTGCCCGCCTCGACGATCGACGGGAGGAAGCCGTCCTTGAGGGTGGGGTCATTTTTGATCGTCGAGGTGAGGTCGACGACCTGCTTGGCGTCCACGTACGGCTTGATGGAGCCGCCGCCCCAGTTGTAGAAGATGTCGGGGGCGCTCGGGGAGCCCATGGCGCTGCGGAGCTTGTTGACGTAGTCGGTGCCGGGTACGGGGACGAGCTTGACCTTGATGTCGGAGGTCTTGTTGAACTCCTTCACGGCCGCTTCCTGGATCTTCACGGCGTCGTCCCCGTAGACGTAGGCGGTGAGGGTTCCGCCGCCGCCACCCCCGCTGCCGCTGCCGCTGCCGCTGTCGGAGCCGCATCCGGCCAGCAGGCCGGCCATGACCATGGCGGCACCGGCCGCGGTCCATCTCGCCGTACGTGTGCCCTGAGTGAAAATACCCGACCGCATGACCGCACCTCTGTCGAATGTTTCGGTTTGACTTCCGAATGTTGCCGGAACCGTACGGTCGGGTTTCGGGTGCGTCAAGGGGTCGGGGAACGGGAATTACCCGCGCCTGTCCCAGGCGTCGGCCGGTGCGGCGGCGAGCTACGATCCCTTTATGAGCCCCGCAAACGTCCAGTCACATCAGGAGAATGCGCCGGCCGGCGAACCGTCGGAAGGCGCCGCCACGTTGGCGGAAATCGCCCGAGCGGCCGGAGTCTCGGCTCCGACAGTTTCGAAGGTGCTGAACGGGCGCGCCGATGTCGCCCCGGGTACCCGCACCAAGGTCGAGGAGCTACTACTGGTGCACGGCTACCGCCGCAGACGCGGCTCCACGACCCAGTCCCACCTGATCGACCTGGTCTTCCACGAGCTGGACAGCGCCTGGGCCATGGAGGTCGTGCGCGGGGTGGAGAACGTCGCCAGGGAGGAGGGGCTGAGCCTGGTCCTCTCGGAGAGCGCGGGCCGGCTCACTCCGGGACAGACCTGGGTGGACGGAGTGCTGGCCAGGCGGCCGGTCGGGGTGATCCTGGTGCTCTCGGACCTCACCGCCGCCCAGCGCGCCCAGCTGACCAGCCGCAGCATCCCCTACGCCGTGGTCGACCCGGCGGGCGATCCCGGCGACGACGTCCCCTCGGTCGGG
>CBRG010000494.1 GCA_000470535.1 Streptomyces sp. AW19M42
GATGTCGCAATCCACACCGAACCCGGAAGGCCCTCACTCGTTCAAGATCCCCAAGCCGTGGAATCCGTCACCAACCTCCGTGGACAGAACACCTAGCTCGGCCCGGCTCAGCTTCCGGCCATGGCGATGACCAGTTTGCCGCTCTTCGGGCGCTGCTCGCGCTCCAGCTCCGTCAGGGCGGGAATCACCTCGGTCAACGGGACCGTACGGGCGATGGGCAGGCGCAGGGTCCGGGCCACCTCCTCCAGGTCGGCGGTCACCGGTCGGCCCATCATCGCCCGGAACGGGCCGGGCAGTGCGCTTCTGATCATTTTGGCCGGGTTTGGGACGATATCGACGATGGTTCCGCCGGGCTTCAGCAGCGTTCGGGCCGCGGCGAAGGTAAGCATGCCGGGCGTGTCCAGGACGAGATCGAACCGTTCCGCGAGGGCGGCCGGGTCGAAGCCGAAACCCACGACCGGCTCGACGCCGATCTCGTGGGCCTCGTCGGCCGCAGGGTTGCGGCAGCTGCCGGCGACCGAGGCTCCCCGCGCCTGGGCGAACTGGGCGGCGGCCCGGCCCACCCCGCCCAGGTACCCGTTGACGAAGACCGCCTGCCCGGGCCGGATTTCCGCCGTGGCCTGGTAGGCGGTCACGCCCACGGTCGGCAGGGCGGCTGCCTGCTCGTACGAAAGGTCCACCGGTTTGAGCACGACCGCCTTCTCCGGGGCCGTCACCATCTCGGCGAACGCCCCCGCCTGCCGGAACCGAGCCCGGCCGAGTACCGCGTCGCCGGCCTTCAGGCGGGTGACGCCGGCGCCGACCGCCTCGACGACTCCGGCGAAGTCGTGCCCCATCGCCCGGGGAAAGGAGCGGCCGGTCATCAGCTTCATCTCGCCGTTGCGCATCTTCCAGTCCAGCGCGTTGGAAGCCGCCGCTCGGACGCGGACGAGAACCTCATCCGGACCCGGGCGTGGTGGCTCGAACTCAGCGAGCCGCATCACCTCCGGGCCGCCGTAGCGGTCGTATTGAAGGCGCTTCACGAGGCGTATTCGTTCGAGATCTCGGTGGCGTAGTTCTTCCAGAGCGGTTGCATGGTCTCGGCGTTGACCGGCTGCCCGGAATCGATCATGGCCTTGAAGTCGCGGAAGTACTGCACATACAGGTCCGGCGTGAAGGTGTTCAGCATGACCGCGTTCTCGTCGCCGACGTTGGCGAACGTGTGCGGCGCCCCGGTCGGCACGATGACCCAGGTGCCCGGCCCGGCGTCGTATTGGTCCTCGCCGACGGTGAACCGGAAAGTTCCCGCCAGCACGTAGAAGCCCTCGTCATGCTGGGCGTGGCGATGCTGCAACGGGCTCGGGGTGCCCGGCGGAATGGTGACCTCGGCGAACCCCAGCCGGTGGTCGGTGTGCTCGCCGTTCTCCAGGATGCGGATCTGCTGCGCCCCGCTGCCGAGGATCTCGCCCTCACCGGGGCGGACGATGTTTACCTTCGCCACGACTTCTCCTCTTGCTATTGCCTGCCTTGGTCACCACCATCCTTGTCCGGGCCGGCTGTGCGCGTCTTGGTCGTCTGTGCACGGTTGCTGGTTACCAGTGCACGGGCGTTGTAGCCGTACGTCGCCTTGAAGAGCTTGCTGAAATGGGTGGGATCGGAGAATCCCCACCGGGCGGCCACGGCGGTGACCGTACGTCCGCTTCCGGTCAGCTCGGCCCGGCAGCGCTCCAGGCGGCGACGGCGGATCAGGGCCGCGACGGTGAGCGGCTGGTCCTCGAACAGCTTGTGCAGCCGGCGTACGGATATGTTGTGGGTGGCGGCGATGCCAGGCGGGGACAGATCGGGATCGGCCAGCCGGGTCTCGATGTAGCCGGCGATCCGGCTCCGCAGCCACTCGTCCGCGGCCGGTTGTTCGTCGCCGAGCCGGGCCTCCAGTGCGACCGCGATCAGCTCGACGACGGCCGCCGCCGACCGCAGCGCCTCCGCCTCGCGGAACTCGGTCGCCGACCACGCCGACTGCCGGGCCAGCACGGAGACGAGAGCGCCCGGGCCGTGGCTGCCGTCGATGCGTACGCCGATGAGCCGGTCGATCTGCGCGGGCCGGATCCGAAGCTCCCGGCGCGGAACCAGGATGGTGACGTGCGCCGAGGCGGTGCTCTCGAACCGGAGCGTACGCGTGGGATCGAGCAGTACCAGGTCGGTCGGCCCGAGTTCGGCGTCGCCGCGCCCTTGCTCGATCCGCGTCCGGCCCCGGGTCATCACCTTGACCGCCAGGTTCTCGCCGTCGGAGGCGTCGCGCTCCCGCCCGATGCAGGCGCTCTCGGGCGTGTCGAGGGAGACCAGCCGCAGCGGCCCGAGGTCACGGGTGGCGATCCCGCCTCGGAAGCCGGCCCCGGCCAGCTTGTTGATCAGCGGCGGAAACCCGCTGGCGGCCAGCTCGTCCTGGAACGACTCAAGGTTGCCGATCACCGGTCAATGATAACGGCGACACTTCTGCTCAGGCACGGTGTTCGGCGGGGGGTTACAGCGGCGCCGGCCCGCATCTGCTCTACCAGGCTCTGGTGCACGCGGTGGACGGATCAGTCGCGCCGGCGACCGACGGCCGAACGGTGAGCGCAGCACCGATATCGGAATCGGTGGTAACCGCCGCGATGGACTTCGAGATGTGTTCACGCTCGTTGGCGATCAACTGGAGTCCGCTGGTGGAGGCGGCTGTGACGGCCGGCCTGCCGACACCCATAACCGCCGGCCGGGTACCGGGTTGCGAAGCCCCGTCGTCTTGAGCGCCGGCCGGTAACGTCTGGTGAGCACCACCGCAGTCACCGCCGCAAAGAACGCGGCAGCGAGGATCGCGCGTGGTCTTCGTGATCGCATGAACGAGTGTCTCTTTTGCCGGTCAGCCCAGCGTTATGCGCGCACGACGCCGGGAAGCCGGGAATGGGAACGGCACCGACGCTCGGACCGATCGGACCTGCCGATCTGCGGTCGGCGGCATCGTTTCGACGTTCGAGGCCGGTCACTCGGTGTAACCCCGCGCGGTCTGGCGAGGTGGGTGAAATCGGGACTCTGTTCAAACGGCGTGGATGTCGATCAGCGGAGCCTGTCGATTGTTGAGCTCGCGGGATCGCGTTCACCAGCCCGGAACGCAGCGACCAGATCGCCCGCCGCAAAGCCAAGGGCTCCCGCGGCGGACGCCCACCCGCCTTCGATCCCGAGCGCTACACCGGCCGCAACGTCGTCGAGCGCTGCTTCAATCGACTCAAACAGTTCCGCGCGATCGCCACCCGCCACGCCAAACGCGTCAC
>CBRG010000495.1 GCA_000470535.1 Streptomyces sp. AW19M42
CCGGGGCGGGCCCGGCGGGCGGGACGGCGCCGGGGTGGTGCAGCTGGGCCGTGCCGCCGGGATGGGGCAGCTGGGCCGTGCTGCCGGTCGCGCCACCGGAGCCCATCGCGCGCAGGGCCTCCTCCGACAGCTGCTGCGTCGGGACGAACGCCTGGGCCGCGCGGGGCTGGCGCCCCTCCATGGCCTCCAGCAGCATCCGTTCCGCCTCTGCGGCGGACGGCCGGTCGGCCGGCTCCTTGCGGAGCAGCGCCGTGATGACGGGGCCCAGCGCACCGGCCCTGACGGGCGCCGGGGGGTCCTCCGCGACGACGGCCTGCATGGTGGATATCGGGGAGGTGCGCCGGAACGGCGAGCTGCCCTCGACCGCGGTGAACAGCGTGGCGCCCAGCGACCACAGGTCGGACGCGGGGCCGGGATCGCGGCCGCGTACCCGCTCGGGCGCCAGGTAGTCGATGGACCCGACCAGCTCACCGGTCCTGGTGATGGTCGAGTCGCCCTCTATCGCCGCTATCCCGAAGTCGGTGAGCAGCACCCGGCCGTCCCGGGCGAGCAGGACGTTGCCCGGCTTCACGTCGCGGTGCAGCACCCCGGCGCTGTGTGCGGCGCGCAGCGCGCCCAGCACGTGGAGTCCGATCCTGGCCGCCTCGCGCGGCACCAGCACACCGGATTCCTTGGCGGCGTCGGCGAGTGACGGGCCGTCGACGTACTGCATGACGATCCACGGCCGGTTGTCGTACTCGATGACGTCGTGGACGGTGACCACGCCCGGGTGCGTGATGCGGGCGGCGGCGCGGGCCTCCTTCTGGGTACGGGCGTGCAGCACCACCCGGTCCGCCTCCGCGACGTACAGCCCGGCGGTCAGCTCCTTGACGGCGACGGTGCGGTGCAGCACCTCGTCGTGGGCCCGCCAGACCTTGCCCATGCCACCGCGTCCGAGGACCTCACCGAGCCGGTATCGCCCGGCCAGCAACAGTCCCGCATCCGTGCCCTGTGATCGATCCACGTATCCCTGCCCCGTTCCTTCGGATGACAGGTTACGGAGGGGAGGTGCGGCCACGGAACCTCGCATCGCCCACGAGATCGCACTGTGATGCTTGTCGCGTCATCCGGTCGCTCTGGGGTCCCGTCAGGTATCAGGGCGTCACACGGTAGGAGGCGATGGCTTGTTGGTAGATGTCCGAGACCTTGTCGCGCTGGCTCTCCGGTCCGATGACCTGGAGGATGTGGTAGCGGCCCTTGACGATCATCGCGAGGTTGCGTACGTACACCCCCCGTCCGGAGCTGTCCTGCCAGGTGAACTGACCCTCCGCCATGGCCTGTCGGCCGACGTCGATCCGGCGCAGCCCGCTCGCGGACGACCAGCTGGAGTCCCGGAAGGGCTTCAACTCGCGTTCCTTGTCGCGCTGGTAACTGAGCGGGTCGGCGCCGTTCGCCTTGACGGTGTCGCGGCCGGGGACGATCAGCAGGGTGAAGCCGTCACTGCCGTAGTGGATCTGACGCTCCGTGTTGGCGGGGCTGCGCTGCCACCCCTTGGGCACCCCGACCTCGAATCCCTCGTCGTCCTTGCGCAGTACGTAGCCGGACGGGAGCGCGACGGCGGACCGGCTGGTCTGCGGCTTCTGCTTGCCGGGGGACCGGGACGGGGCCGGGGACGATCCGCCGGAGCTGCTCGGGCGGGCGGAGCCGGGCTCCGGCGATCCGGTCGCCGTACGGGACGGACTGGCGCCCGCGCCGGACTGCGAACCCGACTTGGGCATGAACATCACGGCGTACACGATCGCCGCGACCAGCACCAGCAGGATCAGGACGAGCAGCAGCCGGCCGAGCCGTCGCGGCGCGCGCTGCCCGTCCTGCTGCGGGCGGGGCGGGGTGCGCAGCGCCTTGGGGCCCTTGGGCTCGCGCGGCGGCCTGACGGCTCGGGGTTCGCGCGGTTCCGCGCGTACCGGCTCCGCCTCCAGCCGCCCCCTGCCCCGGCGGGGGGCGCCCGG
>CBRG010000496.1 GCA_000470535.1 Streptomyces sp. AW19M42
CCCCGTTATGTTTTTCGCGGTCCTGCAATGGGGCCGCTGGCCTCCGGGCCCGGCATGACTGTGTCCCCCTGTCGAAGACATGACCTGGGGGGTGGTGTCACCGGGCCCGGGGGTGTTCGTCGGAGACGCTGATCAGAGGTCCGGCCACCGTCCGGTCCGGCGCAACGCCGGACAGTTCGCGGGCGGCAGGTCTGCATAACGTGGATGCGCGAGCACGACACCCGAGCCGAGGCCAGCACCGTCAAAACCCCTGGAAGGGCGCGATGTTCGAGATCGAAGACGTGGGCGTGTTCCTCGGCCTGGACGTCGGCAAGTCCGCCCACCACGGACACGGACTCACCCCGACCGGGAAGAAGGTTTTCGACAAGCCGCTGCCCAACAGCGAACCCAAGCTGCGGGCCGTGTTCGACAAGCTGACCGCGAAGTTCGGCGCCGTCCTGGTCATCGTGGACCAGCCCGCCTCCATCGGCGCCCTGCCCCTGGCCGTCGCCCGCGACGCAGGCTGCCGCGTCGCCTACCTGCCCGGCCTGGCCATGCGCCGCATCGCCGACCTCTACCCAGGAGAGGCCAAGACCGACGCCAAGGACGCGGCCGTCATCGCCGACGCCGCACGAACCATGCCGCACACCCTGCGCTCGCTCGAACTGACCGACGAGATCACCGCCGAGCTGACCGTACTGACCGGCTTCGACCAGGACCTCGCCGCCGAGGCCACCCGCACCAGCAACCGGATACGCGGCCTGCTCACCCAGTTCCACCCCTCCCTGGAACGCGTCCTGGGACCGCGCCTGGACCACCAAGCCGTCACCTGGCTCCTGGAGCGTTACGGCTCCCCGGCCGCCCTGCGCAAGGCCGGCCGCAGCCGGCTCGTGGAACTGATCCGCCCGAAGGCCCCACGCATGGCCGCTCGACTGATCGACGAGGTCTTCGACGCGCTCGACGAGCAGACCGTCGTCGTCCCGGGCACCGGCACCCTCGACATCGTCGTCCCCTCCCTGGCCGCTTCCCTGACCGCCGTGCACACCCAACGCCGGGCTATGGAAGCCCAGATCAACGCCCTGCTGGAGGCCCACCCTCTTTCCCAGGTCCTGACCTCGATGCCCGGCGTCGGCGTCAGGACCGCCGCTGTCCTGCTGACCACCGTCGGCGACGGCACCAGCTTCCCCACCGCCGCACACCTGGCCTCCTACGCCGGCCTCGCACCGACGACAAAGTCGTCGGGCACCTCGATCCACGGCGAACACGCACCCCGAGGCGGCAACCGGCAGCTCAAACGCGCGATGTTCCTCTCCGCCTTCGCCTGCATGAACGCCGATCCCGCCTCCCGGACCTACTACGACAGACAACGAGCCCGCGGCAAAACCCACACCCAAGCCCTCCTCCGCCTCGCCCGCCAACGCATCAGCGTCCTGTTCGCCATGCTCCGCGACGGCACCTTCTACGAATCCCGGACCCCGAAGGACATCGAGCTCGCCGCATAACCCCCGCAACCCTGAATCACCCCAAACCCGACAGGGCGCCTTGACGAACGACATAGAGGCACCCCCC
>CBRG010000497.1 GCA_000470535.1 Streptomyces sp. AW19M42
CCCCGGGGGGGGGAGCCGCTGTTCGGCGCCTTGGAGCGAGCGGGAGCGGGCGGTGATGAGGGTGAGCAGGGCGACCGCCGAGTGCACGGCGTACCGTTCCGCGGTGCCGAGGGCGGCCCCGGTGCCGACGGCGAGCGCGCCGCGGGCCCGGCGGCCGGTGCCCAGGGACTGGAGCTCGACCCGGTCGTCGCTGCCGCCGACGACCACGCTGGCGGGGGCCGGGCGGTCCCGCAGGCGTTCCACGTCGGGGGTGAGCCGGGCGGCGCGGCGGGCGGCCCAGTCGGGGGCGGCTGCCACGACGGCCCCGGAGGCGTCGTAGAGCGCGGCCCAGCCTTCGACGTGGGCGGCGAGCCGGGTGAGGAGTTCGCCGGGGCCGTCCCCGGCGAGCGCCGCCCTGGTGAGGTCGCGCTGCGCCTCGAAACCGGCGGTGACGGCCCGGTACTGGTCGGCGGCGATCTCCGACGAGACCGCCTTGGCGATGGCGATGAACGGGGTGCGGCGGGGCACTTCGATGAGCGGCAGCCCCACTTCCTCCGCCGCGTCGATCAGTGCCCCGGGTACGGCGTCGTAGTTGACGCCGACGGCGAAGCCCACTCCGACGACCCCGGATCCGGCCAGCCGTCGCACGTACCGCCGCATGCCCTCCGGACTCTCGGCGTCGAGATTGGTGGCGGTGACCAGCAGCAGCTCGCCGCCCTCCATGTAGCGGACGGGGTCGGCCAGCTCGCTGGCGTGCGCCCAGCGCACGGGCGCGTCGAGCCGGTCCGCCCCCGCACGGACCGTGAGTTTGAGCGCCGAGTGCTGGACGAGCGAGGCGAGCGTGGGCGGCATGGGACGGGCGACCTTTTGGGAGGGGGCGTCGATTGTGCCGTCCCGTATGAACGGCTGCCATCGATTCTGCCAGGGCGGCAGGGTTCCCGTAACCGCTCCTGCCCCTCCTGTGCCGTCGGCCTCAGGCGCCCAGTTTCATCAGGAGCGGGGGTGCGTGCCGGCCGTCGACCGTGGTGAGGGAGAGCACCGCGTGGCCGGCCGCCAGTTCGTAGGCGAGCCCAGAGGCGGACCAGCGTTCCCGTTCGACCTGGCGTACGGTCACGGCGTCCGTGGTCACGGCCTTGCCGGTGGCCAGCTTCCGCAGGGCGTGCAGGGCCCGGGTGAGCGGCTGGGCGGCGAAGACGCCGTGCTGGGCGACCTCCCGGACCTCCACCCACTCCTTGCCCCATGCCTCGGCGAAGCGCTTGCCGTCCCAGGTAGAGATGCCGGAGAAGGCCATGGCACAGCCGACGGACCCGAGCAGGGCTGTGTGCAGCGCCTCCGGCACGTCGTCCAGGGTCCGGAGTGCGAGCACCGCTCCCGCGTTGACGGACCGCAGCCGACGGATACCCCGGACGGTCTCGGCGGTGACGGTGTGGGTGGCGTCGTCCAGGACCAGGCAGACGAACAGCGAGCGGTCGGAGCGGGCCACGGTGATCGCGTTGAACTGGGCGAGGACGAGTCGGGCCAGTACCCGGGACGCCTCGGCGTGAGCGCGTTCCGGGAGGTCGATGCGGACCCGCAGCGGGTGCTGCACCAGGGAGCGCAGCGAGAACGGCCGGGCGTCCTCGCCGGTGGAGAAGAACCCGGCGAAGCCCGGCCGGTCGAGCACGGCGATCCGGTCGGCGAGGAGGGCGGCCGGATCCCCCGCGGCACCCGCCTGCCGGACGCGGGCGTCCAGCTCGCGCAGCATCGCGCGGTGGCCGCCCGCGTCCAGTGCCTGGCGCAGGCCGGTCAGCGCGGTGACGGAGCCTTCGAGGAGTTCACGGAGTTCGGGTACGCCCGGGAACCTGCCGTGAACGGTGCGGTACGGGCCCAGAAGCTGACCGAGCACGGTGCCCGCGCGCCGGCTGTCCAGTCCGGGGATGTCACCGGCCAGTCCCTCCGCGAGGGCGGCCGCGGCCTCGTCGGGGTCGGTCGTGCCGCCGTACAGATCGAAGTCGTGCGAGGAGTTGGGGTCACCGATCCGGACGACGACGTCGTAGGCGTCGTCCGGCCCCAGCTGTGCGCCCGCCCCGCCGACGGCGAGCACCGCCGCCTGGCCGGTGAGCGCCCTGATGGCGAGGGATTCGATGACCGGCCGGACCACCCCGGCGGTCTTGCCCGAGCCGGGGGGGCCCACCGCCAGGAGCGAGGTGCCCAGCGAGGCGGGTTCCAGGGCCATACCCGAACCGCGGCGCGGATAGGGGTTGCGCGGGTCGTCCGCGCAGTCGCCGATCCGGACCTGGCCGGTGAGCGGGTCGTGCGGGACGGTGCGCAGCGGCACATCCCGGTGGCCCGAGGGGTGCAGGTAGGCACTCGCGCCCTTGCGCAGCACGGTCTCGCTGAAGGAGGCGAGGCGGTCGGGGCGGGTACGGGCGACGGTCCAGGCGTGCCGCAGCCGTACGCAGTCCACCTCGTTCATCCGGCCGGCGCGCACGGCGGCGGTCAGGGCCTCCGCGGCTTCCGTCCGGCCGGCGGCCCGAAGCTCAGGCCAGTCCGCCGGGTCCGGGCCTGCCTGCGCGGGAGCGGTCCGGGGCCGTTCGGGCGCGGGGCCGCCGCGCTTCAGGAGGGAGCGCAGCTTCGTCGGCAGGAGGGGGCCCAGCTCCTTCGGCCACTCGCCGATCCGAGCGAAGGGCCAGATGATCAAGGCTGCCGCCAGGGCGTAGAGGATCCAGGAGATCAGCCCGGCCATGTACTTGTTACCGCCGCCCTGCTGCACGCCCTGGGGAATGACGGAGTACAGCAGGCCCACCAGCGGCACGCGTTGGCTGAAGTAGAGCCATAGAGCCAGCGCCGCCGCCATCACCGTGGCCACCGCCCTGGCCCGCCCCAGCCGTTCTCCCGCGCAGTAGCGGAAGAGCCCTGCCCAGTTGCCGATCCGGGCGGCCCAGAACCCCAGGAGGACCACCAGGGCCTGGTAGTAGAGCGTGGTGGAGATTTCGACGAGAGGGGGCGCACCGGCCCTGCGGGTGCCGAAGGACCACCATTCGGGTCCGGTGATGATCTCGATCGGTTTGAAAACGTAGGGGATGTTTCGCTGATCGAGCAGCAGCCACAGCACCAGCCACAGCACCAGGGCGGCCGCCGGGCCGACCAGGGAGGGCCGGGACGGCCGCTCGGCGGCCCGCGGCACGAAGGCGTATCGCCACACGCCCGGTTCGCTCTCGGGACGCGGCGCGTTCAGCCAGTCGGCGGTGGGCGACCCCGTTCCTGCCGGGCGGTGCTGACCCGGCAGCGCGGCGGGGGGCGGCGGCACCGTAGGCGGAAAGGCCGGCGGAGCCATGGGCGGTGGGCCGGGCGGCCGCGCGGGAGGCGGTCCCGCCGGGTGCGGCAC
>CBRG010000498.1 GCA_000470535.1 Streptomyces sp. AW19M42
CGCCGCCCCGCGGCCGCCCTGCCCGCGCCGCCCCGGCCGTCCAGGGCACTCCCGGAGCGGCGCGCCCTCCCTGCCGCCGGCGCGGTCGTCCCGTACGCCGCGGCCCGCCGCCACCTGGTCCCGCAGGGCAGCTTCGACTTCTTCGGTACGCAGAAGGCGCACGCCGCGATCGAGGCCGTGCAGAACGAGGACCTCGCCGACGTGGTGGGGGAGGAGGCGCTCGCGGCGCACCGCACCGGCACGGCCGAGAACCGGGCCGTCGGCAAGGTCATCGACCTGACCGCGCACGACGAGACGGAACAGCTGGACGTCGCGGAGCTGCGCAGCGCGATCTCGTAGGCCCTACCGGCGGCTCGTCGGGGCCGACTACTTGTCGATGTCCCCGACGACGAAGAACAGCGAGCCCAGGATCGCCACCATGTCCGCGACCAGGGTGCCGGGCAGCAACTCGGTGAGCGCCTGGATGTTGTTGAACGACGCCGAGCGGAGCTTCAGCCGGTACGGGGTCTTCTCGCCCTTGGACACCAGGTAGTAGCCGTTGACGCCGAGCGGGTTCTCGGTCCAGGCGTAGGTGTGGCCCTCGGGGGCCTTCAGCACCTTGGGCAGCCGCTGGTTGATCGGGCCGGGTGCCAGGTCCGCCATCCGGTCCAGGCAGGCGTCCGCCAGGTCCAGGGCGTTGTGCGTCTGGTCCAGCAGGCATTCGAACCGGGCCAGGCAGTCGCCCTCGGTGCGGGTGACGACCTTCAGGGTGTCCTGGAGCTCCCCGTACGCGAGATACGGCTCGTCGCGCCGCAGATCGAAATCGACGCCGGAGGCGCGGGCGATCGGCCCGGACACCCCGTAGGCGTGCACGGCCTCGGCCGACAGCACGCCCACTGCGCGGGTACGGGCCCGGAAGATCTCGTTGCCGAGCACCAGCTTGTCGTAGACGTCCATCCGGGACCGTACGGAGGCGACGGCGTCCCGGGCCCGGCCGAGCCAGCCCGCAGGGAGGTCCTCCTTGAGGCCGCCGACCCGGTTGAACATGTAGTGCATCCGGCCGCCGGAGACCTCCTCCATCACGGCCTGGAGCTCCTCGCGCTCCCGGAACGCGTAGAACACCGGGGTGATCCCGCCGAGTTCCAGCGGGTACGAGCCGAGGAACATCAGGTGGTTGAGGACCCGGTTCAGCTCGGCCAGCAGGGTGCGGGTCCAGACCGCGCGCTCCGGGACCTCCATGCCGAGCATCCGCTCGACGGCCATCACGACGCCCAACTCGTTGGAGAACGCCGACAGCCAGTCGTGGCGGTTGGCGAGCATCACGATCTGCCGGTAGTCACGGGCCTCGAAGAGCTTCTCCGCGCCTCGGTGCATGTAGCCGATGACCGGTTCCGCGTGCTGGATGCGTTCGCCGTCCAGCACGATCCGCAGTCGGAGCACGCCGTGCGTGGAGGGGTGCTGCGGGCCGATGTTGAGCACCATGTCGGTGCTTTCCGCCGCGCCGCCGATGCCGACCGTGGTCTCCGTCATGCGGACAGTATTGCGTGCGGGAGGCGGGACGAATCAAGCCCCTCCGGCGTTTGAGGAGCGGGGGCCCGGGGGCAGCACCCCCGGGGAGGCCACCCGTTGGGTCA
>CBRG010000499.1 GCA_000470535.1 Streptomyces sp. AW19M42
CGAGAGCCGTTCGAGGACGAGGACGCCGACGCCTTCGGCCCAGCCCGTGCCGTCGGCCTCGTCGGAGAACGCCTTGCACCGGCCGTCGACGGCGAGTCCGTGCTGACGGCTGAAGCTCACGAACGGCGTGGGCGTGGAGATGAGCGTGACACCGCTGGCGAGGGCGAGGTCGCACTCGTCGCCGCGCAGCGCCTGCGCCGCCAGGTGGAGGGCGACGAGCGAGGACGAGCAGGCCGTGTCGACGGTGACCGCCGGGCCTTCGAGGCCGAGGGTGTAGGCGACCCGGCCGGACAGGACGCTGGATGCGTTTCCGGTCATGAAGTAGCCGTCCGCACCCTGCGGGGACGCGATGAGCAGGCCGCCGTAGTCGGAGCCGTTGCTGCCCGCGAACATGCCGGTCCGGCTGCCTGCCAGGGACAGCGGGTCGATGCCCGCCCGCTCGGTGGCCTCCCAGGCGGTCTCCAGGAGCAGCCGCTGCTGCGGGTCCATGGACAGGGCCTCACGCGGGTTGATGCCGAAGAGCGCGGCATCGAACTCGCTGATGCCGTGGACGAATCCGCCGTGCCGGGTGTACGTCGTCCCGGCCTTGTCGGGGTCGGGATCGTAGACCGATGCGATGTCCCAGCCTCGGTCGTCCGGGAAGTCGGAGATCGCGTCGACCCCCTCGGACAGCAGCTGCCAGAGGTCCTCCGGCGAGGAGACACCGCCGGGCAGCCGGCAGCTCATGCCGACGATGGCGATCGGGTCGTGGTCATGGCCGCTGCTGGACGGGAGCGGGCCGGCGGGCGCCGGCTCCGCGGCGCCGACGACAGCGCCGACGAGTTCCTGGCGCAGCAGGCGGGTGAGCGCGCTCGGGGTCGGGTGGTCGAAGATCAGCGTGGCGGGCAGCCGGAGCCCGGTGGCCGAGTTGAGCCGGTTGCGCAGTTCGATCGCGGTGAGCGAGTCGAAGCCGATGTCGGAGAACACGTGCGCGGGTTCCACGTCGGTGGCCGCGGCGAAGCCGAGCACCGCGGCGACGTGGCCGCGCACCAGGTCGAGCAGTTCGCGTTCCCGTTCGGCCTCGGTGAGCCCGGCCAGCCGGGCGGCGAGCGAGTCGGGGCTACCCGTCGCGGTGTCGGTGCTCGCGGTCTCCAGGGCCCTGCGGGCTTCCGGGATTCCGTCGAGGAGTGCGCTGCGGCGGCTCGCCGTGAAGGCGGGCGCGTAGATGTCCCAGTCGATGGAGGCCACGGTGAGCGTGGCGTCCCCGTCACCGACCGCCTGCCGCAGTACGGCGACGGCGGGGTCGGGGGCCAGCGAGTGGACGCCGCCCTTGCGCTGCCGGGCCTCGACGGCCGCGCTGTCCGCCATGCCGGCGTCGGACCAGGGGCCCCACGCGATCGAGGTGGCGGCCAGCCCGTCGGCCCGCCGGTGCTCGGCGAGCGCGTCGAGGACCGCGTTGGCGGCCGCGTAGTTCGCCTGCCCGGGGCCGCCCCAGATACCGGCGGTGGAGGCGAACAGGACGAACGCGTCAAGTTCCAGGCCGAGTTCACGAGTGAGCTCGTCCAGGAGCAGCGCGGCGCCCGCCTTGGGCGCCATGACCGAGGCGATGCGTTCGGGGCTGAGCGCGTCGAGGATGCCGTCCTCCAGGACGCCGGCCGCGTGCACGACGGCCGTCAGCGGGGCCGTCTCGGCGCTGAGTGCGCCGAGCAGTGCGGCGACCTGCTCGCGGTCGGCCAGGTCGCAGGCCACGAGGGTGACCCTGGCGCCGAGTGCCTCCAGTTCGCGGGCGAGGTCCGGCGCGCCGGGTGCGTCCGCGCCTCGGCGGCTGGTCAGCACCAGGTGCTCGGCGCCGTTCCCGGCCGCCCAGCGGGCCATCCGGGCGCCGAGCGCGCCGGTGCCGCCGGTGATCAGGACCGTGCCCGAGGGCTCCCATGTCCCGTCCGCGTCGGCCGGGCGCGGGGCGCGCACGAGCCGCCGTCCGAAGAGGCCCGATGCGCGCAGGGCGATCTGGTCCTCGTCCGCTGCGGTTATCGCGTTCAGCAGCCGTCGCGCGGAGCGTGCGTCGGCCTCGTCCGGTACGTCGACCAGTCCGCCCCAGCGGTCCGGGTGTTCCAGCGCGGCGACTCGTCCGAGCCCCCACACCGCAGCCTGGCCGGGCCTGGTCACCGTGTCCCAGCGGGCGGCCGAGACCGCCCCGGACGTCAACGTCCACAGTGGTGCGGCGAATTCGGCGTCACCCAGCGCCTGCAGAAGTACGGCGGTGGCCCCCAGGCCGCGTGGCAGTCCGGGCAGACCGTCGGTGCCGCGTTCGTCCCAGGCCAGCAGTGACACGACTCCGGCGAGCTCGTCGGCGCCGGTGAGGCCGGCGAGTCGGGCGGCGAGTGCCGTCCGGTCCCGCACGGCGTCGTCCAGCCGCAGCGGGAGGACGGTCGCGCCCCGCGCGGTCAGCTCCTGGGCGATGGTGTCCGCCCAGACCTGTGCGGTGTCAGCGGCGCCCTCGGACGTCACCACCAGCCAGTCCCCGGTGAGCGGCTCGCCGTCCGCCGGGGTCAGCGGCTTCCAGTTGACCTGGTAGCGCCAGGAGTCGGTGGTGTCCTGTTCCCGCTGCTTGCGCCGCCAGTCGGCCAGCGCGGGCAACAACGGATCGATGAGGGCACTCTCCGCACCCAGCGTCCCGGCCAGCGCGTCCACGTCGGCCCGCTCCACAGCCGCCCAG
>CBRG010000500.1 GCA_000470535.1 Streptomyces sp. AW19M42
GCGGGCTCCGTGGCGGACGGCGTCCACCAGTAGTGGTGCCGGTCGAACGGATAGGTGGGCAGCTCGGTCCGGCGGCCGCCGGATCCGGAGAGGACCTCGTCCCAGTCCGGTTCCACGCCGTGGACGTGCAGTTGGGCGAGCGACTCCAGGAACCGGCCGGGGCCGCCTGCACCGCGGCGCAGCGAACCGACCGCGACGCCGTCCTCGATGCCGGCGCTCTCCAGCGTCTGCTGGATGCCGATGGTCAGCGTCGGGTGCGGGCTCGACTCCAGGAAGACCCGGTGCCCCGACCCTGCCAGGGTCCGCACGGTCTCCTCGAAGCGCACGGTGCCGCGCAGGTTCCGGTACCAGTAGTCACCGGTGAGTTCGGTTCCCGCCAGGACGGTGCCGGTGACGGTGGAGTGGAACGGCACCCGGGCGGGCCGTGGCTCGACCGGTGCGAGCAGCCGTGCCAGTTCGTCCTCGATGGGCTCGACCTGCGCGGAGTGGGAGGCGTAGTCGACCGGGACGGCGCGTGCGTGGATGTCCAGCCGCGCGCAGTCGGCCAGGAGCGCGGCGACCTCTTCGGTCCCGCCGGACACCACGACGGACTGGGGGCCGTTCACCGCCGCGACGGAGATCCGTCCGTCGAACCGCGCCACCAGTTCGGCCACCCGGTCGGCGGACTCGAACACGGAGGCCATGGTGCCGCGTCCGGCCAGGGCCAGCAGCGCACGGCTGCGCAGGGCCACGACCCGTGCGGCGTCCCGCAGGCTGAGCGCGCCCGCCACACAGGCGGCCGCGATCTCTCCCTGCGAGTGTCCGACCACGGCCGCCGGGCGGATGCCCCGGGACTGCCACAGTTCGGCGAGCGCGACCATCGTCGCCCACAGCGCGGGCTGCACGACGTCGACGCGGTCCGCGGACGGGGCGGCGTCGGCGCCGCGCAGTACGTCCAGGAGCGACCAGTCCACGAACTCCGACAGCGCCCGCTCGCACGCGGCGATCCGGTCCGCGAAGACCGGTGAGGTGTCGATCAGTTCCGTGGCCATGCCCTGCCACTGGCCGCCCTGGCCGGGGAAGACGAACACCACGCGGTCGTCGCTCGCGGCCGTGCCGCGCACCAGCCCGTCCGCCTCGCCGTCCTCGGCGAGCGCCGCCAGCACGCGGTCCAGCTGCTCGGGTCCGGAGGCGAGCAGCACGGCCCGCTCCGCGAACCGGGCCCGGCCGGTGGCGAGCGTACGGGCGATGTCGGCGGGCCGCGCCGCCCCGTCGCGCAGCGCGGTGTGCAGGCGCCGCGCCTGCTCGCGCACCGCATCCGGGGTACGGGCGGAAAGCGCATAGGGCAGTACGGGCCCGGCGGCCTGTGCGGGTGCCGGCTCAGCGGGTGCCGGCTCCGGCTCCGCGGACTCGGCGATGATCACGTGTGCGTTGGTGCCGCTCACTCCGAAGGCCGACACGCCCGCCCGTCGCGGCCGGTCGCCGGCCGTCCACGGTACGGGTTCGGTCAGCAGCCGGACCTCGCCGGCGGACCAGTCGACGTGCGAGGTCGGCGTGTCCGCGTGCAGGGTCCGCGGCAGCAGACCGTGCCGCATCGCGAGTACCATCTTCATGACGCCGCCGAGCCCGGCAGCGGCCTGCGCGTGCCCGATGTTGGACTTCAACGAGCCAAGCCACAGGGGCCGTTCGGGAGACCTCTGCCCGTACACGTCGAGCAGCGCGGCGGCCTCGATCGGGTCGCCCAGTACCGTGCCGGTGCCGTGCGCCTCGACGGCGTCCACCTGGTCGGGGTGCAGTCCGGCACTGGCCAGGGCCTGCCGGATCACCCGCTGCTGCGACGGGCCGTTCGGCGCCGTCAGACCGTTCGAGGCCCCGTCGGAGGCGACCGCCGTACCCTCCACCACGGCCAGCACCCGGTGGCCGTGGCGGCGCGCGTCGGAGAGCCGTTCGAGGACGAGGGTGCCCACGCCCTCGGCCCATCCGGTGCCGTCGGCGTCGTCCGAGAACGCCTTGCAGCGCCCGTCCGGCGCGAGCCCGCGCTGCCTGCTGAACTCGACGAAGATACCGGGGCGCGCCATCACCGTCGCCGCACCGGCCAGGGCCAGCGTGGACTCACCGTTGCGCAGCGACTGCACCGCGAGGTGCAGCGCGACCAGTGACGCCGAGCAGGCCGTGTCCACGGTCATCGCGGGCCCTTCGAGGCCCAGGACGTAGGAGATCCGGCCGGACGCGGTGGAGCCGGTGGTGCCGGTCAGCGCGTAGCCCTCCAGTCCGTCCGCCGCCTCGTCCAGCCGGGGGCCGTACTCCTGCTGCATCGCGCCGACGAAGACCCCGGTACGGCTTCCGCCGAGCCGGGAGGGATCGATCCCGGCCCGTTCCAGCGCCTCCCACGCGGTCTCCAGGAGCAGCCGCTGCTGGGGGTCCATGGCGAGCGCCTCGCGCGGGCTGATGCCGAAGAAGTCAGCGTCGAAGTCGGCCGCGTCGTAAAGGAATCCGCCCTGGGAGACCGTCGAGCCGCCGGGTGCGTCGGGGTCGGCCAGCAGCCGTTCGATGTCCCAGCCCCGGTCCGCGGGGAAGGCTGCCACGGCATCGGTGCCGGAGTTCACCAGCTCCCAGAGGTCCTCGGGCGAGCTGACTCCGCCCGGGAAGCGGCAGCCCATGCCGACGATCGCGATCGGTTCGTCGTGCGCGGGCCTGGCGAACGCCTCCGCCGTCCGCCGGGTTCCGGGTGCGTCGGCGGATGTGACGGCCACGTGCTGGAGGTGCTCCGCCAGCCGGGCCGGCGTGGGGTGGTCGAAGAGCAGGGTGGTCGGCAGATCGACGCCGAGGGCCTCGCGGAGCCGGTTGCTCAGCTGGACGGAGGACTGCGAGTCGAACCTGAGGTCCTTGAACGACGTGCCGGCCGGTATCGCGGCGGCGTCCGTGTGTCCGAGCACCGCGGCGGCGTGCGTGCGCACCAGCTCCAGCAGAATCCGCCGCCGCTCGTCCTTGTCCCCGGCCTCCGCCAGCCGGGCGGCGGCCGCGCTCCGCGCGGTCTCCTCCTCACCGGCCTCGGGGGCGACGGAGCCGAACCAGTGGCGACGGCGCTGGAAGGCGTAGGTGGGCAGGTCGACGAGGGCGGGGCGGGGG
>CBRG010000501.1 GCA_000470535.1 Streptomyces sp. AW19M42
CAGCGCCCCCCCCGCCCCCCGGCCCCCCCCCGCCCGGCGGGGCCAGCCCCCCGGCCGCCGCCGACCGGCCCCCCGCCTCCGCCCGCCGGACGAACCGGGAGCGCGCCATCGCCTCGTGCAGCCGCACCGGCGCCCATGACGGCGGCGGCCCGAGCGGGCGCCCGGCGGCCGTCCACACCCCGACCGCCGCCGCACCGGCCACCACGAGCAGCGACGGGAACAGCAGGGACAGCGGCTCCGCGGACAGCGAGGCCCCGCGTACGTAGAGCGCGACCGGCGCGCCGACCAGCAGGTATCCGCCCGTCACCAGCGCGAACGCGGCCGCGGGCGAGGGGGCTGCGCGCCCTTCGTCGGGCTCCAGCGCATCCCTGACCGCGCGGTGCACCAGCCAGACCGGCATGGCGGCGAGCAGCAGCGGGACGACACCCACGGGGGCAGGGGTCCCGGTCAGGGTGTCGGTTCTGATCAGTTCGGCGCCATGGGCGAGCAGCCAGAGGCCGGCGGCCGTGTGCACGGCCTCGCCGGGACCGCTGCCGGAGGCCGGGGAGCTGATCCACACCACCATGACGAGCACCGCGATGGAGCCCAGCCCGAGCCCTGCGGCGAGCACCCCGCGCAGCAGCGCAGAGGCCATTACGGCGGGCCCTCCCTGCTCTGCCGACAACGAGGGGCTGCGTTCGGTCACTTGGGTCACGCCGTCATGCTCCCAACGACACGCGCTTAATCCATGTAACGGGCGAATGACCGCTGTGTCGCTCAATATATGTTTATGTACTTTTTCACCCAGTGCAGACCGGGCGGGGAACCCTCATGACACAGAGCACGACCGGCACGGCAGCCGCCCAGCCGCTCCCCTCGCCCAAGGAGCGACGCAGGCTGCGCGAGGCGAAGTCGCTGAGCGAGGAGCAGGTCGCTGCGGCCTTGGGGGTCACCCGGGCCACGGTCCGGTCCTGGGAGACGGGCCGCACCAGTCCACGCGGGCGCAAGCGCGAGGCGTACGCCAGGCTCATCGGAACGGCGGACGCGATGTCCACACCCCCGGCGCCCCCTCCGCCCCCCGTCGAACCATCCGTCAAACCGCCCGTCGAACCGCCCGTCGAGTCCCCCGTCGAGCCACTTACCGAATGCCTTGCGGAGACGCCCACCGGGTCCAGCGACGATGCGCGCGCTGAACCCCCCGTCGAGGCGCCCGCCGAGGCGCCCATCGCGTCCCCCGTCGCGCTCCCCATCGCGTCCCCCACCCAGGCGCCCAACTCGCTCCCCACCGCGTCGCCCACCGCGTCGCCCGCCGAGGCGTTCGACGCGCTGTACCGGCACACGGCCGCCGCGCTGTTCCGCCAGACCTATCTGCTGACCGGCCGCCGCAACCTGTCCCGTGAGGCCGTCGGCAAGGCCTTCGACCTCGCCTGGCAGCGCTGGCCGGAGGTCGCCGTGGACCGCGACCCGGTGGGCTGGGTCCGGGCGGCCGCCCACGAGCACGCGATGTCGCCGTGGCGCCGGGTGCACCCCGAACACCGCCACGCCGATCCGCCGCCCGAGGCGCCCGGTCCCCGTGCGCTGCTCGACGCGCTGCTGGCCCTGCCGCCCGCGTACCGCCGCACGCTGCTGCTCCACGACGGTGTCGGCCTCGGGCTGCCCGAGACCGCGGCGGAGACGGAGGCGAGCACCCCGGCGGCGGCGGGGCGGCTGATGACCGCGCGGGCGGCCGTCGCGGAGCGGCTGCCCGCGCTCGCGACGGCGTCGGCACCGGCCGAGCAGGCGGCGCTGCTGCAGGAGCACCTGGGCGCACTCGCCCTCGCCCAGCCCGCGACCTCGCTGCCGGTCCCGGAGCTGATCCGGACGGGCAGCGAGCGCAAGGCGCAGCTCTGGACGCGGGCGGCCATCGCGTTCACCGTGCTGCTGATCGGCCTGACGCTGATCACCCTGGCCACCGCCCCGAGGAAGTACGAAACGCCCCAGTCGCCCGCGCAGAAGGTCGGCGGGGTGCCGGCGCTCGGCGGGCCGCAGAAGCTCACGCCGCAGGACAAGAAGCTCCGGAAGAAGCTCGGCGGCGAGCTGGTGCACGGTCCGGCCCGGCTGGTTCCCCGGGTGGGCTGAGCCCGGGACCGTACACGAAAGACGCGGG
>CBRG010000502.1 GCA_000470535.1 Streptomyces sp. AW19M42
AGCTGTCCGTCTCACCGGCCGGCGGCGGCGACCCGCGCCATGTCGTCGTCGTACCGATCGCGGACGAGGAGCCGCTGCGCTACCACGCGTGGGTCGCCGACCGGCGCCGTTACGTCCACGAGCACTCCGGCGGGCGCCTCGGCTACGTCCATATCCCCGACATGGCCGGACCGGGCTGGGCCCAGATCCACCGCGACCTGCGCACCGAGGTCGCCCGAGAAGGGCTGGTGGTCGACGTCCGGGAGAACCGGGGCGGCCACATCTCGCAGCTGATCGTGGAGAAGCTCGGCCGCCGCATCGTCGGCTGGGACCTGCCCCGCGGCAGGCAGGCCCACAGCTACCCGGGCGACGCGCCGCGTGGGCCGGTCATCGCGGTGGCGGACGAGTTCTCCGGTTCGGACGGCGACATCGTGAACGCGGCGATCAAGCTGATGGGCATCGGCCCGGTGGTCGGCACCCGCACCTGGGGCGGCGTGGTGGGCATCGACAGCCGGTACCGGCTGGTGGACGGCACACTGGTCACCCAGCCGAAGTACGCCGTCTGGATGGAGGGGTACGGCTGGGGCGTCGAGAACCACGGCGTCGATCCGGACGTCGAGGTCGTCATGACGCCGCAGGACCGGGCGGCGGGGCGGGACCCGCAGCTGGACGAGGCGATCCGGATCGCGCTGGAGTCGCTGTCCAGGACCCCCGCGAAGACGGCGCCGTCGCTGCCGGAGTGACGTCGGGGGAGCCGGGGCGCCCGCGGAGGTCCTGCTCCCCCGACCCCTCCCGTGACCGGGGCTCCGGCCCGGACCCCGCGCCTCACACGCCGGTGAGGCCGGGTGGGCCCGTCCCGCTAGGGTCTGTCGTCAAACCGCCGTCGTCGCCCGTAGGGCGGCCGCTCGGCAGACGGCGGTTTGACGACAGGCCCTAGGCTGCCCCATAACGGATCACCGAGACTGAAGGAGCACCGCCATGGCAGGAGAACCGCAGCCCGACTGCCTGTTCTGCAAGATCGTCTCGGGTGAGATCCCGGCCACGATCGTCCGGGAGACCGACACCACCGTCGCCTTCCGCGACATCAACCCCCAGGCCCCCACCCACGTACTCGTCATCCCGCGCCTCCACCACCCCGACGCGGCCTCCCTGGCCGCCGCCGAACCGCAGGTCCTCGCGGACGTGGTGCGCGAGGCCGGGCAGGTCGCCGCAGACGAGAAGATCACGGACACCGGCTACCGGATCGTGTTCAACACCGGTGCGGGCGCCGGGCAGACCGTCCTCCACACGCACGCCCACGTCCTGGGCGGCCGCGGCCTTCAGTGGCCCCCCGGCTAACGGACCACCGCACACCGTGTCCGCACGTGAACTCGTCGTCCTCGGCACCGCCAGCCAGGTCCCGACCCGGCACCGCAACCACAACGGCTATCTGCTGCGCTGGGACGGCGAGGGCCTCCTCTTCGACCCCGGCGAGGGAACCCAACGCCAGATGCTGCGGGCCGGTGTCGCCGCGCACGACATCAACCGGATCTGCGTCACGCACTTCCACGGCGACCACTCGCTCGGCCTGGCAGGGGTGATCCAGCGGATCAACCTCGACCAGGTCCCGCACCCCGTCACCGCTCACTACCCGGCGAGCGGACAGCACTTCTTCGACCGGCTGCGGTACGCGACCGCCTACCGCGAGTCCGTCGAGCTGGACCAGGCCCCGGTCGCCGCCGACGGGCCGCTGGCCACCACGGACGCGTACACGCTCAGCGCCCACAAGCTGTCCCACCCCGTCGAGTCGTACGGCTACCGCCTCGTCGAACCCGACAGGCGCCGCATGCTGCCCGCCCGGCTCGCGGAACACTCCCTCGCCGGACCCGACATCGGCCGGATCCAGCGCGAGGGCGCCCTCGGCGGAGTCACCCTCGACGACGTCTCCGAGCACAGGCGCGGACAGCGGTTCGCGTTCATCATGGACACCAGGCTCTGCGACGGTGTGTACGCCCTGGCCGAGGGGTGCGACATGCTGGTCATCGAGTCGACCTTCCTCGACGAGGACGAACGGCTCGCCACCGACCACGGCCACCTCACCGCCGGCCAGGCGGCCCGGGTGGCGCGGGAAGCGGGCGTACGGCACCTCGTACTCACCCACTTCTCGCAGCGCTACCCGGATCAGGAGGCGTTCGAGGCGCAGGCCCGCGCCGCCGGATTCGGGGGCGAACTCACCGTCGCCCAGGACCTGATCACGGTCCCGGTCCCCACTCGTCACCAGTAACAGCACCACACGCGTTAGCGAGACACCCGTGCACCTCCCCAAAGCAGAACTCCACCTCCACATCGAAGGAACCCTCGAACCCGAGCTGGCCTTCGCGCTCGCCGCCCGCAACGGCGTGCGACTGCCCTACGCGGACACGGCGGAGCTGCGCACCGCCTACCTGTTCGACGATCTGCAGAGCTTCCTCGACCTGTACTACGCGCTGATGGCGGTGTTGCGGACCGAGGACGACTTCACCGAGCTCGCCGACGCCTATCTCGCCCGCGCCGCGGCGCAGGGTGTGCGGCACGCGGAGATCTTCTTCGACCCGCAGGCGCACACCGCCCGAGGCGTCCCGATCGGCACGGTCGTCGAAGGGCTCGGCCGGGCGCTGGAGCGCAGCGAGGAGAAGCACGGTGTCTCCACCCAGCTGATCATGTGCTTCCTGCGCGACCGCTCCGCCGACTCCGCGCTGGAGACCCTTGAGGCCGCGAAGCCGCATCTGCACCGCATCAGCGCGATCGGCCTGGACTCCGCGGAGGTCGGCCACCCGCCCGCCAGGTTCCGCGAGGTGTACGCGGCGGCAGAGGCGCTGGGGCTGCGCAAGGTCGCGCACGCCGGCGAGGAGGGCCCGCCCGCCTACATCCGGGAGGCCCTCGACGTGCTCGGGGTGGAGCGCATCGACCACGGGCTGCGCTGCATGGAGGACCCGGACCTGGTGAAGCGGCTGGTCGCGGACCGGGTGCCGCTCACCCTCTGCCCGCTGTCCAACGTACGGCTGCGGGCCATCGACACCCTGGAGGAGCACCCGCTGCGGGCCATGATGGACGCCGGGCTGCTCTGCACGGTGAACTCCGACGACCCCGCCTATTTCGGCGGGTACGTCGGGGACACCTTCCACGCCGTCCACGAGGCGCTCGGCCTGGAGCGCGAACAACTGCGCACCCTGGCCCGCAACTCCTTCGAGGCGGCCTTCCTCGACCACGACGAGGAGCGCCGGGCGCGCTACCTGTCCGAGGTCGAGGCGTACGCGTTCGACTGACCGCCCCCGCCGGCCGGGCCGGCCGTCCGGAACGCACTCCTGACCAGGCGCCTGCGGCGCAGCTCGGGCAGGTCGAGTTCCGTGATGGCCTGCTCGGGCGCGCCGAGCCTGGGCACGGCCCCGGGCACCGCGCCGGTGGTGACGGCGAGCAGGGCCGCCGGAGCACCGCCCCTGCGGCGCACCGATCCCGGCACCAGCGGCCGGCCACCGGTGTGCAGGGCGACGGCCGTCACCGGGACCGCGACCAGCAGGGTCGCCGCGCCCAGGATCAGCCCCATCACCGGATAGCCGGCCTCCTCGGACAGCACGCTGCCCAGCAGCGGCCCGCAGGCCACGCCCACCGAAGAGGCCGAGCCCGCGAGGACCGCCCAGCGGCCGCGTACGTCGAGTGAGGCGGCCAGACCGATCAGGTACGACAGGACCACCGGGTAGAAGGTGTTCCACATGATCTCGCCGGTCGCGAACGAGCCGAGGTCGCCCGCCGACGAGCTGAGCACGATCATCGCCGCGATGACCACGGTGCCCAGACCGATCGGGACCGCGCGTCCGAGCCGTGCGCCCAGCAGCCCGGCGCCCATCACCCCGAGCAGTCCGGCGCCGAGGGCGGCGGCGAAGACCGCTCCTATGGAGACCTCGGAGAGCCCCACCTGGACTATCCCGATGCGGCTGCTGACACCCCAGAGCGCGTTCTGCGCCATCGACCAGACGAGCATGCCGCCCGCCAGCACCAGACCGGAGCGGCGGTGCGGCAGCCGTCCGGCGGCGGGAACGGCGGGGGCCCCCGGGGCCCCCCCCCCCCCCCCCGGGCGGGGGGGGGGGGGGGGGGGGGGGGCCGGCGGG
>CBRG010000503.1 GCA_000470535.1 Streptomyces sp. AW19M42
TGCGCCGCGCGTCCGACAGCCGTTCCAGGACGAGGACACCGGCGCCCTCGCCCCAGCCGGTGCCGTCGGCACCGTCGGAGAACGCCTTGCACCGGCCGTCGGAGGCCAGACCGCCCTGGCGGCTGAACTCGGTGAAGCTGTCCGGCGTGACCAGCACGGCCACACCGCCGGCGAGCGCCATGGTGGATTCACCGGAGCGCAGGGACTGGGCGGCCCAGTGCAGCGCGACCAGGGAGGACGAGCAGGCCGTGTCGAGGGTGACCGCCGGGCCCTCCAGGCCGAGGGTGTAGGCGACCCGGCCCGAGACGACGCTGGTGGCGTTGCCGACGAGAAGGTGGCCCTGGACCTCCTCGGGGACGGACTCCAGCCCGCTGCCGTACCCCATGCTGTTGCAGCCGATGAAGACGCCCGTGCGGCTGCCGCGCACCGACGACGGGTCGATGCCCGCGTGCTCGAAGGCCTTCCAGGCCGTTTCGAGCAGCAGCCGCTGCTGCGGATCGGTGGCCAGCGCCTCGCGCGGGCTCATCCCGAAGAAGCCCGCGTCGAAGTCGATCGCGTCGTGGACGAATCCGCCCTCGCGGACCCCGCCGACGGTGGACGGCCAGCCTCGGTCGGACGGCAGCGGTGACAGCGCGTCGGTGCCGTCGGCGAGCAGTTTCCAGAAGTCCTCCGGCGAGCGGATGTCGCCCGGGTAGCGGCAGCCCATGCCGACGATGGCGATCGGCTCGTCGGCCGCGTGGGCGACGGCCGGTGCCGCCGAGTCGTCCGCGGCGCTCCCTTCACCGCCCAGCTCCGTGTGGAGGAAGGCGGCGAGGAGCCGGGGCTGGGCGTGGTCGAAGACCAGGGTGGCGGGCAGCCGCAGTCCGGTCGCGGCGGACAGCCGGTTGCGCAGTTCCAGGGCGGTGAGCGAGTCGAAGCCCAGCTCGCGGAAGGCGCGCGTCTGCTCGATGGCGGAGCCGTCGGCGTGGCCGAGCACCGCGGCGGCGTGGGCGCGTACGAGTTCCAGCAGTTCCCGCTGCTGCTCCGCGGGTGTCAGACCGGCCAGCCGGCGGCGCAGCACGTCCTCTGCCCCGTCGTGTCCGGTGTCCGGCTGTCCCGCTTCCGCGACCTTCCTGACGTCGGGGAGTTCGTCGAGCAGCGGACGGGGGCGGGCCGCGGTGAAGGCCGGGGCGAACCGCTCCCAGTCCATGTCGGCCACGACCGCGACGGTCTCCTCGCGCTCGACGGCGGCGCGCAGTGCGGCGAGGGCGGAGGCGGGCGGCATCGCGCGGATGCCCCGGGCGCCCAGGTGGCGTGCCATGGACGCGTCGGCCGCCATACCGGCGCCGCCCCAGGCGCCCCAGGCGACCGAGGTGGCGACCCGGCCGTGCGACCGACGGTGGTGTGCCAGCGCGTCGAGGTGGGCGTTGGCCGCCGCGTAGACCGACTGGCCGCCGCTGCCCCAGACTCCGGCGCTGGAGGAGAACAGCACGAACGCGTCCAGCGGCCGGTCGCCCAGCAGTTCGTCGAGGTGGGTGGCGCCCAGCGTCTTCGCCGCCAGGACGTCCGCGAGGTCCGCGAGGCTGTGCTCGGCAAGCGGCGCGAACTCCCCGACGCCCGCCGCGTGCACGACCGCCGTCAGCGGGTGCGCGTCGGGTACCAGGTCGAGCACCCCGGCCAGCGCGGCCCGGTCCGCGACGTCGCAGGCGGCGACGGTGACGCCCACGCCCTGCGCGGTCAGCTCGTCCCGCAGTTCCGGCACTCCGGGCGCCTCGGCGCCCCGCCGGCTGGTCAGGATCAGGTGGTCGATGCCCTCCGCGGCGAGCCATCGGGCGAGTTCCGCACCGATCCCGCCGGTACCACCGGTGACCAGTGCGGTGCCGTGCGGCTGCCAGCGGCGGCCCCGTGCCCCGCCGGGCCTGGCGTGCACCAGACGTCGTACGAAGGAGCCGGACGCGCGCAGCGCGATCTGGTCCTCGACGCCGTCGGCCAGTGCGGTGGCGAGGCGCTCCGCGCCACGGGCGTCGAGGAGTTCGGGCAGGTCGATCAGCCCGCCCCAGCGCTCCGGGTGTTCCAGCCCGACGACCCGGCCGAGCCCCCAGGCCGCTGCCTGCGGCACGCTGCGCGGCGGGTCGGAGGGCCCGATGCCGACCGCGCCCCGCGTGGCGAGCCACACCGGCACGGCGAGGTCCGCGTCACCGAGTGCCTGCACCAGCGCGACGGTGGCCGCCAGCCCGGCGGGTACGGCGGGCTGTCCGAAGTGCGGGCGCTCGTCGAGCGCGGCGAGGGACAGCACCCCGGCCGGCTGCGGTACGAGTTCCCGCAGCCGCTCGGCGAGCGCCGGCCGCTCGGCCGTACCGTCGGCCAGTACCAGGGTGTGTACGTCGGCGCCGTGGGGGCGCAGGGCGTCGAGGACCGCGCCGGTCTGCTCGGTTCCCGCCTCGCTCTCCGGCAGGACGACCAGCCATGCCCCCGTCAGCTCGGGCCGCCCGCCGCTGCTGCTCCTGGGGCGCCATTTCACTTCGTAGCGCCAGGAGTCGGTGGTGTCCTGTTCCCGCTGCTTGCGCCGCCAGTCGGTCAGCGCGGGCAGAAGCGGATCGATGAGAGCCGCCTCCGCACCCAGCGTCCCGGCCAGCGCATCCACATCCGCGCTCTCCACAGCCGCCCAGAACGCA
>CBRG010000504.1 GCA_000470535.1 Streptomyces sp. AW19M42
GAAACTTCTGGTTGGGCGATATATGCCCGGGCCCCGCCCCCCCGCCCCGGGGCCCCCGGGGAGCCGATACGCGTCCTCCCGGCCGCTACTTCAGCCCGGAATCGAGGGCGCCCAGCAGGGTCCCCTGCGGGGTGTCGCCCGACATCTCCCAGACCATGACGCCCAGCAGGCCCTTGTCCTTCACGTAGGCCGTCTTCTTGCCGATGGACCAGGTGTCGTCCAAGGACCACCACTGGTTGCCGGTGTGACCGTACGCGGAGAGGGGCTGCTCGTCGTGATGGACCGTCATGGTCGGGTAGGCACCGATGAGGTTGGAATAGCCGCGGGTGCCGGCCTCCTCGGCGAACTGGCCGGGTGCGGCCCCGCCCGCGGACTGCCATTCGCCCGCCGCGCCGCCGTCGGTGACGTTCTGCCAGCTCCGGCCGTAGAACGGGTTACCCAGGGTCAGCTTGCGGGGTTCGACGCCCGCGTCGGTGTACGCCTTGATCGCGGCGTCCGCGCTGAGGTGGAAGTCGTACGGGTCCTGGCCGTCGTTGTAGAGGTTGGCCTGGTGACCGGTGCGGTCGGGTTCCCAGGAGTTGTCGCTGCCGGAGCCGTGGAAGTCGTAGCCCTGGACGTTGGCCACGTCGAGGGAGTCGAAGACCTTGCCCAGGTCCCAGCCGTCACCGATCTTCTGGGGGTCGGCGGGGGTGAAGGCGGTGAGCAGGCGGTGGCCGCCGCCGAGGGCGTCCAGTTGCTTGCGGAACTCGGCGAGGAGCAGGATCTCGGCGCCGGGGACGGCCATGGCCAGGCCGTTGACGAGCGGGATCGAGCCGCCGCTCGCGACGAACGCGGGTTCCGTGCCCCAGCCCTCGCACAGGGCCGACAATGCGGCCCGGTACGCGGGGCCGCCGGTCGCGGGCTCGAATCCGGGGCCGGTGTCGCCGGGGGTGACGGTGAGCGGGATTCCGAACGGGCGCAGTGCCTCCAAGTGGGTGACGAGCAGCCCGAGCGCCTCCTCGGGGTCCTGCTGGGGGTGGTAGCGCAGGTTCAGCTTGGCCCTGGCGTACGGGACGACGGCGGAGGCGGCCTGGTCCACGGACGGGGCGTCGATGCCGATGACCGTGAGGGCGGGCCCGCTCCACAGCCGCTCACCGAGGCTGCCGGACCCGATCAGCGGCACCCCGTCGCGGACCCCGGCCAGCGCGCGGAACTCCTCCTCCGTGTACGTCGTGCCGCTCCACTCCTCGCGGCGCAGGCCCTCGACGGCGACGTCCCCGTGCACGTCGTGCAGGGTGGCCAGCGCGTTGAGCAGGGCGAGCAGGGCGTCGGGGGCGGCGCCGCCGAACTCGCCGCCGTGGCGGGGCTCGTCCAGCGTCCACACCTCGAACACCAGCTCGGAGGCGCCGCGCAGGCCCGTGGTGAGCGTGGGGCTGCCGGGGCGGAGGTTGCCCATGTCCGCGATGACCATCGCATCGCAGGCGAAGCGGGCCGGGTCTGTGGGCGGGTAGTCGTCGAAGGCGCTGCCGTACTCCTCCTGGCCCTCCAGGACGATTCTGAGGCCGGTCGGCGGGCGGCCGCCGTACGCCCTCAGTACACCGAGGTGCACGATCAGGTTCCCCTTGTCGTCCGCGATACCCCGGGCGCGCAGCCCGCCCTCCACGGGGGTGGGTTCGAACGGCGGTGAGAGCCACGTAGTGGCCGTAGAGCAGCACGGTCGGGGCCTCCGGCGTCGGCGGCGGGACCTCGGCGACGATGACCGGTGCGGTGTCCGGCAGGTCGAGCCGCTCGATCCGTTCGACGCCCGCGCCGTGCGGCAGGTCCATGAGCAGGTCGTGGGCCTGCCGCACGGGTTCGTCGGGGAAGCCGGGGAACGCGACGGACGGGATGGCCGTCAGCCGCTCCAGGTCCGCGGTGAGCCCGTCCATCAGCGTGTCGACGCGGGAGCCCAGGTCCATCGCATCCCCTGTTCCTCGTGGAGTCCGTCAATGACGGTTCCGGGGTCAAATGGACCATATGGGGCACCCACCCGCACGGCTGAGGGCCGGTCAGCCGCCCAGCACCACCGTTCGCGAGGCGGAGAAGTCCCCCCACTTCCCGTCCGGGAGCTTGGCGCGGATCTTCATCGCGTAGCGGGTGCCGCGCGGGTCGCTGACGGTCAGCCGGTAGTTCGCCCGGCCCGCGGGCGGCTTGCCGCCCCAGACGATCGTGGTGGTCAGCCGGCCGTCCAGGTAGAGCTGGTAGGCGGGGATCTCGCCGCCGGTCCTCGGCTGCTTCCAGTCCAGGTCGACGGCGTACTCCCCGCCCTGGACGGTGCTGGTGATCCGCAGGTCCGTGGGGGCGGTGGAGGCCGGGGCGCCGGGGGCGGATGCGGTGGTGAGGTCGAAGGCGTCGCTGTCCTTCGACGAGGTGTCGGCGGCGTCCCGGGCGCGGACGGTGAAGGTGTAGACCGTGCCGGGCCGCAGTCCGGTCAGGCGCGCCGTGGTCTGCGGGCCGGGCACGGTGTGGATGCGTGAGCCCTCCTGGTAGATGTCGTACGAGGTGACGCCGACGTCGTCCGTGGAACCGCCCCAGGACAGCGTCGCCGCCCGGCTGCCGTCGGCCTTGCCGCGCAGGCGCACCGGCCGGGTGGGGGCCTCGTGGTCGGCCGGGCTCTGCGCCGGGGTGGTGACGGACGCGGCGGCGCTCGGCGCGGAGAGGTTTCCGGCGGCGTCGCGGGCACGGACGGTGAAGCTGTAGGCGGTCGAGGCCGTCAGCCCCTCGATGTCGATCATCACCCTGGCGGCCGGGACGGTCTTGACCTTCTTGCCCTTGCGGTAGATCTCGTACGCGGTGACCGCCTTGTCGTCGGTGGCCGCCTCCCACATCACGTGCGCGGAGGTGGCGCTGCCGGCCTGCACCGTCACCCCGCGCGGCGCCGTGGGACTGCTGGTGTCGGCCTCGGCGTCGGAGCCGCAGGCTGTGAGGGTGGCGAGGAGCAGGGCGGCTGAGCAGGCCAACGCGGCGGTTGCGTGGGGGCGTTGCACGGTCTTGCCTTCCGTCCGGCAGCAATGGTCCAGACCTGTATCGCACGGCGCGGGGGTCTCCGACAAGGGGACGGAGCGGAACCTTCCGCAATATGCCGGTGTGCACCGCCCCCTCGCCGCCCGGCCGGAGGGTCCCGGGCTTCACGGCGCGTCGCCGGACGATGAGTTCGGGGTGCCCGGGGAGTCTGCACTGTATGGACAACGAGACGAAGACCGCTCCCCCGCAGGACCTGGCACCGGCGGCCCGGCAGATCGCCGGGCTGCTCGACGCGGTCCCCGACACCCGGCTGTCGGCACCGACCCCCTGTCCCGGCGTCACGGTGAGCGCCCTGCTCGCCCACATCGGCGGGCTCGCCACCGCTTTCCGAGATGCCGCGCACAAGGAGCTGGGGGCGACGACCGACACAGCGCCCTCGGTGGAGGGGATGGTGCTCGCGGACGGCTGGCGCGACACGCTGCCGCGGGCGCTCGACGAGATGGTCACCGCCTGGCGCTCCCCGGACGCCTGGCGGGGCATGACCCGGGCGGGCAGTGTGGATCTGCCGGGCGAGGTGGCGGGCATGGTCGCGCTGAACGAGCTGGTGCTGCACGGCTGGGATCTGGCGAGGTCGACCGGGCAGCCGTTCCGGGCCGAGGAGGCGCATCTGGACTCCACGCTGGCGCTGCTGGCCGACCTGGGCGACAGCCCGCCGGCCGGCTCGCCCTTCGGGCCGCCGGTCCCGGTGCCGGACGACGCGCCGCTGCTGGACCGGGCCGTCGCCCGCAGCGGCCGACGCCCCGACTGGCAGCCGGGCGACTGACACCCCGGCCCCGGGGCGCGCGGTCACCTGACCGGCTGACGAACGCCGCGAAAGGGACGTACCGCTCCCGCGACCTGACAGGCTGAAGCGGTGAAGCTCAGCACACGCTCCCTGATCGCACCGGCCGCCGCCCTCGCCCTGGCCGTGGCCGTGCTCTCCGGCTGCTCCGGGGCCGGGCCGGACGCCGCCGCGTACGGCAAGGGGCCCGGGGCGGCCGGACTGGACGATCCGGCGAAGAAGG
>CBRG010000505.1 GCA_000470535.1 Streptomyces sp. AW19M42
GCCCTGGACACGGCACCGGAGCCCGCGGCCGGGGTGGCCGCGACGGTCGCCCTGCTCCACGCGCTGGACGCGGCGGGCATCACCGCCCCGCTCTGGTGCGCCACGCGCGGCGCGGTGTCCACCGGGCCGTCCGACCCGGCACCCGACCCCGCTTCGGCGGCGGTCTGGGGAGCGGGGCGTGCCGCTGCGGTCGAACACCCCCGTACCTGGGGCGGCCTGGTCGACCTGCCTCCGCGGTGGGACGGGCGGGCCCGCGAACGGCTCGCCGCCGTACTCACCGGGGGCCGGGACGAGGACCAGGTCGCGATCCGGTCCGCCGCCGTGTTCGCCCGCCGGCTCGTCCGGGCCCGGCGCCCCGCCACCGGACGGCGGTCCTACCAGCCGCACGGCAGCGTCCTCATCACGGGCGGCACCGGGGCACTGGGCCGTCGGCTCGCCCGCCGGCTGGCCGAGGGCGGGGCCGAACAGGTCATCCTGCTGAGCCGCCACGGCGGAGACCCGGACGAGATGGCGGCGCTCGCCGCCGAACTGCACGAGGCGGGAAGCGAGCTGACGGCCGCGACCTGCGACGTCACCGACCGCACCGCACTGGCCGCACTGCTCGACGGAATCGGCGGGGGCCGGCCCCTGTCAGCGGTGTTCCACGCCGCGGGCGTCTGCGAGCTGGGCCCGCTGAAGGACCTCGGCCCCGGCGATCTGCCGGACCTCATGGCCGCCAAGGCCGAAGGCGCGCGCATCCTCGACGAACTGCTCGCGGACACCCCGCTGGACGCGTTCGTGCTGTTCTCCTCGATCTCGGCCACCTGGGGCGTCGCCGACCACGCCGCCTACGGTGCCGCGAACGCCTTCCTCGACGCCCTGGCGGCCAACCGGCGCGCCCGCGGCCTGACCGCCACGTCGGTCGCCTGGGGCCCCTGGAGCGGCGGCGGAATGATCGGCCCGGACCAGCGGGAGATCCTCGCCGCCACCGGGCTCCCGCTCCTGGACCCCGACCGCGCGCTGCGGGCACTGGACGTCGTCCTGGACCACGACGAGACGGCCGTCGCCGTCGCGGACGTCGACTGGGAGCGGTTCGGCCCCGTCTTCACGGCCACCCGCCCCAGCCCGCTGCTGAGCGAACTGGTCGCCGCCCCGCAGGACCCGGCGGTGCCCGGGGAGCCCGGCCGCCCGGCTCCCGCCCTGCGCGCCCGGCTCCTCGAACTCCCCGACGAGGCACAGCGCGAGCTGGTCCAGGACCTGGTGCGCGAGCACACCGCGAAGGTGCTCGGCCACAGCGATCCGAAGGCCCTCGCCACCGACCGGGCTTTCAAGGACCTCGGGTTCGACTCGCTCACCGCCGTCGGTCTGCGCGACCGGCTGGCCAAGGCCCTCGGCACCCGGCTGCCCACCACGCTCGTCTTCGACCATCCGAC
>CBRG010000506.1 GCA_000470535.1 Streptomyces sp. AW19M42
CCCCCCGGCCCCGCGCCCGCCCCCCGTCTGCCGCGCGGCATCTCCGCCCCGTTCCCCGCCAGCCGGGGCCCGTCCGGCGGGGTCGCGCCCAGGCCGATCGCGTACCCCGTGCGGCCGTTGGCCGTGACCGGGTGCGGCCAGACGCGGCAGTCGGCGGCGCCCGCCTCGGCGAGGGTGGTGCGCAGCGCGAGGAGGCGGCCGCGCAGTCGGCCCTCGTCCGGGCCGGGGCGTGCGGAGGCGAGGGCCCAGGAGGTGTGGCGGTCCCGCAGTACGGGCGGGGTCGGATGCCGAGTCCGTGCAGGAACGCCACGGTCGGGTCCCACCCCAGGCAGGTGTCCCCGTCCCAGACGGAGAAGCCGTAGAAGTGGCCGGCCAGATCGTCGTACGGGATGGAGCGCCGGGCGAACACGTTCTCGCCGCAGATCCAGCGGCCCGCCGGGATGCGGGGGCCGACGCGGCCCTGGAGCGACTTGACCCGGGCCCGGGAGGGGTGGCGCGCCGAGTCGAGGGAGCGGGCGTTAGGGGCGGGGAGCCGCCGCGCTCGACCGAATTACCCGCCGGGGCGAGGGATACGGAGGTTGCGCAGACGTGCCCGCGTTTGACCATTCATCCCCGGGGGGTAAGATCCCCGGCCGATTGGCCAGGCTCACACCCCGTATGGCACACTGACCAGGTTGCTCGGTTGAGTGTCAATGCTGCGCGCCTCCCGCCGGGAGGACCGGAAGCGAGTCCCACAGTACTCGTCGGCCCTATGGGCCGGACGTACGGGAATCTTTCGGGAAGCGTATGTGTGCCACCGGCCAGGCGCCCGGTGGGGTTCCTCCCCCGGCATCCGCGGTCTCAGGCCCGCACCCCCTTGGTTGGGATCTTCTTCGGGAGATTTTCGTAGAGGGGATGCGACACGCCCGACCGCGTGGGTCGGAGGCGGAGTTATCAGAACCCCGGGTTCCAGAGCGTTACGAGAGACAGGACTACTAGTAGCCATGGCGGGACAGAAGATCCGCATCCGGCTCAAGGCCTACGACCACGAGGTCATCGACTCCTCGGCGAAGAAGATCGTCGAGACGGTGACCCGCACTGGTGCGTCGGTCGCAGGCCCGGTGCCGCTGCCCACTGAGAAGAACGTGTACTGCGTCATCAAGTCGCCGCACAAGTACAAGGACTCGCGCGAGCACTTCGAGATGCGCACGCACAAGCGCCTCATCGACATTCTCGACCCCACGCCGAAGACGGTTGACTCGCTGATGCGCCTCGACCTGCCGGCGGGCGTCGACATCGAGATCAAGCTCTGAGGGGACGGGCCGAGATGAGCAAGAACATCAAGGGCGTCCTGGGCGAGAAGCTCGGCATGACCCAGGTCTGGGACGAGAACAACCGGGTTGTCCCGGTGACCGTCGTCAAGGCCGGTCCGTGCGTCGTGACGCAGGTCCGTACGAACGACAGCGACGGCTACGAGTCGGTCCAGATCGCCTTCGGCGAGATTGACCCGCGCAAGGTGAACAAGCCCCTCAAGGGTCACTTCGCCAAGGCCGACGTCACCCCGCGCCGCCACCTGGTGGAGCTCCGCACCCCTGACGCCAGCGAGTACACGCTGGGCCAGGAGGTCACTGCCGAGGTGTTCGAGTCCGGCGTCAAGGTTGACGTCACGGGCAAGAGCAAGGGCAAGGGCTTCGCCGGTGTCATGAAGCGTCACAACTTCAAGGGCCTCGGCGCCGGCCACGGCGTCCAGCGTAAGCACCGTTCCCCCGGTTCGATCGGTGGCTGTGCCACCCCTGGGCGTGTCTTCAAGGGCATGCGCATGGCCGGTCGGATGGGTAACGAGCGCGTCACCACCCAGAACCTGACCATCCACGCGGTTGACGCGGAGAAGGGTCTGCTGCTCATCAAGGGCGCGGTCCCCGGTCCGAACGGCGGCCTCGTCCTGGTCCGTACCGCGGCCAAGGGGGCTTGAGGTAATGAGCACCATTGACATCCTTTCGCCGGCAGGCGACAAGGCCGGTACCGTCGAGCTCCCCGCGGAGATCTTCGACGCGAAGACCAGCGTTCCGCTGATCCACCAGGTCGTTGTCGCACAGCTGGCAGCTGCCCGTCAGGGCACGCACAAGACCAAGCGTCGTGGCGAGGTCCGCGGTGGTGGGCGCAAGCCTTACCGCCAGAAGGGCACCGGCCGCGCGCGCCAGGGTTCGACCCGCGCACCGCAGTTCGTCGGCGGTGGCGTCGTCCACGGCCCGCAGCCGCGTGACTACTCGCAGCGCACCCCCAAGAAGATGAAGGCCGCCGCCCTGCGCGGTGCCCTCTCCGACCGGGCGCGCCACTCCCGCATCCACGTCGTCACCGGCGTGGTCGAGGGTGCTGCGGTCTCCACGAAGGCAGCGAAGTCGCTGTTCGGCAAGATCTCGGAGCGCAAGCACGTGCTCCTGGTCGTCGACCGCAACGACGAGGCCGCGTGGCTCTCCGCACGCAACCTGCCCCAGGTGCACATCCTGGACCCGGGCCAGCTGAACACGTACGACGTGATCGTCTCTGACGACGTGGTCTTCACTCAGGCCGCTTTCGAGTCCTTCGTGTCTGGCCCCCAGACCGCTGAGACCGAAGGGAGCGACGCCTGATGAGCGAGGCGACCGTTACCAGCAAGACCTACTCCGACCCGCGTGACGTTCTCGTCAAGCCGGTTGTTTCGGAGAAGAGCTACGCGCTGCTCGACGAGAACAAGTACACGTTCATCGTCGCGCCCGGCTCCAACAAGACCCAGATCAAGCAGGCCGTCGAAGCGGTCTTCTCGGTCAAGGTCACCGGGGTCAACACGATCAACCGTCAGGGTAAGCGCAAGCGCACCAAGACCGGTTTCGGCAAGCGCGCTGACACCAAGCGCGCCATCGTGACCCTCGCTGAGGGCGACCGAATCGACATCTTCGGCGGCCCGACCTCCTAACGGAGGTCGAGTCGTCCGGAATCGGACGAGGACTGAGAAATGGGTATCCGCAAGTACAAGCCGACGACCCCGGGCCGTCGTGGCTCCAGCGTCGCCGACTTTGTCGAGATCACGCGGTCCACGCCGGAGAAGTCGCTGGTCCGCCCCCTGCACAGCAAGGGCGGCCGTAACAACACCGGTCGTGTGACCGTTCGCCACCAGGGTGGTGGCCACAAGCGCGCCTACCGCGTGATCGACTTCCGTCGTCACGACAAGGACGGCGTGCCGGCCAAGGTCGCGCACATCGAGTACGACCCGAACCGCACCGCGCGCATCGCGCTCCTGCACTACGCCGACGGCGAGAAGCGCTACATCATCGCGCCGCGCGGCCTGGGACAGGGCGACCGTGTCGAGAACGGTCCGGCCGCCGACATCAAGCCCGGTAACAACCTGGCGCTGCGCAACATCCCGGTCGGTACGACCATCCACGCCATCGAGCTGCGGCCCGGCGGCGGCGCGAAGTTCGCCCGTTCCGCGGGTGCCTCCGTGCAGCTGCTGGCGAAGGAGGGCACCATGGCCCACCTTCGTATGCCGTCGGGTGAGATCCGCCTGGTCGACGCCCGCTGCCGCGCCACGATCGGTGAGGTCGGCAACGCCGAGCAGTCGAACATCAACTGGGGCAAGGCCGGTCGCATGCGCTGGAAGGGCGTTCGCCCGTCCGTCCGCGGTGTTGCGATGAACCCGGTCGACCACCCGCACGGTGGTGGTGAAGGCAAGACCTCCGGTGGACGTCACCCGGTCTCGCCGTGGGGTCAGAAGGAGGGTCGTACTCGCTCGCCGAAGAAGGCATCGAGCAAGTACATCGTCCGCCGCCGCAAGACGAACAAGAAGCGCTAGGAGCGGGTTTAGATGCCGCGCAGTCTCAAGAAGGGGCCCTTCGTCGACGGCCACCTCGTCAAGAAGGTGGACGTACAGAACGAAGCCGGCACCAAGAACGTCATCAAGACCTGGTCCCGTCGCTCGATGATCATCCCGGCCATGCTGGGTCACACCATCGCGGTGCACAACGGCAAGATCCATGTCCCGGTGTTCGTCACCGAGTCGATGGTCGGCCACAAGCTCGGCGAGTTCTCGCCGACTCGCACCTTCCGCGGCCACGTCAAGGACGACCGGAAGTCGAAGCGCCGCTAGCGCGGGGTGGAAACGACTATGACTCACACCGAAGGGACAACCATGGAAGCCAGGGCCCAGGCGCGGTACATCCGCGTCACGCCCATGAAGGCCCGCCGAGTGGTGGACCTCATCCGTGGCATGGATGCCACGGAGGCTCAGGCGGTCCTGCGTTTCGCCCCGCAGGCCGCGAGCGTGCCGGTTGGCAAGGTGCTTGACAGCGCCATCGCCAACGCTGCACACAACTACGACCACCCCGACGCCACTTCGCTGGTCATCAGTGAGGCGTTTGTGGACGAGGGTCCGACCCTGAAGCGGTTCCGTCCGCGTGCTCAGGGCCGTGCCTACCGGATCCGTAAGCGGACCAGCCACATCACCGTGGTCGTCAGCAGCAAGGAAGGAACCCGGTAATGGGCCAGAAGGTTAACCCGCATGGGTTCCGGCTCGGCATTACCACGGACTTCAAGTCCCGTTGGTACGCCGACAAGCTGTACAAGGACTACGTCAAGGAAGACGTCGCCATTCGTCGCATGATGACGAAGGGCATGGAGCGGGCCGGCATCTCGAAGGTCGAGATCGAGCGCACCCGTGACCGCGTCCGCGTTGACATCCACACCGCCCGTCCGGGCATCGTCATCGGTCGCCGCGGCGCCGAGGCCGATCGCATCCGTGGCGAGCTGGAGAAGCTGACCGGCAAGCAGGTCCAGCTGAACATCCTTGAGGTCAAGAACCCCGAGGTCGACGCTCAGCTGGTGGCCCAGGCCGTCGCCGAGCAGCTCTCCTCCCGCGTCTCCTTCCGTCGTGCCATGCGCAAGAGCATGCAGAGCACGATGAAGGCCGGCGCCAAGGGCATCAAGATCCAGTGCGGCGGTCGTCTCGGCGGCGCCGAGATGTCCCGCTCGGAGTTCTACCGCGAGGGCCGCGTGCCCCTGCACACGCTCCGTGCGAACGTCGACTACGGCTTCTTCGAGGCCAAGACGACCTTCGGCCGCATCGGTGTGAAGGTCTGGATCTACAAGGGCGACGTCAAGAACATCGCCGAGGTCCGCGCCGAGAACGCTGCTGCCCGTGCGGGCAACCGCCCGGCCCGTGGCGGCGCTGACCGTCCGGCCGGCCGCGGTGGCCGCGGTGGCGGCGAGCGTGGCGGTCGCGGCCGCAAGCCGCAGCAGTCGGCTCCGGCCGCCGAGGCCCCCAAGGCCGAGGCGCCCGCCGCTGCTCCGGCGGCTGAGAGCACCGGAACGGAGGCCTGACCGAAATGCTGATCCCCCGTAGGGTCAAGCACCGCAAGCAGCACCACCCGAAGCGCAGCGGTATGTCCAAGGGTGGCACGCAGGTTGCGTTCGGCGAGTACGGCATCCAGGCGCTGACCCCGGCGTACGTGACGAACCGTCAGATCGAGTCCGCTCGTATCGCGATGACCCGTCACATCAAGCGTGGCGGCAAGGTCTGGATCAACATCTACCCGGACCGCCCCCTGACGAAGAAGCCTGCCGAGACCCGCATGGGTTCCGGTAAGGGTTCTCCCGAGTGGTGGATCGCGAACGTCAAGCCGGGCCGGGTGATGTTCGAGCTGTCCTACCCGAACGAGAAGATTGCTCGTGAGGCGCTCACCCGCGCTGCTCACAAGCTTCCGATGAAGTGCCGGATTGTTCGGCGCGAGGCAGGTGAGTCGTGATGTCGGCCGGTACCAAGACGTCCGAGCTGCGCGAGCTGGGCAACGAGGAGCTCCTCAACAAGCTCCGCGAGGCCAAGGAAGAGCTGTTCAACCTCCGCTTCCAGGCGGCGACCGGACAGCTCGAAAACCACGGCCGGCTCAAGTCCGTCCGTAAGGACATCGCCCGGATCTACACCCTGATGCGTGAGCGCGAGCTCGGCATCGAGACGGTGGAGAGCGTCTGATGAGCGAGAAGACTGTGACTGAGACGAACACTGACCGCGGTTTCCGTAAGACCCGTGAGGGTCTCGTCGTCAGCGACAAGATGGACAAGACCGTCGTCGTCGCTGTCGAGGACCGCGTCAAGCACGCGCTGTACGGCAAGGTCATCCGCCGTACGAACAAGCTCAAGGCTCACGACGAGCAGAACGCCGCCGGCGTCGGCGACCGTGTCATCCTCATGGAGACCCGGCCGCTGTCCGCCACGAAGCGGTGGCGCGTCGTCGAGATCCTCGAGAAGGCCAAGTAATTCCTGAGAGGCATTCCTCTCAGGCAGGTTCCGCCAGGCTCGGTGGGGGTTCGCTCCGGTAACGGAGCGGCCCCCGCCGGGAACCGGCAGACGATCAGGAGATAGACGTGATCCAGCAGGAGTCGCGACTGCGCGTCGCCGACAACACGGGTGCGAAGGAAATTCTCACCATCCGTGTTCTCGGTGGCTCGGGTCGCCGCTACGCGGGCATCGGTGACGTCATCGTCGCCACCGTCAAGGACGCGATCCCCGGTGGCAACGTGAAGAAGGGTGACGTCGTCAAGGCCGTCATCGTTCGCACCGTCAAGGAGCGTCGTCGTCAGGATGGCTCGTACATCCGCTTCGACGAGAACGCCGCCGTCATTCTGAAGAACGACGGCGACCCCCGCGGCACCCGTATCTTCGGCCCGGTGGGCCGTGAGCTGCGCGAGAAGAAGTTCATGAAGATCATCTCGCTCGCGCCGGAGGTGCTGTAAGCATGAAGATCAAGAAGGGCGACCTGGTTCAGGTCATCACCGGTAAGGACAAGGGCAAGCAGGGCAAGGTCATCGTTGCCTACCCTGCTCAGGACCGCGTCCTCGTCGAGGGTGTCAACCGGGTCAAGAAGCACACGAAGGCCGGTCAGACCGCTCGCGGTTCGCAGACCGGTGGCATTGTGACGACCGAGGCCCCCGTCCACGTCAGCAACGTGCAGCTGGTTGTTGAGAAGGACGGCAACAAGGTCGTTACTCGCGTCGGCTACCGCTTTGACGACGAGGGCAACAAGATCCGCGTTGCCAAGCGCACCGGTGAGGACATCTGATGACTACCACCACAGCGCCGCGTCTCAAGACGCGCTACCGCGAGGAAATCGCCGGCAAGCTGCGTGAGGAGTTCTCCTACGAGAACGTCATGCAGATCCCCGGCCTGGTCAAGATCGTGGTCAACATGGGTGTGGGCGACGCCGCCCGCGACTCCAAGCTGATCGATGGCGCCGTGCGCGACCTCACCACGATCACCGGCCAGAAGCCCGCCGTCACCAAGGCCCGCAAGTCGATCGCGCAGTTCAAGCTGCGCGAGGGGCAGCCGATCGGCTGCC
>CBRG010000507.1 GCA_000470535.1 Streptomyces sp. AW19M42
TTCGCGGAACATCGGACGGGTGGGGGTCGGCCGGGTGGGTTGGACATCACGATCGAGTATGCGACTGATCTGTATGAGGCGCGGTCGGTGGAGTTGGCGGGTGAGCGTCTGGTGCGGTTGTTGGAGGGTGTGGCGGCGGCTCCGGATGTGCCGGTGGGTGAGTTGGAGTTGTTGTCGTCGGGTGAGCGTGAGGTGTTGTTGGGGGAGTGGTCGGGTGAGGTGACGGGTTCGCCGGGTGCGGGGCTTGGGGTGTTGTTCGCGGCGCAGGTGGCGCGGACTCCGGATGCGGTGGCGGTGGTGGGTGAGGGGTGTGAGCTTTCCTATCGTGAGGTGGATGCGCTGGCGAATGCTGGGGCGCGTCGGTTGATCGGTGAGGGTGTGCGGCCGGGTGGTCGGGTGGCGTTGTTCCTGGAGCGCTCGGTGAGTGCGGTGGTGATGACGCTGGCTGTGGTGAAGGCGGGGGCGGTGTATGTGCCGTTGGATACCCGTTATCCGGCTGAGCGGGTGGAGTTGATTGTTGGTCAGTCGGGTGTGTCGCATGTGGTGACGGATCGGGATGCGGGTGTGTTGGTGGTGCCGGCGGGGGTGCGGGTGCTGGGGCCGGTGTCGGGTGGTGGGGGTGATTGCTCGGATCCGTTGGTTGTGGTGCATGCGGATCAGCCGGTGTACGCGATGTTCACCTCTGGTTCGACGGGGGTGCCGAAGGGTGTCGCGGTTACGCATCGGAATGTGGCTGATCTGGCCGCGCAGACGATGTACGCGAACGGGGCTCATGAGCGGGTGTTGTTCCATTCCGCGATGGCGTTCGACGCGTCCACGTATGAGATGTGGGTGCCGTGGCTGAACGGCGGCACCCTCGTCATCGCTCCCGCAGGACACCTGGCCCCGGCCGACTACCAGCGGCTGCTGGCCGAACACCGGATCACCGCGCTGTGGCTGACCGCAGGCTTGTTCCGGGTGATGGCGGAGGAGGTTCCGGAGGCGTTCGCGGGGGTGCGTGAGGTGTGGGCGGGGGGTGATGTGGTGCCGCCGGAGGCTGTGCGCCGCGTGATGGACCACTGCCCGGAGGTGACCGTCGTGAATGGTTACGGTCCGACGGAGACCACCACCTTCGCCACCACGCACCGTATTCACCGTCCGCTGGACTACGCGGGTGCGATCCCCATCGGGGAGCCGCTGGACAACCACCGGGTGTACGTGCTGGATGAGGGGTTGCGGCTGGTCGCACCGGGTACTCCTGGTGAGTTGTACATCGCGGGTGCTGGTCTGGCGCAGGGGTATCTGGACCGGCCGGCGCTGACGGCCGACCGGTTCGTCGCCGATCCGTACGGTCCTGCCGGTACGCGGATGTACCGGACGGGTGACCTGGTGCGCTGGAACGCCGCGGGGTCGCTGGAGTACCTCGGGCGTGCCGACCAGCAGGTCAAGCTCCGGGGCTTCCGCATCGAACCGGGCGAGATCGAGACGGTGTTGAGCGCCCAGGAGGGCGTGGGCCAGGCGGCAGTCACCGTCCGCGAGGACCGGCCGGGCGACAAGCGCCTGGTCGCCTATCTCGTCGCCGCCGACCGTGCCCGGATCGACACAGAGGCCGTGCGCCGCGCGCTGGCCGGCATCCTCCCCGAGTACATGGTCCCGTCCGCCTTCGTGGTCCTGGACGAGATCCCGCTCACCGTCAACGGCAAGGTCGACCGACGCGCCCTGCCCGCACCGCAGACCGTCAACGACACCACCGGGCGCGCACCCCGGGGTCCGGGCGAGGAAGTGCTGTGCGGCCTCTTCGCGGAGGTCCTCGGGCTGACGTCGGTCACCATCGACGACCACTTCTTCGATCTCGGCGGGCACTCCCTGCTCGCCACCCGGCTCATCAGCCGCATCCGGCAGACCTTCGGCGTCCAGATCACCGTCAGGGACCTCTTCCAGGGCCCGACGGTCGCTGTTCTGGCCGAGTACGTCGAAGCGGGCGGCGAGCAGGCCGTGCAGCGCCCCGCGCTGCGGGAGGCCGTGCGGCCCGAGCGGGTACCGCTCTCCTCGGCCCAGCAGCGCCTCTGGTTCCTGCACCACCTGGAGGGCCCGTCCGCGACGTACAACATTCCGCTGTCGCTGCGTCTCAAGGGCGCACTCGACACGCAAGCCCTCCAGCTCTCGCTCACCGACCTGGTGGTCAGACACGAGTCGCTGCGGACCCTCTTCGGCATGGCGGACGACGCCGCCTACCAGTGGCAGCTCCCGGCGGCCGAGGTCCGGGTGGCACTGCCCGTCGTCGCGGCGACCGAGGAGACGCTGGAGGCGCAACTCAGCGATCACGCCGCCCGTAGCTTCGCTCTCGAATCCGAACTGCCCTTCCGGGCCGCCCTTTTCGCGCTCGGGAGCGAGGAGCACGTCCTGCTGGTGGTCATGCACCACATCGCTTCCGACGGCTGGTCCACCACCCCGCTGCTGCGCGACCTCACGGCTGCCTACACGGCGCGCACCCGGGGCGACGCCCCCGCATGGGAGCCGCTGCCGGTCCAGTACGCCGACTACACCCTCTGGCAGCGGGAACTTCTCGCGGCGGACGGGGAGCGGCAGGCGGAGTTCTGGCGGGAGACCCTGGACGGGCTGCCCGACGAGGCCACGCTGCCGGCCGACCGCCCCCGCCCGGCGGTGGCCACCTACCGGGGCACCACCCACGGCGTCCGCGTTCCGGCTGCGTTGCACGACGCGCTGACCCGGCTGGCCCGGGAGACCGGTGCCACGCTGTTCATGGTGGCCCAGGCCGCTGTAGCGACCGCGCTGTCCCGCTCCGGCGCCGGGGAGGACATCCCGATCGGCGCCCCGATCGCGGGCCGCTCCGAGCAGTCCCTCGACGACCTGGTCGGCTTCTTCGTCAACACCCTGGTGCTGCGTACGGATCTCTCGGGTGACCCGGGCTTTCGTGAACTGCTGACCCGGGTACGGGACGCCGACCTGGCGGCCTGGGCCCACCAGGACCTGCCCTTCGACCGGCTGGTGGAGGCCCTCAACCCCGAGCGCTCCACCGCCCGGCACCCGCTGTTCCAGGTGGTCCTCACCCTTCAGGAGGCGGTCACCCCCACCGTCGAACTGCCGGGAATCTCGGCCGAGTCGGGCTTCACCTCGCTGGACATCTCCAAGTTCGACCTGACCTTCTCCTTTCATGAGCACCGCACGGCGGACGGCAGCCCGGACGGGATGGACATCAGGGTCGAGTACGCCACCGACCTGTACGACGCCGGCACGGTCGAAGCGGTCACCGACCGACTGGTCCGGCTACTGGGAGACGCCGTCGAGCACCCCGAAGTCCCCGTCCGTGAGCTCGACTTCATCGGCCCGGACGAGCGGCAGCAGCTGCTGGAGGGATGGAACGGCGCGATCACCGCTTCCTCCGACGCCGGGCTCGCGGAGCTGTTCGCCGCGCAGGCCGCCCGCACCCCGGACGCGATCGCCGTGGTCGACGGTGCCCGGGAGCTGACCTACGCCGAGCTGGACGCGGACGCCAACCGACTCGCCCGTCACCTCGTGGGCCTCGGCGTTCGGCCGGAGAGTGTCGTCGCCGTTCTGATGGAGCGGTCGGCGGACCTGCTCACCGGGCTCCTCGCGGTGGTCAAGGCCGGCGGCGTCTACGCCCCGCTCAACGCCGCGGACCCCGACAGCCGCCTGCTGCGGATCCTCGCGGAGACGGGGGCGCCCGTCCTGCTCACGGACAAGGTGCTGGCAGAGCACCCGGTGGTGGCCCGGACCGCCGCCGAGGCCGTCGTGCTCGACGGGACCTCGGGCTTCGCCCACCTTCCGTCGACGCCGCCGGCCCTGCCGGCCCACCCCGACCAGTGGCTGTACGTGATGTTCACGTCGGGTTCGACGGGGGTGCCCAAGGGCGTCGCGGTCACCCACCGCAACGTCGCGGACCTGGCCGCCCAGACCATGTACGCCAACGGCGGCCACCGGCGCGTGCTGTTCCACTCGCCGCACACCTTCGACGCCTCGACACACGAGATCTGGGTTCCGTGGCTGAACGGTGGCGCGGTCGTCGTGGCACCCCCCGGCTACCTCGACCCGGGGAGCCTGGGCGGAATGCTGACCGAGCGCGGCATCACCGCGCTGTGGCTGACCG
>CBRG010000508.1 GCA_000470535.1 Streptomyces sp. AW19M42
GGGCGGACGCGGCATCGGCGGGCGCCCTGGTCGTGGAGCGCGCGGCGGGCCGGGTCCGCTACCTGACGGCGCCCTGGGTAGGGAAGGCGTCGCTGCGGGATCTGCTCGCCCCGGACCGTGCGCCGCGCCCGCTGCACCGCACACCGGACGGGGTGACCGACGCGCTGACCGGTACCGCGTCCACGGGCGGCTGCCGGTCCTGGGACGCGGTCGAGCTGTCCGGCGGAACGACGGACCGGCTGGTGACGGATCTCGGTGAACTCGCTCCGGCCCGGCTGACCTCGGGCCCGCCGTCGAGACCGCACGAGGTGGCGGGGCGGGCGGAGCTGGAGAGCTGGGCGCGCACCGCCTGTCTGCTGCCGTCGGTGCGCTCGCACGGTGTGCGCTCGGTCAACTCCTGGACGTACGCGACGCAGCCGCTGCCCGAGGGGGGCGGTTCCGCCCAATGGCTGTGCACCCGGGCGGAGACCTGGCGGGGCACCGGGAGCCGGGTGCTCGCCCAGTTCCAGGCGCCGTCCGCGCGGCCCTCCGGGGACCGTCCGCCGGGGACCGTCGCGGCGCGCTCCGAGGACTCGCCCGCGTGCGGGAGGCGCACCCCGAGGGCGCTGGCGGGCGTGCTGTGGAAGTCGCGCGGCGGCCGGTGGTACGTGCTCGCCGCGGGCAGCGCGCAGTTCACCTCGCTGACCGCCTCCGGCGGGGTGACGGGGAGCGCGCGGGGGCGGCTGCTCGCGGTGCCCGCCAGGGCGGGTGACCGGGCCCGGCTGAACGGGAGGCTGGCGGACGGCAGTCGGGTCGGGGCCCTGCGGTGAGGGCGGGCCGGGAACGGGCTCGGGAATTCGCCGCAGGCCCCTGTTCCCCGGGCCTACCCCTCAGTACATTGACAACATGTCTAACACGCAGCCAGCGGCGGTCGCGTCGGAACGGATCGCGCTCAGGGCCCGCCGGGTCTCCTTCGCCTGGGACCGGACGCCCCTGCACTGGGTACCGGGCGATCCGTTCGCCACGCACACCATCAACGTGCTCCATCTGCTGCTACCGGCCGGGGAACGCTGGTTCATCCACGTCTACCGCCAGGTGCTGCCGTACATACATGACGATCAGCTGCGCGCGGACGTCATCGGGTTCATCGGCCAGGAGGCGATGCACTCCCAGGCCCATGACGACGTACTCCCGCACCTGAGGGAGCTGGGTCTCGACCCGACCCCGTACACGGCCCAGGTCGACTGGCTCTTCGAGAAGCTGCTCGGGGACCGGACGCTGCCCCCGGGCCGGGCGCGCACGTGGTGGCTGATGGAGCGGGTGGCGACGATAGCGGCCATCGAGCACTACACCGCGTTCCTCGGCGACTGGGTCCTGAACGCCGAGGAGCTGGACCGGCGCGGCGCCGACCCCACCATGCTGGACCTGCTGCGCTGGCACGGCGCGGAGGAGGTCGAGCACCGGTCGGTCGCCTTCGATGTGTTCATGCACGTCGACGGCGGATACCGGCGGCGGGTGCGGACCTGGGCGACGGCGTTCTCCGCGCTGGCCTTCCTCTGGCAGCGCGGCGCCCGGTTCTTCATGGAGAACGACCCGAGCCTGCTGGACGGCAAGGCGTCGTTCGGGCAGTTCTACCGCAGCGGCAGGCGCGGCACGCTGCCCAGCACACCCTCGATGCTGCGGTCCATACCGCGCTATCTGAGCCGTGCGTACCACCCCTCGCAGGAGGGCAGTACCGCGCAGGCCGTCGACTACCTGAACCGCTCGCCCGCCGCTGTCGCGGCCGAGGCCCGTACGACGGAAGCCGGCTGACCATGCCCCTCCCCCTTCCCCGGCCGCGCACCGTCGTCGTGGTGGCCGCCGCCGCGCTCCTCGCGAAGCGGGCGATGCGCCGACGCATAGAGACGTCCCCGCTGTGGCCGCTGCCGGCGCTCGACGAGCCCATATCCGGTCACTCCCAGCGCCGTTCGACCACCGGCAGGCGGCTGACGGTCACCGCGCGTTCCACTCCCGCGGACGGCGTCGTGCTGCTCCGCCTGGAGGGCTCCGGCCTGCCGCGCTGGCAGCCCGGCGCCCATCTGGACCTGGTGCTGCCGTCCGGTCTGGTCCGCCAGTACTCGCTGTGCGGCGACCCCGCCGACGCTGACTCGTACACCGTCGCGACCCGGCTCGCCGAGGACGGCCGGGGCGGCTCCAGAGAGGTGCACGAACGCATACGCGAGGGCGACGAGGTCGAGATCCGCGGCCCGCGCAACCGCTTTCCGCTGGCGGACGCGCCCGCGTACGTGCTGGTCGCGGGCGGCATCGGGATCACGCCGGTGCTGCCGATGCTGCGCGCGCTCGCCGCCTCCGGAGCAGACTGGCGGCTGCTGTACGGAGGCCGCAGCCGGGCAACCATGCCGTTCCTGGCGGAGATCGCGGAACTGGACGCGGACGGCGGCCGGGTCACCGTCGTACCGCAGGACGAGTCGGGCCACCCGGATGTCGCCGCGGCGCTGGCGGACGCGGCGCCGGGCACAGCGGTGCACTGCTGCGGTCCGCAGCCCCTGATGGACGCGGTCGCCACCGCGCTCCCGCCCGGCTGCACCCTGCACCTGGAGCGCTTCGCCGCGGCCGCCCCGGACGCCGCCGGCTCCGCCCCCTTCGAGGTGGAGCTGCGCCGCTCGGGCCGCACCGTCCGGGTGGCGGCGGGCCAGTCGGCGCTGGCCGCCGTGCGCGCGGAGCTGCCGCACGTCTCGTACTCCTGCGAACAGGGCTTCTGCGGCACGTGCCAACAGCACGTCCTGGAGGGCGAGGTGGACCACCGGGACGATCTGCTCGACGCCGCGGAGCGGGCGGACTCGATGCTGCTCTGCGTGTCCCGGTGCCGGGGCGAGCGGCTGGTACTGGACCTCTAGGGCCAATACCGGTGACTTTGGGCTGTGTGGGTCGTTGGATGTGGTGTGCCAAGGCCTGGGCAGGTGAAGTCGTCGGGTGAGCGGTTG
>CBRG010000509.1 GCA_000470535.1 Streptomyces sp. AW19M42
GGAGCAGGCCGACGCCCTCGGAGAGGCCCATGCCGTCGGCGTTGTCGGAGAACGCCTTGGAACGGCCGTCCTCGGCGAGGCCGCGCTGGCGGCTGAAGGCGATGAAACTCTCCGGCACCGAGGCGATCGAGGCCGCCCCCGCGAGGGCCAGCGAGCACTCGCCGGACCGCAGCGCCTGGGCCGCGAGGTCGAGGGCCACCAACGCCGAGGAGCACCCGGTGTCGAGGGTGACCGCCGGCCCCTCCAGGCCCAGGGTGTACGAGATCCGCCCGGAGGCGATGCTGGGGCCCGTCCCGGTGAGCAGGTGGCCCTCCAGGCCTTCCGGCAGCCGGCGCAGGCCGCTGCCGTAACCGCCGTTGCCGACGCCGAGGTACACGCCGCAGGCGGTGCCGCGCAGGCTGTGCGGGTCGATGCGACCGTGCTCGATCGCCTCCCACGTGGCTTCCAGCAGGAGCCGCTGCTGCGGGTCCATCGCCAGGGCCTCGCGCGGCGAGATGCCGAAGAAGGCGGGGTCGAAGGAGCCCGCGTCCTGCACGAAACCGCCCGAGCGGACGTACGAGTGCCCCTCGTCGTCCGGGTCGGAGCTGAACAGCCGGTCGAGGTCCCAGCCCCGGTTGTCGGGGAAGTCGCTGAGGACCTCGTCGCCCGCCGTGACGAGGCGCCACAGGTCCTCTGGCCCGGTGATGCCGCCCGGGAAGCGGCAGCCCATGCCGATGATCGCGACAGCGTCGTCGTCGGCCGGGCCCACGGCGATCGGTACGGTCCGCGGCTCGGCGGCCGCACCGTCGCCGAAGAGCGCCCCTTGCAGGTACCGCGCGAGTCGGGTGACGTTCGGATAGTCGAAGACGAGCGTGGCCGCGAGCTTCAGGCCGGTCGCGGTGCGCAGGGCGTTGCGCAGCGCCACCGCGAGCAGCGAGTCGAAGCCGAGGTCGCGCAGCGGCCGCCCCTCCTCGATGGCATCCGGCGACGCGTGTCCAAGGACTCCGGCCGCGTGGGACCGTACGAGATCGCGCAGGGCGCGCTCGCGGTCGTCGGCGGAGAGCGGCCGCAGCCGCTCCCGCAGGGAGTTCTCGTCGGCCGACGGCGCGTCGTCGTCGGTACCGCCGTTGCGCTCCAGGAAGGCGCGCACCTCCGGAATGCCGTCGAGCAGGGGCCGTGCGCGCATGGCGGTGAACGCGGGGGTGAAGGAGTCCCAGTTCACGTCACCGATGGCGAGGAACTCCTCGTCGTCCGCCATCGCCTGTCGCAGTCCGGCGATCGCGGTCTGCGGCGCCATGAACGTCAGACCGCGCCAGTTGAGCGAGCCGGGGTCTACCTTGCCGGCCATGCCGCCGTCGTCGGCGGACCACAGGCCCCAGGCGATCGTGGTTCCGGTGAGCCCTCGGGCGCGCCGGCTGCGGGTGACGGAGTCGAGGTAGGCGTTGCCCGCCGAGTAGGAGCCGTGTTCGCCGGCGCCCCAGAGCGCCGCCACGGAGGAATACAGGATGAACGCGTCCAGGCCGTCGCGGTCGAAGATCCGGTCGAGGTTGGCGGTCCCGGCCAGCTTCGCCTCCGCGCCGGCCTCGAACTCGGCCAGGTTCGTCCCGGTCAGTGAGGCGAGGTGGCCGACGCCCGCGCAGTGGATGACCGTTCGGATCGGCGGTCCGTCCGCCTCGACGCGCTCGACGAGTCGCGCCAGGTCCTCGTAGTCGCAGACGTCGCACGTCGCGACCGTGACCCTGACGCCCAGGGCACCGAGCTCCTCGACGAGTTCGGGCACACCGGCCGTGTCCGGTCCGCGCCGGGAGGTCAGCACGAGGTGTTCGGCACCGGCCTCGGCCAGCCAGCGTGCCGTGTGCGCGCCCAGCCCGCCGGTACCGCCGGTGATCAGCGCCGTACCGCTCGTCCGCCACGGCTCCGAGGCGGCACCCTCCAGCGGAGAGCGCCGCAGCCGGCGCAGCAGGGCCGCACCCGAACGAATCGCGAACTGGTCCTCCGCACCACCTGCGGCGACGGTCGTCGCCAGGCAGTCGGCGTCCCGTACCGTGAACCCCTCGGAGAGGTCGACCAGGCCGCCCCACCACTGCGGGAACTCCAGGCCGAAGACCAGCCCGAGACCCCAGCTGCTTCCCTGCACCGGATGGCCGACCCGGTCACCGTCGACCGCCGAGACCGCGTCCTGGGTGCACATCCAGACCGAGATACGCCGGTCCCAGTCGGCCAGCGCCTGCATCAGCAGCACGTTGAGCGCGAGTCCTCCGGTGAGCGCCGGCCGGCCGGGGTACGCGCTCTCGTCGAAGGCGAGCAGGGACATCACCCCGGTCACGTCCGGCTGCTCGGCCAGCAGCGCACCGAGCTGCTCCCGGTCGAGGTCCGCTGTGAGCACCAACTCGGCCACCTCCGCGCCGCGTTCGCGCAGGCTGTGGCTGATCAGCTCGACCGACACGTCACGGTCCGGCTGCGCCGCCGAGGTCACCAGCAGCCAGCGGCCCGACAGTCCGGCCGCGGCGCGGGCCGGACCCGGCACCCAGTCGACGCCGTAGCGCCAGGAGTCCAGGACGGACCGCTCGGCCCGTCGCATCCGCCATGCGTGCAGGGCGGGGAGCATCGTGCTCAGCGAGGCGTCCTCGCCCACGCCCAGCTCATCGGCGAAAGCACGGGTGTCGCCGCTGCCGACGGCCTCCCAGAACTCCGCGTCCATCACGCCCGCTTCGCTCACCGTGCCGGTGGCCTCGTCCTCCAGCCAGTAGTGCCCGCGCTGGAAGGCGTACGTGGGCAGGTCGACGGTCGCGGGCCGGGCGCCCGGGAAGGCGGCCGCCCAGTCGACGTCCACGCCGCGCACCCACAGCTCGGCGACACCGGCCAGGAAGCGGTCCAGGCCGCCGTCGTCGCGGCGCAGCGACCCGGTGACCACACCCGGCTCAGCGTCGGCGTCCTCGTCCGCCCCTTCCACAATCTCCTCGACGGCGGCGGTGAGTACGGGGTGCGAGGAGGCCTCGACGAAGACGCCGTAACCCTCCGCCGCCAGCTTCTCGACCGCCTCGGAG
>CBRG010000510.1 GCA_000470535.1 Streptomyces sp. AW19M42
CGCCGTCCGGCGGGGCCGGGGGTCAGGGCGCACGGACACGCCCTGACCCCTCGCTTCACCAGCGGTACCAACGGCCGCGACTGGTGCCGGAACCCGACCGCAGGAGAAATCCGAGCAGCCACAACACCAGCAGGATGCCTGCGATCCACCAGAGCAGATTGAGCGCGAACCCGGCACCGAACAGCAACAGGACGATCAGAAGAACGACAAGCAGGGGAACCATATTGATCAACCTCCAAAAATCCGGTTGCCCCGGTCCTGACGGTCCACACCTCGGCACCTGGCCCCCTTCCCGACCGGGGTGGATTCGTTTCCCGACCGCTTTCCCGGGCATCCGGGGCACATGAATATCTCTGCGACAGCCAGAAAAGGGCACGGAAAGGCAAGACGCGCCGGGAACGGTTCGGCGGTCGAGGCGGGCGGCCGTGCCGGGTTCGTTGCCCGTGGAGTGATCTACATCCTCGTCGGCGTACTCGCCCTGCGCATCGCCTTCACCGACGGCAACGGTGGAAGCGGCAGCAAGAAGCAGGCCGACCGGGGCGGGGCGCTGAGCGAGATAGCCCAGAAGCCCTTCGGTTCCGTTCTCCTGTGGGTCCTGGGCATCGCCCTCGTGGGCATGGCCCTGTGGCGGCTGTCCGAGGCCGCGTTCGGGGCCTCGGGCCCCGACGGGGACAAGGCGACCAAGCGGCTGGCGTCGGCAGGGCGCGCCGTCTTCTACGGCTTCGTCTCCTACTCGGTCCTGACGTTCGCCGCCGGCAGCAAGAGCAGCGGGAGCGGTTCGAGCGACTCGCAGTCGCAGGACGTCACGGCGAAGGTGCTCGACCTGCCGGGCGGCCGCTGGCTGGTGGGTGTCGCAGGCGTGGCCATCGCCGGAATCGGCCTTTACATAGCCGCCCGAGCCGCGATGCGTAAGTTCCACAAGCGCCTGCGGATGGGCGAGATGTCGCCCGCCCAGCGACGTGGCGTGGACATCACCGGAGTGTTCGGCGGGGTCTCCCGCGGCATCGTCTTCGCGGTCGCGGGCGGATTCGCCGTCGCCGCCGCGGTGAAGGCGCGGTCCGGTGAGGCGAAGGGCATGGACGACACGCTGCGTTCCTTCAGCTCCACCCCGGCCGGCCCGTGGCTGCTGGCCCTCATCGCGGTGGGCCTGGCCGCCTTCGGCCTCTTCTCCTGGGCCAACGCCCGGTGGCGCAAGATCTGAGCCGGACGAAGACCTTGAACAGGGCGGGG
>CBRG010000511.1 GCA_000470535.1 Streptomyces sp. AW19M42
CGTTGTCGGAACGCCCGCATACATCCAGTGTGCGGACGCCCCTCCGCCTCGCGACGCACCGCATCTGACGCCGCGCGCTGCTCCGCCAGGGATCGCGGGACAGCCCCCGGAGAGCCCTCAGGGAAGCCGCGAACCGCTCACCCAGTGATTCCCGCTTGTGCGCCCTCCCCGGTCCGGGAAGGGGTGGGGGCGTCCCGCCCTTCCCGCCCCGCCAGGAGCCCTGCCACGCCACAGATCACCGTCGACTACTCCGCAGAGCTCGACGACACCTTCGACCGCGCCGGTTTCGCCGGCGCGCTGCACCCGCTGATCGCCGAGACGGTCAGCACGAAGATCACCGCCTGCAGGACCCGCTTCCGCCGGGTCGAGGAGACCGTGGTGGCGGACGCGCCCGGCGGCGACGCGCTGGTGCACATCGAGATCGCGCTGCTGGCCGGCCGCACCCCGGAGATCAAGGCCCGGCTCACCGAATCGGTACTGGAGCTGGTGGCCGCCCGCATCCGGCCGATCGACGGGCTGACCCTGCACCTCTCGGCCGAGACCCGCGATCTCAACCCCTCCTACCGCAAGGCCTGAGGCTACGGGAGGCGTTGCGGGGGCACGGCCGGTACGGCGGGCGCCAGCGCGGAGAGCCGCACCAGCAGGTCTCCGAACGGCCCGTCCGCCGGCTCCTGCGCGAGGACCCGCAGCACGATGCCCGCCATCTCCGCGTCGTACGCGGCGCTCACGGCGGTCAGGGCCGCGAAGCCGTGCACGAGCTGCAACTCCAGCTCGGCGCGCGGGATGTGCCGCCCGTCCAGCCAGATCAGGGCCGTCGACTCCGCGAGCGACACCCAGGACCTGACGACCAACTCCAGCCGGGCCGGGGGCTCCTCGACCGCCAGGTGGGCCAGGATCTGCTCGCAGGCCGCCTGCCGCACCCCGTCGATCATCGCGTTGGCCGTGGACGAGCCCACGGCCGGGCCGCCCCGCATCAGTGCGGCGAAGCCCGGCCCGTGCTCGTCGACGAAGTCGAAGAACCGACCCATCACCCGCAACAGCCGTGCGCCCAGCGGGCCTTCGCGTGGCTCCAGGAACCGGGTCGCCAGCTCGTCGGCCGCCCGCCGCAGCGCGGCCTCGTACAGGCTCTGCTTGCCCGGGAAGTAGTGGTAGACCAGCGGCCGCGAGATCCCGGCGGCGGCGGCGATCTCGTCGATCGAGACCTCGTCGGGGGAGCGGTGGCTGAACAACTCCAGGGCGACACCGATCAGCTGCTGTCTGCGCTCCTCGACGCCCATCCTGCGCCGCACCCCGGTCGTCATGGGGAACAGCGTACCGACCGGCAGGTCCGGCGTTGGTCTAGGGCGTGTTTCGAAAGTAGCGCCGTCCGCCTGAAGGGCGGGCTCGGCGGCGTCTGGTGCGTGCGATCGCAAGGCGGAGGGTCGCCCCG
>CBRG010000512.1 GCA_000470535.1 Streptomyces sp. AW19M42
TTTCGAACCACGCCCTGGCCGGGACGCCGGGCCGGGGCCGCCCCGGCTGCGTACCGTCGGGGCATGACCTCCGATCACGAGCACGTTCTCGACCTCGACGCCTATCTCGCCCGCATCGGCTGGAGCGGGGAGCGCCGGCCCACGGCGGCCGTGCTGTGCTCGGTGCACCGGGCGCACGCGCTGGGCATCCCGTTCGAGAACCTGGACCCCGTCCTCGGCACCGTGCCCTCGCTCGCCCCGGCCGATCTGGAGGCGAAGCTCGTCCGCGGTGAGCGCGGTGGCTACTGCTACGAGCACAACACCCTGTTCACCGCCGCGCTGCGGGCGCTCGGCTTCGAGGTCACGCTGCTCTGCGCCCGGGTCGTGCTGGGCGCGCGCCCCGGGGACATCCGGCCGCGGACGCACATGCTGATGCGCGTCGGCGTGCCCGGCGATCCGACGCCGTACCTGGCCGATGTCGGCTTCGGCGCGATCGGCTCGCTGCTGGAGCCGATCGCGCTGGCCGCGGGAGCCGAACTGGACGACAGCCCGCGCCGCCACCGGCTCGTCCACCCGCCGCACGACGGGCCGCTGGAGTTGTGGGAGCTCCAGGCGGCGACGGACGACGGGGCGTGGGAGGAGCAGTACGCGTTCACGGTGGAGCCGTTCGAGGCACCCGACTTCGAGGTCATCAACTGGCACATCGCGACCAACCCGCGTTCGCCGTTCGCGCGGCTGCCGTACGTCCAGCGCGCCACCCCGAGCGCCCACCTGGCGCTCGCCGGCCGCACCTTCGTGGTGACGCCGAACGACGGCGGGCGCGAGGAGCGGGAGCTGAAGGACGCGGCCGAGGTGGAGCGGGTCCTCGCGGACGCCTTCGGGATCCGGCTGCCGGAGGGGGCCCGGCTGCCGGAGTGAGGGGCGCCCCCGGCGCCTCCGTGGCGCATCTCACCCGTTGCGGTCCGTCACGCCCCGGCCCCACACCTTTCCAAGCCCGGTGCCCGTCCGCGCCCCGCGTTCCCACGGTTCGCGGGCGGCGGGCGCATGGGATGGAAGCCGGGCCGGGCGGACCGGGCGACCCGGCTGGCTCAACCTGCGGGGAAAGGCCGGGCACCCCGTGAAACACAGTCGTAAGCTCGCGGACATGCAGGTCATCCAGTCCACGAAGCTCGCCAACGTCTGTTACGAAATCCGGGGCCCCGTGCTGGAGGAGGCGATGGGGCTGGAAGCGGCAGGCCATCGCATCCTCAAGCTGAACACCGGCAATCCCGCCGCGTTCGGCTTCGAGTGCCCGCCGGAGATCCTTGAGGACATCCTGCGCAACCTCTCCGGGGCGCACGGCTACGGCGACGCGAAGGGGCTGCTGTCCGCGCGGCGGGCGGTGATGCAGCACTACCAGACCAAGGGGATCGACCTCGACATCGAGGACATCTACCTGGGCAACGGCGTCTCCGAGCTGATCCAGATGTCGATGCAGGCACTGCTCGACGACGGCGACGAGGTCCTGGTCCCGGCTCCGGACTACCCGCTGTGGACCGCGTCGGTCTCGCTGGCGGGCGGCACGGCCGTGCACTACCGGTGCGACGAGCAGTCCGACTGGATGCCGGACCTCGCGGACATCGAGCGGAAGATCACCGACCGCACCAAGGCCATGGTGATCATCAACCCGAACAACCCGACGGGTGCGGTGTACGACGACGAGATGCTGCGCGGGCTGACGGAGATCGCCCGCCGCCACAACCTGGTCGTCTGCTCCGACGAGATCTACGACCGGATCCTGTACGACGGAGCGACCCACACCCCGACCGCGGCCATCGCACCCGACCTGATGGTCCTCACCTTCAACGGGCTGTCCAAGAACTACCGGGTGGCCGGCTACCGCTCCGGCTGGATGGCGGTCTGCGGCCCGAAGGCGCACGCCTCCTCGTACATCGAGGGGCTGACGATCCTGGCGAACATGCGGCTCTGCGCCAACATGCCCTCGCAGCACGCGGTGGCCACCGCACTCGGCGGGCGGCAGTCGATCAACGACCTGGTGCTGCCGGGCGGCCGCATCCTGGAGCAGCGGGACGTGGCGTACGACCTGCTGACGCAGATCCCGGGCGTGACGTGTGTGAAGCCGAAGGGTGCGCTGTATCTCTTCCCGAAGCTCGATCCCAAGGTCTACAAGATCAGGGACGACCGGCAGATGGTCCTCGACCTGCTGCGGGCCGAGAAGATCATGGTGGTGCAGGGGACGGGGTTCAACTGGCCGGAGACCGACCACTTCCGGGTCGTGACCCTGCCCTCGACCGAGGACCTGACGGACGCGATCGGCCGGATCGCCCGCTTCCTGGACGGCTACAGCCAGGTGTAGCCGCGGTCCGGGCGTCGGTTCGTACCGCCCGATTGCGAATCTGGACAACTTTAGACTGAATCCAAGCTAGGATGGATCCACAGCACCACCAGGAGGCCATCCATGTACGAACCGATCCGCACCAAATCGGTCCACACACCGGCCGACCACGCCGACTTCCCGCACCGCACCCGCGAGGAGGAGCTGGACATCCAGCTCGCGGGACATCTGGCCGCACTGCTCGCGGTCACCGATGAGCTGGGGCTCGGCGAGTCGGGCGACCGCATCGCCGGACAGGTCGCCCGGTTGCGCGGCACACCGCCCGCCCGGCACGCCGGTCTGAGCGAAGCCCCCGCCCCGGCCCTGCACCGTCGCGCCCACGCCCTCGCGGGCCGCGCACTGGTGGTGGCGGCGTCCCGCGCCGACACGGCCGTCGCGATCCTCTCGGCCGAGCGCATGGACGCCCACACAGCGGCGCTCTCCGCCGCCCCGCCGCACCTGGTCGGCGCCCTCTGACGGCCCCGGTCCACGTGCCGTAGAGGCGCGTGGGCCGGGTGCCACCTACCCGCGGCGCTCCGCCGCGGTCACCCTCCGGGACCGGCGCTCAGCCCAGGCGCTGGACCAGGGCGCGGTACTCGTCCCACAGTTCCTTCGGCGTGTGGTCCCCGAAGGTGTTGAGGTGCTCGGGTACCAGCGCCGCCTCCTCGCGCCAGACCTCCTTGTCGACCTTGAGCAGGAAGTCGAGGTCGGACTCGGAGAGGTCCAGGCCCTCGGTGTCGATCGACCCCTTGGCCGGCAGGATGCCGATCGGGGTCTCGACGCCCTCGGCCTTGCCTTCCAGGCGCTCGACGATCCACTTCAGGACGCGGCTGTTCTCGCCGAAGCCGGGCCAGACGAACGTGCCGGCCTCGTTCTTGCGGAACCAGTTCACGTAGTAGATCTTCGGGAGCTTGGACTGGTCCGGCTTGTCCGCGCCGACCTTGAGCCAGTGGTTCATGTAGTCGCCCATGTTGTAGCCGCAGAACGGCAGCATGGCGAACGGGTCGCGGCGCAGCTCACCGACCTTGCCCTCGGCGGCGGCGGTCTTCTCGGAGGCGACGTTGGCCCCGAGGAAGACCCCGTGCTGCCAGTTGAAGGACTCGGTGACCAGCGGTACGGCCGAGGCGCGGCGGCCGCCGAAGAGGATGGCCGAGATCGGCACGCCCTCGGGGTCCTCCCACTCGGGCGCGATGATCGGGCACTGGCCGGCCGGGACGGTGAAGCGGGCGTTGGGGTGGGCGGCGGGCGTACCTGACTCCGGGGTCCAGTCGTTGCCCTTCCAGTCCGTGAGGTGCGCGGGCGGCTCCTCCGTCATCCCCTCCCACCAGACGTCGCCGTCGTCGGTGAGCGCGACGTTGGTGAAGACGGAGTTGCCCCACATGGTCTTCATGGCGTTGGCGTTGGTGTGCTCGCCGGTGCCGGGTGCGACGCCGAAGAAGCCGGCCTCGGGGTTGATCGCGCGCAGCCGGCCGTCCTCACCGAACCGCATCCAGGCGATGTCGTCACCGATGGTCTCGACGGTCCAGCCGGAGATCGTGGGCTCCAGCATGGCGAGGTTGGTCTTGCCGCAGGCGCTCGGGAACGCAGCCGCAATGTACTTGGAGGCCTCGGCCTCCCCGCGCGGCGGGGTGAGCTTGAGGATCAGCATGTGCTCCGCGAGCCAGCCCTCGTCGCGCGCCATGACGGAGGCGATGCGCAGCGCGTAGCACTTCTTGCCGAGCAGGGCGTTGCCGCCGTAGCCGGAGCCGTAGGACCAGATCTCGCGGTCCTCGGGGAAGTGCGAGATGTACTTGGTGGAGTTGCAGGGCCACGGAACGTCCTTCTGGCCCTCCTCCAGGGGTGCGCCGAGCGTGTGGACGGCCTTGACGAAGAATCCGTCGGTGCCGAGCTCGTCGAGGACCGGCTGTCCCATGCGGGTCATGGTGCGCATGGAGACGGCGACGTACGCGGAGTCGGTGATCTCGACGCCGATCGCGGAGAGGGGCGAGCCGACGGGGCCCATACAGAAGGGCACGACGTACATGGTGCGGCCGCGCATGGAGCCGCGGAAGACGCCCTGGTCGCCCACGAAGATCTCCCGCATCTCCGCGGGGGCCTTCCAGTGGTTCGTCGGACCGGCGTCCTCCTCCTTCTCGGAGCAGATGAACGTACGGGTCTCGACCCGTGCGACGTCGCTCGGGTCGGAGGCGGCGTAGTAGGAGTTCGGGCGCTTGATCCGGTCGAGTTCGGTGAACGTGCCCTTGGCCACGAGCTCCCCGCACAGGCGCTCGTACTCGGCCTCGGAGCCGTCGCACCAGACCACTCGGTCCGGCTCGGTGAGGGCTGCGATCTCGTCGACCCAGGAGACGAGCTCCTGGTGGTTGGTGGGAACAGTGAGGGGAGCCGCGATGTCGCGCGCCACGATCGCTCCTTGATGAGGGTGTCTGTTTGGTAGTTGCCCCGTGGGGGCCGCGACCCGGATGCTTTCTCACCCTTCGAATTTCCCCTGGCGCTCATCCGGTGCCGACCGCACTCATTTGATCATCCGACCGTTCCGCCCATATGTCCAGGGGGCCGCCCACGTGAGCATCGCCACTCATATCCGCGACCTACGGTGGCGTAGGTACGATGCGGGAATGACTGCTGCCGCTGCCGCCGCACCCGAGCCCACCGGGCTGGAACCAGCCGGAGCCGAACCTGCCGAGCTGAAGCCGCGCATGCGCGGCTGGCTGCACGCCGGCATGTTCCCCGCGGTCCTGATCGCGGGCATCGTGCTCATCGCGCTCACGGAGACCACCCGCGGCCGGATCGCCTGCGGGGTCTACATCCTGACCGCCTGCCTGCTCTTCGGCGTGAGCGCCGTCTACCACCGTGGCACCTGGGGGCCGCGCGGCGAGGCGGTCCTGCGCAGGCTGGACCACGCCAACATCTTCCTGATCATCGCGGGCACCTACACCCCGCTGACCCTGCTGCTGCTGCCCCGCTCCACCGGGACCCCACTGCTGTGGGCGGTCTGGGGCGCGGCGGTCGCGGGCATCGCCTTCCGGGTGTTCTGGGTCGGCGCCCCGCGCTGGCTCTACACGCCGTGTTACATCGCGATGGGCTGGGCCGCGGTCTTCTTCCTGCCGGACTTCATGCGGACCGGCGGGATCACGGTGCTCGTGCTGGTGGTCGTCGGCGGAGTGCTGTACAGCGCCGGAGGCGTCATCTACGGCATCAAGCGGCCGAACCCGTCACCGCGCTGGTTCGGCTTCCACGAGGTCTTCCACTCGCTGACCCTGGCGGCGTTCGTCGTGCACTACGTGGGCATCTCCCTGGTGGCGTACAGCCAGAGCTGACCCCCTCCTCCCCGAAAGGGCCGCGGCTTGA
>CBRG010000513.1 GCA_000470535.1 Streptomyces sp. AW19M42
TGGCGGAGTACCACAACGGTCTGCCCAAGTACAACGAGTACAAGAAGGCCGACAGCGACCACCTGCTGGAGACCACCGGCCGTGAGCTCCGCAAGCTCATGAGCTGGGTCAACGACGACGACGCGTAACACCGATGCTTCAGGGGCGGGTTCCCGGGCCCGCCCCTGAAGCATCAGCCCTGCTTCACCGCTGGAAGAGGCGGCGTCGTACGTGTGTACAAGTCGTCCAGCCTCATGTGGGTGATCCTTCCAACGGGGCGCAGTATGCGTTGTCGCGCATGACTACACTTCTTCACACATACACGCGTCAGGCCCACAGTGTCGTGCGTCTTCCACGCGGCAAGCCCCTCCACCGCCTGCGGCCGTCGGGACGGCCGTCCGCACTGGACCTGTGAGGACTCACGTGAGCTCGAAACCTGTCGTACTCATCGCTGAAGAGCTGTCGCCCGCCACGGTGGACGCCCTGGGCCCGGATTTCGAGATCCGGCACTGCAACGGCGCGGACCGCGCCGAGCTCCTCCCCGCGATCGTCGATGTCGACGCCATCCTGGTGCGTTCCGCCACCAAGGTCGACGCCGAGGCCATCGCCGCCGCGAAGAAGCTGAAGGTCGTCGCCCGCGCGGGTGTCGGTCTGGACAACGTCGATGTCTCCTCGGCCACCAAGGCCGGTGTGATGGTCGTGAACGCGCCGACCTCCAACATCGTCACCGCCGCCGAGCTGGCCTGCGGTCTGCTGGTCGCCACCGCGCGCCACATCCCCCAGGCCAACACCGCCCTCAAGAACGGCGAGTGGAAGCGCTCCAAGTACACCGGTGTCGAGCTGAGCGAGAAGACCCTCGGTGTCGTCGGCCTCGGCCGCATCGGCGTCCTGGTCGCCCAGCGCATGTCGGCCTTCGGCATGAAGATCGTCGCGTTCGACCCCTACGTGCAGCCCGCGCGCGCCGCGCAGATGGGCGTCAAGCTCCTCTCGCTGGACGAGCTGCTGGAGGTCTCCGACTTCATCACCGTGCACCTCCCCAAGACCCCGGAGACGCTCGGCCTGATCGGGGACGAGGCGCTGCACAAGGTGAAGCCCTCGGTGCGGATCGTCAACGCCGCCCGCGGCGGCATTGTCGACGAGGAGGCGCTCGCCTCCGCCCTCAAGGAGGGCCGCGTCGCCGGCGCCGGCCTCGACGTGTACACCAAGGAGCCCTGCACGGACTCCCCGCTGTTCCAGTTCGACCAGGTCGTCTGCACCCCGCACCTCGGCGCCTCCACCGACGAGGCCCAGGAGAAGGCGGGCATCGCGGTCGCCAAGTCGGTGCGCCTCGCGCTCGCCGGCGAGCTCGTGCCGGACGCGGTCAACGTCCAGGGCGGCGTGATCGCGGAGGACGTCCGTCCCGGACTGCCGCTCGCCGAGAAGCTCGGCCGGATCTTCACCGCGCTCGCGGGCGAGGTCGCGGCCCGCCTCGACGTCGAGGTGTACGGCGAGATCACCCAGCACGACGTCAAGGTGCTCGAACTCTCCGCGCTCAAGGGCGTCTTCGAGGACGTCGTCGACGAGACCGTCTCGTACGTGAACGCCCCGCTGTTCGCGCAGGAGCGCGGTGTCGAGGTACGCCTCACCACCAGCTCCGAGTCGCCCGACCACCGCAACGTGGTCACCGTGCGCGGCACGCTCGCCAGCGGCGAGGAGATCGCGGTGTCCGGCACGCTGGCCGGTCCCAAGCACCTCCAGAAGATCGTCGCGATCGGGGACCACGACGTGGACCTGGCGCTGGCCGACCACATGGTCGTCCTGCGGTACGACGACCGCCCCGGTGTCGTCGGCGCGGTCGGCAAGATCCTTGGTGAGGCCGGTCTGAACATCGCGGGCATGCAGGTCTCGCGCGCCGATGTGGGCGGCGAGGCGCTGGTCGTCCTCACCGTCGACGACGACGTCCCGGCGTCGGTGCTCACCGACATCTCGGCCGAGATCGGCGCGGCCTCGGCCCGTTCGGTGAACCTTACCGACTGAGCCGTCCCGCAACCCCGTACCCGGCATCTAGACGTGCGTCTTACACGGACGTCTGCATGCCGGGTACGCTGCTGTCATGGGACATCGTGAGGATCTGCTCGAAGGCGCCAAGCGCTGCCTGCTGGAGAAGGGGTACGCCCGGACGACGGCACGCGACATCGTGGCCGCCTCCGGGACGAACCTCGCCTCCATCGGCTACCACTACGGCTCCAAGGAGGCCCTGCTCAACCTCGCCTTCCTCAAGGTGACGGAGGAGTGGGGCGACGTGCTGACCAAGGACGGCGAAACCGCCGAGGAGTCCGTCGCCACGCCGCCGGCGCCGCTCGACCAGTTCCGTGAGACCTGGGAGCGGGTGATCGGCAGCTATGAGCAGACCCGCTCCGTCTGGAAGCTCCAGATGGAGGTCGTCTCCAGGATCGACTCCGACCCCGAGCTGCAGAAGGCCCTCGCGGGCCCGCAGCGCGAGGGCCGCGACGGGCTCGCCGAGAACATGCTGGGCATCGACCCGGAGGCGGAGCCGGAGAAGGCGCGGGTGGCGGGGCTGTTCTGCCAGGCGCTGCTCGCGGGGGTCATGGTCCAGTGGCTGATGGACCGTGACAGCGCCCCGTCGGCGCGGGACCTGACGGAGGGCCTGAAGGCGGTCCTGGCCGGACGCGCATAGGCGGGGGCGGGAGTGTGGGCGCCGCGCCCCGTGTGGGTTACCCGGCCCGGGGTGCGGGGTTCCGTCCTCAACCGCCGGACGGGCTTG
>CBRG010000514.1 GCA_000470535.1 Streptomyces sp. AW19M42
CCGGCTCGCCGCGGCCCAGCGCGTATCCGCACGCGCGGACGTCCGCCAGCTCGTCGAGCAGCGCCGGCCGTGGTCCGGCCGGGTGGGCACCCTTGTCCGGGCCCTCCGGCGGATACAGGGCGCGGACCTGTTCCGCGGTCATCCGGGAGAGCAGCATCCTGCCGCCCGACGTGGCGTGCGCCGGGTAGGTGCGGCCCGTCTCCAGCACCACCCGCACCGGCTGCCCGGACTCGCGGCCGTCCGTGACGACGATCCGGCCCCCGATGAGCGTGACGCTCAGGACGGTCTCGCCGGTGCGCCGCACCGCGTCGTCCAGGACCGCACCGATCTGCTCCCGGTCCTCTGCGCAGAACCCGGCAGGCCGCCCCAGCGCCATGAGTTCGGGGCCGGGGGAGTAGCCGCGACCCGAGGGGTCCCGGACCGCGAAGCCGCGTCCCTCCAGAGTGCTGAGCACGCGGTGGGCGGTGGAGCGGCCGACGGAGAGCAGTGCGGCCGCCCCGGAGACGGTGAGCGAGTCATGCGTGAGGAACAGCCGCAGCAGCCGAAGCCCGGTGTCGAGTGACTCGATGGTGTAGTCCCGCGTCGGCTCCATGAGATGTCCGTTCCCCTGTTCGTTCGGACGGCGACCACACGCTCCACTCGCGTGCCGGTCAGAAATCTGTTCCTTTCGATCCGCTTCGATCACATGTGCTCCTGTACCGCTTTCCGGTACGGAACGGATCGATCCGTGGCCGCTGGGGTCGCCGGTTTGACCATTCACCCTACTTCTGAAGGCGGTTGAGCGCCCGTCAAGGGGCAGCGGGCGGGGGAGTGTGTCCCGCACCGCGGGACATAGGACGGGGAAATGTTCGAAATCTCCTTTCCCGTCACTCCCTGTGTACGCTTGAAAGCTATGCGTGCAAAACCCGCGAGTGTATTACCGCTGGAGTGCTCGCGCAGGGGGTTGGGCGAATGTGCCGAAGCACTGTTTCGATCTGACTAAGCTCACGCGCAGTGAAGTCGAGTTGATGTGAATTCGAGCGCTTGTTCCCAACTGCCCTGTAAGCGCTGTACTTCCTGAATGCTCCCCCGAGTCAACCGCCAGAGGTTTTAGATGGTTCGTGTTGAATCACCGCCGATCGACCGAGAAACACCTGTCGTCCGCGCCGTGTTGCTGCCCGTTGTCGCGATGGCGGGCGCCACCGCCGCAGCCGTAGCGCTGGTTTCCGGGGCCGCGCGGATACCAGTCGTCTGGTGCGGCGCCTTCGCCACCGTCGTGGTCGCCGTGCTCACCGCCGAACTCGCCCGCCGCGCACGTACGATCCACCGGCAGCGCGCCGAGTACGAGCACCGCTGCAGCGGCCTGGAGCGCCGGCTGGCCAACCACGACGAAGAGACCGTACGGATCAGCAAGGAGCTCCTGCCCGCCGCGATCCACCGGCTGCGGGTGGGCAACTCCCCGGACGAGGTGCTGCGCGACGTCGTGGACGCGGACCCGGTCTACCGGCATCTGCCCGACGCCCAGCGCTCCCTCGTCTACACGGTGCTGGACATCATCGACAACGAGGAGGCGACGCGTGACTCCGCGCAGCGCGCCTTCGTCAACGTCGCCCGCCGCGTGCAGGCGATCGTCCACCGGCAGGCCAGTGAGCTGCGGGAGATGGAGGAGCACCACGGGCGCAACCCCGACGTCTTCGACGACCTGCTCCGCATCGACCACGGCACCGCGCTGATCGGCCGGCTC
>CBRG010000515.1 GCA_000470535.1 Streptomyces sp. AW19M42
GGCGCCCCGCCCCCGCCCCCCCCCCCGCCCCCCCCCCCCAGCCCCCCCCCCCGGCCGCCCACGATCGGGGGGTCGCCGCCGGTGTGGACGGCCTGGATACGGCAGTCGACCCAGGCGGGCACGGAGTCCAGCAGCGGCGAACCGGTCGCGGGGGCGGGGGAGTGGGCCACCCCGGCGAACTTGTCGGCCCCGCTGACCGCGAAGGACCGGCACAGCGCGCCCTGCTCCGCGCCCAGGATGTTGACGCAGAAGGCCCCGGCGCGGGCGATGCGCGGCCAGGTCGTCGACGTACGGGCGACCATGAACGTGACCAGCGGCGGGTCCAGCGAGAGCGAGGCGAACGACTGGCAGGCGAAGCCCGCCGGACCGGCTGCGCCGCCGGTGCCGTCCGGATCGTGAGCGGTGACCACGGTGACCCCGCTCGCGAAGTGCCCCAGCACCCGGCGGAACTCGCCCGGATCCACGGGCAGCCGCTCGTCGTCGCAGACGGCCCGCAGGGCCGGGCGCGGCAGTGGATCGACCGGCACCGGAGCGACGGCCGTCGCGGCGCCGACGGACCTGAGGTAGCGGACGGCGGTTGCGGCCATGCCTGCGTGTCCCATCACTCCTCGATTAGAACTGACGAAGCGTCAGATGAGAAGGGCGGGGGAGCCTCCGGCCTTCGCCAGGAGCTCCGCCGCCCGTCGCCGCGACGACACGTGGTCCAGCGGCGGCTACGCTGAGTCGTCAAGGATCGATCGAGCGGGAGGCGGCGCGATGACCAGCGCGCCCGACTACGGCCAGGGCATCGACTCCGAGAGTGCTCTGAAGTTCGCCGTGCAGCGGATCCGCGGGGACCGGGTCCAGGTCATCGAGGGGATCATCGAGCCGGTGTCACCGGCCTGGGACCACGAACGTGCGGCCCGAGTGGTTCGTCGGCAGATCGAGGACCGTGTCGATGAGCTGGGGTGCGTCGAAGGCTCCGGAAACCTGGACCTGCCCGGTTCTTCGAACTGGTACGTCCCCGACATCGCCGTGGTCCCCGAGGCGCTCGCCAAGGGTGGCGGGGCGCTGCTCCCCGACCAGACACTTCTCGTCGTGGAGGTCACGTCCGAGTCGAACGCGGAGACCGACCGCGTCGTGAAGCGCCGCCGGTACGCGGAGTACCGGGCGCCGCTGTACCTCCTCGTCGACCGGATCGAGGGCAGCGTGACGCTGTTCTCCGAGCCGGGGCACCTGGGCTACACCCGGGTGGACGGCCCGCACCCCTTCGGGGCGGTTCTGCGGCTGCCGGAACCGTTCGGCCTGGACCTGGACACGAGCGGGCTGGCATCCGCGTGAGCCGCGCGCAGGAGCCATACGCCTAGGGCGTGCCAGGCGTCGCCGAGCAGTCGGGACTTTCGAAACACGCCTTAGATCCCGCGGTACTTCGGTGCCCGCCGTTCCACGAAGCTCGCCACGCCCTCGTTGGCGTCCCGCGTGGTCATGTTGATCTCCTGGGCCATCGCCTCCGCGGCGAACGCCGTGGCGCGGTCGGCGTCCAGCGAGGCGTTGACCAGCTGCTTGGTGAGGGCGATCGAGCGGGTGGGCCCCTCGGCCAGCCGCTGGCCCCAGGACCGCGCGGTCGCCGCCAGCTCCTCGTCCGGCACGGTCCGGTTGACGAGCCCCAGGCGCTCCGCGTCGCGGGCCGGGAGGGAGTCCCCGAAGAACATCAGCTCCTTGGCGCGCCGCGGCCCGACCAGCCGGGGCAGCAGATACGCGCCACCGCCGTCCGGTACGAGGCCGCGGCGCACGAACACCTCGATGAACTTCGCGGACTCGGCGGCCAGCACCAGGTCGCAGGCGAAGGCGAGATGGGCCCCGATACCCGCCGCCGTACCGTTGACGGCCGCGATGACGGGCTTCTCGCAGTCCAGGACGGCGGCGATCAGCCGCTGGGCGCCGAGCCGGATCGTCCGGGCGACATCGCCCGGCACCCGGTCGCCGGCCGCCGGTGCGCCCCGCAGATCGGCTCCGGCGCAGAAGCCCCGGCCGGTGGCGGTCAGGACGACGGCCCGGATCCCGGGGTCAGCGGAGGCCTCCGCGAGCAGCGCGATGACCTGTTCGCGCTGGTCCCAGGTGACGGCGTTCATCGCCTCCGGGCGGTTGAGGGTGATCGTCGAGACGCCGTTGTCAGTGGCGTGGAGTATCAATGAACCAGGCGATCCGGACGGGTCGTGGTGGTCGGTGGTGTCTTCGGGGGAGGACGGCATGAGGCAGCTCCTGAGCAGGTGTCGGGTCAGCCGGCGGGTCGGGTGGCGGGGCCGTGGGCTGGTTTGGTGGCGGGCTCGGCGACGGCGTTGGCCGGCGCGTTGGTCAGCGGCAGACCGCGAGTGCGTCCAGCGCCACCGCGCCCTGTCCGCGTCCCAGCACCATCAGTGGGTTGATGTCCAGCTCGCACAGGCCGTCGCCCAGTTCCAGCGCCATCCGCTGCACCCGCAGCACCACTTCGACGAGCGCGTCCACATCCACCGGCGCCCCGCCGCGCACCCCTTCCAGCAGGGCCCGGCCGCGCAGTTCACCGAGCATCGCCCGCGCCTGGTCCTCACCGAAGGGCGGCACCCGCACCGCCGCGTCGTGCAGCACCTCGACCAGTACGCCGCCGAGCCCGACGGTCACCGTCGGGCCGAACAGGGCGTCCTGCGTGACGCCGACCATCATCTCGACGCCCCGCTCGATCATCTGGCAGACCAGGATTCCGTCCAGCTCGATGTCCTCGTAGCGCGCGATGTCGGTCAGTTCGCGGTAGGCGTCCCGCACCTGGCTGGCGGAGGTGAGCCCGACCTTGACCAGGCCCAGTTCGGTCTTGTGGGCCAGCCGCGCGCCGGACGCCTTCATGACGACGGGGTAGCCGACCAGCCCGGCCGCCCGGACGGCGGCCGCGGCGCTGGTCACCAACTGCTCGCGGGGCACCCGGATTCCGTACGCCCGCAGCAGCTGCTTCGCCGCGTGCTCGCTCAGCTGGTGGCCCGGACGCATCAGTGCCTGTGCCTTGCGGAAGGAGGGCGACGGCGTGCGCGGCGCCTCGTCGAAGGGAGAGCGGTAGGAGGCGGCGAACCGGTGGTGGTCCAGATAGGCCTTCACCGCGGTGATGCAGTTGCCGAAGGTACGGAAGGTGGCGACGCGCGACGAGCCGAGCAGCGTCGTGCGGTAGGCGTCCTCGGTGCCGACCGGCGAACCCCACACCACACACACCAGCTTGTCCGTGGCCTCTGCCGCGTCCACCAGGTCCTGTGCGAGTGTGTCGCTCATCGGCGGGAAAGGGCCGGTGATCGGACAGATCAGCACCCCGACCGAGGGGTCCGCGAGTATCGCGTCGATGATCTTCCGGCCGCGCCAGTCACCGACCGGGTGCCCGCCGTTGTCGACCGGGTTCGCCACGTTCAGGTAGTCGGGTATCCAGGTGTGCAGCTCTGCCTGCTTCTCCTCGGACAGGGCCGGGATGTCCAGGCCCGCCGCGGTCGCCAGGTCCGAGAAGTGCGCGCCCGTGCCGCCCGAGATCGAATAGACCACGACCCCGTCGGCCAGCGGTTTGCGCGCCCGCGCCAGGAGGGCGGCGGTGTCCTGGAGTTCGTCGAGGCCGTCCACCCGGATCACGCCGAACTGCCGCATCGCCGCGTCGACGACCTGGTCGGCGCCGGTCAGCTTGCCGGTGTGTGACGCGGCCATCCTGGCCCCCGTCTCCGTCCGTCCGACCTTGACCGCCACCACCGGGACCCCGGCGCGGGCGGCCCGGTCGGCGGCGAGCAGGAAGGAGCGCCCGTCCTTGAGCCCCTCCACGTAACAGGCGATGGCCCCGACCTCGGGCCGCTGGGAGAAGTACGAGATGAAGTCGGAGGTCTCCAGGTCCGCCTCGTTGCCCGTGGGTGCCCAGTGCGAGAGCCGCACGCCCAGTTCCTGAAGGGTGTAGACGGGGCGCCCCTGGTGACCGGACTGGGTGATGAGTGCGATCGCCGGCCCCTCCAGATCGTCCCGGAACTCCTCGAAGGCGTTGAGGTTGGTGTTCGGCCCGAGCAGCCGCAGCCCCGACCGCTCCACCGCGGCGGCCAGCCGGGCCTGCGCGGCGGCGCCCTCCGCCCCGGTCTCCGCGAACCCGGACGCGAAGGCGACGGCGAACTTCACCTTGGCGTGCGCGAGTTCCTCGATCACCGGCAGGGGGTCACCGACCAGCAGCACCGCCAGGTCCACCTGTTCCGGCAGTTCGGACACGGAGGGAGAGCACGCCCGCCCGAAGACGGACCCCCGCGTGGGGTGCACGGGATACAGCCGCGCCCCGACCCGCTCGGCCCAGGCGATCAGCTGCCGGGTGATCCCGGTGTTGGGCCGGCCGTCGGTGTCGGAGGCGCCGATGACAGCCACGGACTCCGGCCGGAAGAACCGGTCCAGATCCGGTACGGCCGCGTGCAGCGGACGGCCGCTGACGTCGAGATCGCCTTCCGCGGCGGCGGCCGTCATGCTGTGGACGGCGGCGTGCGGCTCCTCGCCGCAGGCCACCACCCTGGCGCGGAAGTCGGTGGTGAGGGTGCCGTGAGTCGATCCAAGCATCGTTCCGCCCACTCCTGCTCGAAGGTCCCCGGCGCTCGCGCTGCCCGGCCGGCGCCATAAGCTGACGCTGTGTCAGGTTACTGAACTGACGGCCCGTCAGGAATGGTTGTGCAGGCAAAGGCTGAGAGTGGCGGTTCCGCAAGCCCCCGACGCCGCCCCGAAACGGGCCCGGGCACACGGGAACGAGACCCGGCGTCCAGCCCCGCCCCCTCCTCCACTCCAGCGCTACCCACCACCGGAGGCGCCCACCCCACTGGGGGTGCCCACTCCACCGGAGGCGCTCACTCCACCGGGGGTGTCCACCCCCAAGGCGCCACGTCCTCGCTCCCTCCGTCCCACCCCCCCGCATGACACCCGACGGCCGACCCGGGGCCGTGCAGGGGAGTCCCCGCAGGGCGCCGAACAGATGCCCGGTGTCTCCCTGTGCACCCGCGGAACGTTCGGCGCCCGAGGAGACGACCCGGAGGGG
>CBRG010000516.1 GCA_000470535.1 Streptomyces sp. AW19M42
TACCCGGCCGTCCTCAATCGCCCGACGGGGCTGATTGCCCTCAATCGACGGGCGGGCTTGGGTTTCCAGCCCGTCCGGCGATTGAGGACATCTCCTCAGCCCGTCCGGCGATTGAGGGCGAGGCGGCCACCGGGTCCGCACCCGGCGACCGCCTCGCCCTCACCCCCGCACCGCTACACGTGCGTACGCAGCAACGTCCGCATCGTCCGCATGGCCACCGACAGGTTCGCCAGGTCGAACGCGTCCGACCCCTGGATCTCCTCCAGCGTGGAGCGCGACCGCGTCAGGATCGCCGCGTTCTTCTCCTCCCACGCCTCGAACCGCTCCTGCGGCGTGGCGGAGTCGTCGCCGACACTCAGCACGTCACCCGTGAGCGCCGCATGCGCCGCGTACAGGTCCTCGCGGATGGAGGCACGGGCCATCGACTGCCAGCGGTCGGCCCGCGGCAGCTCGATGATCCGGTCCATCAGCTGGGTGATGGACAGCCGGTCCGCGAGGTCGTAGTACACCTCGGCCACGGCCAGCGGCTCCTTGCCGGTCCGGTCCGCGATCGCCACGATGTCCAGCGCCGGGAAGGCGGACGAGAATCCGGCGACGCGCTGCGCCAGCTCGTCCGGGACACCCGCCTCTGTGAGCTCGTCCAGGATCGACCGGTACCACTCCTGGTCGGCGCCCATCAGCATCTTGGGCAGCTCGGCCCAGACCTGCTCGACCCCGGCCCGGAAGAAGTCGATCGTCCCGGCGATCTCCAGCGGCTGCGGCCGGTTGCCGAGCAGCCAGCGCGAACCGCGCTCGACGAGCCGCCGCGAGTGCAGCCTGATCCGGGTCTGCACATCGGCGTTCACCCGGTTGTCGAGCGCCTCCACGGCGTCCCACACCCTGCTGAGCCCGAAGATCTCGCGCGCCGCGACCTGCGTCCGCACGATCTCCTCGATCGAGGCCCCGGTCTCCTCCCGCAGGCGGTGCAGGAACGTTGAGCCGCCGCTGTTCACCGTGTCGTTGACCAGCACCGTGGTGATGATCTCGCGCCGCAGCGCGTGCCCGTCGACCGCCTCGGGGAAGCGCTCGCGCAGCTGCCGCGGGAAGTAGGCGTGCAGCAGCTTCTGCAGGTACTCGTCGTCCGGCAGGCTGGTCCCGATGAGCTCCTGCGCCGCGGTGATCTTCGTGTAGGCGAGCAGCACGGCCAGCTCGGGCTGGCTGAGCCCCTTGCCGGCGCTCAGCAGCTCGCGGATCTGCCGGTCGGTGGGCAGGAACTCCAGCGCCCGGTCGAGGTGTCCGTCGCGGCCCAGCCGACGCATGAAGCGCTGGTGGGCGTGGAGCAGCGAGGGCGCCTGGGAGAGCGCGTTGGAGAGGGCCGTGTTCTGCGCGTAGTTGTTGCGCAGCACCAGATGGCTGATCTCGTCGGTCATCTCGGCCAGCAGCTTGTTGCGCTGCTTGACAGTCATGTCGCCGTCCCGCACCAGTCCGTTGAGCAGGATCTTGATGTTCACCTCGTGGTCGGAGGTGTCGACGCCGGCGCTGTTGTCGATCGCGTCGGTGTTGATCCGGCCGCCGGTACGGGCGAACTCGATCCGGCCGAGCTGGGTGGCGCCGAGGTTGCCGCCCTCACCCACGACCCTGGCCCGCAGGTCCTCGCCGTTGACGCGGATCGCGTCGTTGGCCTTGTCACCGACGTCCGCGTCCGACTCGGCGGAGGACTTGATGTACGTACCGATGCCGCCGTTCCAGAGCAGGTCGACGCGTGCCTGGAGGATCGTCTGCATCAGGTCGGCGGGGGTCATCTTGGTGACCTTGGACTCGATGCCGAGCGCCTCACGCATGTGTGAGTTGACCGGGATCGACTTGGCGCTGCGCGGGTGGATGCCACCGCCCGCGGAGATCAGCTCCTTCTTGTAGTCGGCCCAGGAACTGCGCGGCAGGTCGAAGAGGCGGCGGCGCTCGGCGTACGAGACGGCGGCGTCCGGTTTCGGGTCGATGAAGATGTGCCGGTGGTCGAAGGCCGCGACGAGCCGGATGTGCTCGGAGAGCAGCATGCCGTTGCCGAACACGTCACCCGACATGTCACCGACGCCGACGACGGTGAAGTCCTCGGTCTGGGTGTCGTGGCCGAGCTCCCGGAAGTGCCGCTTGACGGACTCCCAGGCGCCCCGGGCCGTGATGCCCATGTCCTTGTGGTCGTAGCCGGCCGAGCCGCCGGAGGCGAACGCGTCACCCAGCCAGAAGCCGTACGCGACGGCGACCTCGTTGGCGATGTCGGAGAACTTCGCGGTGCCCTTGTCGGCCGCGACGACGAGGTAGGTGTCGTCCTCGTCGTGCCGGACGACGCCCTTGGGGTGCACGACCTCGCCGGCCACCATGTTGTCGGTGATGTCGAGCAGCGCCGAGATGAAGGTGCGGTACGAGGCGATGCCCTCGGCCAGCCAGGCGTCACGGTCGACAGCCGGGTCGGGGAGCTGCTTGGCGACGAATCCGCCCTTGGCACCGACCGGCACGATGACGGTGTTCTTGACCATCTGCGCCTTGACCAGGCCGAGGATCTCCGTACGGAAGTCCTCTCGCCGGTCCGACCAGCGCAGACCACCGCGGGCGACCTTCCCGAACCGCAGGTGGACGCCCTCGACCCGGGGCGAGTAGACCCAGATCTCGAACGCCGGGCGCGGGGCCGGGAGATCCGGGATGGACTGCGGGTCGAACTTCATCGACACGTAGTTGTGCGGCTTGCCGCTGTCCGCGCGCTGGAAGAAGTTGGTGCGCAGGGTGGCCTTGATGACGGTGAGGAAGGACCGCAGAATCCGGTCCTCGTCGAGCGAGGCGACCTGGTCCAGGGCCCCGTCGAGCTCTTCGAGGAGCCCGTCGGTCAGCTCCGTGCCCGCGCTCTGGCGCTCCGGCGACATCCGGGCCTCGAAGAGCGAGACCAGCAGCCGGGTGGTGTGGACGTTGTTCTGGAGAGTGCTCTCCATGTAGTCCTGGCTGAAGGTCGATCCGGCCTGGCGCAGGTACTTCGCGTAGGCGCGCAGCACCATCGCCTGCCGCCAGTTCAGACCGGCGCTCAGCACCAGCGCGTTGAAGCCGTCGTTCTCGGCCTCACCGGTCCACACGGCGGCGAAGGTCTCCTGGAACCGCTCGCGGGCGCTGTCGGCCAGGTAGCCGCCGTTGCCGGTGCCCTGCGGCATCCGCAGCCCGAAGTCGTAGATCCAGGCGTGCGTGCGGTCCGCGCAGCGCAGCTCGTACGGGCGCTCGTCGACGACCTCGACACCGAGGCGCTGGAGCGCCGGGAGGACGGCGGACAGGGAGACCTGCTCACCGGTCCGGTAGATCTTGAAGCGGCGCTCGCCGGGTGCGGAGCCGACCGGCTCGTACAGACTGAGGGCGAAGTCCCGCTCGTTCTCCTTGAGTGCTTCGAGGTGGACCAGGTCGGCCACGGCGGCACGCGCCGAGTGGTCGGCCTTGTAGCCCTCGGGGAACGAGTGCCCGTATTGGCGCAGCAGCTCGGCGGCGCGCTCCTCGCCGCACTCGGCGTTGAGCGCCTCCTGGAATCCGTCGGCCCAGGAGCGGGCGGCCTCGACGAGCCGGGCCTCGATGCGGTCGGCCTCGGCGTCGGTGAGGGTGGTCAGCTCGCTGCCGGGGGCGACCCGGACGACGAAGTGCAGCCTGGAGAGGATCGACTCGGTGTTCCAGGCGGTGAAGTCGACGCTGGTGCCGTTCAGCTCCTCCTTGAGGATGTCGATCAGCCGGAGGCGTACGCCGGTGGTGTAGCGGTCGCGCGGCAGGTAGACGATCGCGGAGTAGTAGCGCCCGTACTCGTCCTGGCGCAGGTAGAGCCGGAGCCGGCGCCGCTCCTGGAGGTAGAGCACCGAGGTGACGACGGAGCGCAGCTGGTCGGGCGGCGTCTGGAACAGCTCGTCGCGCGGGTACGTCTCCAGGATCTGGAGCAGGTCGCGGCCGTCGTGGCTGTTGTACGTGAAGCCCGCGCCCTCCAGCACCTCTGCGACCTTGCGGCGGACGACGGGCACCCGGCGCACGGACTCGGTGTAGGCGGCGGACGAGAACAGTCCGAGGAAGCGGCGCTCGCCGATGACGTTGCCCTCGGCGTCGAACTTCTTCACGCCGACGTAGTCGAGGTAGCTGGGGCGGTGCACGGTCGCCCGGCTGTTCGCCTTCGTCAGGATGAGGAGCTTGTGCTCCCGGGCCTTGGCACGGGCGTCGGCGGGCAGCCGGTCGAAGGAGGGGCTGACCGGGTGCGCCTCGTTCTCGGTGTGGTGCGGGTCGGAGCGCAGGATGCCGAGGCCGGTGCCGGGAACGGCGGCCAGCGCGTCGGAGTCCCTGAGCTCGTACTCGCGGTAGCCGAGGAAGGTGAAGTGGTCGGCGGCGAGCCAGCGCAGCAGCTCCCTGGCCTCGTTCACCTCCTCGTCGGCGAGGTCGTCGAGCGGTTCGCCGGGCAGGTCGTCGGCGATGCGCAGCGCGGCGTCCCGCATCTTCTCCCAGTCCTCGACGGTCTCCCGTACGTCGGACAGCACACGCAGCAGGTCCGCCTGGATCTGCTGGAGGTCGGCGCGGTCGGACTCGCGGTCGATCTCGACGTGGATCCAGGACTCGACGAGCGCGTCGTGCGGGAGCTCGGCCTTGGCGTCCTTGGCCCCCTTGGCGTTCTTGCGCCCGTTCTGGGACCCGGTCGAGATGCCGGCGCCGTCGGTGAGGACCTCGATCATCTTGCCGGCCACATCGCGCCGGACGAGGACCTGCGGGTGGATCACGACGTGGATGCCGCGTCCCTGGCGGGACAGCTCATTGGTGACGGAGTCGACCAGGAACGGCATGTCGTCCGTGACGACCTCGACGACGGTGTGCGTGCACGTCCAGCCGTTCTCCTCGACGGTCGGGGTGTGCACCCGGACGTTCGCCGTGCCCTGCGGGCGGTTCTCCGCCAGCCGGTAGTGCGAGGAGGCGGCGCCGAAGACGTCGACCGGGTCCCGGCCGCCGATGTCCTCCGGAGCGGTGTGGAGGTAGTAGCGCTGGAGGTAGGCGAGCAGTGCGTCCTGGCCCGAACGCTCCTGCCCGGCCCCGTCGCCGTTGTCGGCCCCGGTGGCCGCGACGTGCACCCGGGGGGAACCCCCCAGGCCACCGACACCACCGCCCGGGCTGTTGTCAGCTACCTTGGCGGCCCGTGCGAGCAGCTCGGCCTTGGCTTCGTCCAGCTTGGTCTGCATGTCCTCTGGCTCCTGTCGCGCGCCGTTGCGTGACGTAGGTGAAAAAGACGACGTACCGCCACGACACGGGGTTTCCGGTCTGAGTCGACGCTATGCCGCAATGAGAGATGCCCGGGACCTTATTGGCCATTTTTGGCGTTCGGGCCGGGCTGAGGGGATCAGTCGGGGCCCGGGTGCTGTGGCACTCCGGGCGAAGGCCGGGGGCTTCGCTGCCCCCGAGGGCTATCGCGCTGATCACGGGGTCCAGGCTATCTCCCCCGCCCCGGTCACCGTCACGAGCCGTATGTGTACAAAAGAAAGCCCCAGACTTTGACAGTCCGGACAGCGCGTCGAGCCGCGCTGTCGCACTCTGGTATCCGGCTCCGGTACCCGTAAACAGGATCCCGGAGCCCACATCCGGAACAGGCCGACGAACCGTGGGAGCCCCGCCATGGCACCGAAGATCCTGATCGTGACCGGCGACGCCGCCGAGTCCCTCGAAGTCCTCTACCCGTACCAGCGGCTCCTTGAGGAGGGGTACGAGGTCCACATCGCCGCCCCCACCCGTAAGACACTCCGCTTCGTGGTCCACGACTTCGAGCCCGGATTCGACACGTACACGGAGAAGCCCGGCTACACCTGGCCCGCAGACCTGGCCTTCGCGGATGTCGACCCGGACGACTACGTGGCCGTCGTCGTCCCGGGCGGGCGCGCCCCCGAATACCTCCGCAACGACGCCCGGCTGCGCGAGATCCTCAAGGCCTTCTTCGACACGGACCGCCCGGTGGCCCAGATCTGCCACGGCCCGCTGATGACGGCCGCGACGGGCGCGCTGAAGGGCCGCCGGGTCACGGCCTATCCCGCGCTGGAACCGGACATGGAGTCAGCCGGAGCCGAATTCCAGGACAACGAGGTCGTGGTGGACGGCACCTTGATCTCGTCCCGCGCCTGGCCGGACCACTCGGCCTGGATGCGTGAGTTCCTGACCGTGCTCCGCGCGAAGGCCCCGATCACCTGACGACGGGCCACGTGGGCGCCGCTGCCACTCCCGCTGTCTCCTTACGCGACGAGCCGCACGGCCAGGGCCGCCGCTTCGGCCAGGGTGTCCACGACGGGCACCCCGGCCACTTCCAGGCTGGTCCGGCTGTGCGAACCGCCGGTGTAGAGCACCGCTCTCGCGCCGACGTGGGCGGCAGCCACCGCGTCGTCGACCGCGTCACCGATGATCACCGCGTGCTCCGGGGATACCCCGTCCAGCGCCGCGAAATGCCGCTCCATGTGCTGCACCTTGCTGCCTCCGGAGCGCCCGGTGCGGCCGTCGACGCGCACGAAACGCGGCTCGATGCCGTATCCCCGCACCACGGGGACCAGTTCGTCGTGCCCGTACATGCTCAGGAGGGACTGGCTCCGGCCGGCCTGCTGCCACTGCGCGAGCAGTTCCGCGGCCCCCGCCGTCAGCCCGCAGCCCCCGCGCTGCTCGGTGTAGTGGCGGTGGAAGACCAGATCCATCTGGTCCCACTCGGTCTCGGTGGGCAGCCGGCCCATCAGCCGCTCGTAGAACCGGGGGATCGGTATGCAGTACATCTCCCGGTACTGCTCCAGGGTGATCGGCGCCACGCCGACCTCCCCGAACGCGGCGTTGGTCGCGCCGACGACCACCAGGTTGTCGTCGAGCAGCGTGCCGTTCCAGTCCCAGACCAGATGTGTGCGGTATTTCCCCTGCGTCCCCATGCCAAGAAAAATACCCGCCGGCACTGACAGCCGGCGAGGCAGCCGCTCCTCGGCCTCCCCTGGCCTCTTCCTCGGGCTCTCCCTCAGCCGATCAGGTTCGGAATCTCCTGGATCCCGAACCACAGGAGCTCGTGGTCCTCCGCGCCGTCCACGGTGAACTGGGCGTCGTCGTCACCGAGGTCCGCCGCCCCCAGCGCGGCCGCGGCCGCCGTGACGTCCTTGTCGGCCTCGTCCGAGTCGACGTGCACCGCGGCCGCCTTCGACAGCGCCACCGCGGACGCGATCGTGACCTCACCGAGCGACGAGGCATCCAGGATGTGGTCCGGGTCGGCGACCGCGTCCCCGTCCGGCACGTCGACCGCGACGACGACGCGGCGGCGGGCGACGCCGGGGTCCCCGGCGATCAGCCGCAGCGAGGCGGACGCGGCCCGGTTGAGCGCCGCGTACTCCAGTTCCTCGATGTCGTCGGAGACGTACCACTCGCGCAGCCCGGGGGTCACCGCGTAGGCGGTGAGCGGTCCTGGGCCCAGTTCGCCCGCCCGGTGCGCCGCTGCGAGACCGGAGAGGGTCAGGGGGACGTACACGCGCATGGCTTGGCCGCTTTCGTAGTCGGAGACGCCCTCAGGATACGTGCGGCGTCCCCCTTTGGGGTTACCTGTACGGGCCCCGCCCCGTCCACCCGGCAACCGTGGCTCACCCTGCCCGCCCCGCCCCCGCTCCCCGCTCCGCACCTGGTCCGCCACCCGGATAGGTGAATTCCGGGCCCGCTTCCCCGGGCCCTCGGACGCTTGCGGCCGGTCCGCCGCCCCCGTAGAAGGTCCACAGCAGAAGTTACCGCCCGGTATTTGCCGGGCCTCTGAAGCACGGGGGCGATGAGCAGTGACCATGAACAGGACCCGGCCCGCCGGACGGCACGACGCACGCAGGCCCGAGACCGTCCCCTCGCAACGCCTCCGGACGCCACGGCGCGTCCGCCCCCACCAGTGGTTCGCGGAACGCCTCCTGGCCGTCCTCAGCGGCCAGCGCCCCGTCCACTGGATGCTCGGCCACACCATCGGTGAGGCCTACGACCAGCTCGCCGAACTGGCCCCCGCCACACCGCTCAGGAGCCACGGCGCCCGCCCGGTGATCCGCATGTGCCGGGGCGCCCAGCCGGCCCCCGGCGTGGTGGAGGCCTGCGCGAGCATCGCGGCGGGCGAACAGGTCCGGGCCATGGCCTTCCGCCTGGAACAGGGCCCCGACCTCCGCTGGCGCTGCGCCGCAGTAGAACTGGGCAGCGCCCCGGCCCGCCACCCCTGACCGAAGGAGCCCACCCACGACATCGGTCCCGGTGCGGCCCGATCCACCGCAACGTGCGGACCGGACCGGACCGGGACCAGGCCACCTCGACCCAACCCACCTCAACCCGACCCACCTGAACGCGGACCGGGCCTCAAGCAACCTCAACGCAAGCCATGCCAGGCCGGCCCACCCCAACCACGCAGACACCCGCCACCGGCCCGTACGAGCCCGACCACGGTCCTCACTATCAATCCATACCCACAAGCCACCGCAAGCCCTCACAGGCCCGCACACCCACCTTCCAGCCCCTCCTGCCCTTCCACCTCCCCTCCCCCTCCGTTCCTCCGGCCCAGCCATCACTTCCAGCCCCTCCGGCATTTGAGGAGCGGGGCCCGGGGCGGAGCCCCGGTTACG
>CBRG010000517.1 GCA_000470535.1 Streptomyces sp. AW19M42
GGCCCGGTCAGAAGGGCTCCGGCTTCCAGAGCAGCGGGCTCTCCGGTACCGGCCCGCAGGCCCGGCAGCCGCAGGACGGCTCACGTCAGGAGCCGCCTCGTCAGGGCGGCGGCCTCTCCGGCGCCTTCGGCGGCGGTGCCCGGCTGGGCGCCCGCGGCCAGGGCGACGGCGCCGGGCGTACGGACTCGGGTCAGCCCGATCTGTTCGGTCAGCGGCGTCCGGAGCGCAACAACCAGGGCCAGGGAGGCGGCCCCGGCCGGCAGAACCCGGCAGGCCAGGGCGGTGGCTTCCAGCAGCCCGGCGGCCCCGGCGAGAACGGCCGCCAGCTGCCCCCGGTCGGCGGTCCGCGTGCGGAGCTGCCCGGTGGCAACCCGGCGTCGGGCGCGCCGAACAGGGGATTCCCCGCTCCGCAGCGCCCTCAGGCCACCAGCTGGGGCTCGGAGGACCAGTCCGCGCCCCAGCAGCGCTCCCCGCTCGACGCCCCCCGCGGTCACGAGGAGCCCGAGTCCGCCAACCACTTCCAGCGGCCGCTGAGCCCGCCGCCGCTCACCCCTCGCCGGCCGATGGACGACCGGCAGGGACCCGGCTCCACCTCGGAGTTCGCCCGCCCGGACTTCTCGGCGCCCGCGCCGGGTGCGCAGATGCCGGACCCGGCGAGCACCGCGCAGTTCCCCCGCCCCGACTTCGGCCAGCCGCAGGACCAGGGGCTGGGCCAGGGACAGGGACAGCCCGGACCGGTCCGGCGCGACCGAGACAACGAGGACTTCGGTGCTCCGCGGCCGCCCGTCGCGCCGCAGGACCCGCAGTACCGGCCGGCCCTGCCGCAGCAGCCCGAGGCGCTTCCGCCGGCCTCCGGGCCCGGCGACGGCCGTACGCCGCTGTACGACACGCTGGAGACGAACTGGTTCCACGGTCCGCAGCAGAACGGCCAGCAGCACGGGCAGCAGCCGAACCAGCAGCAGCCCGCCGCGCCGCAGGCACCCGGCTTCCCACAGCAGCCCGCCGACGAGCGTCCCGCTCCGCAGCGCGGACCGGCCGACACCAACGGCCTCACGAGCTCCTGGCGCGCCTCGCCGAACGACGAACTCGTCCGGCAGGCGGAGCGGGTGAAGAAGCCCGCAGCAGGCGGAATTACCACTTCCGGTCTGCCTCGCCGGGTACCGCGTGCCAACCTGGTGCCGGGCACCGCCCAGCAGCAGAACCACCAGTCCGGTCCCCAGGTCTCGCGTGCGCCCGATGATGTGCGCGGGCGTCTTACCAATCTCCGCCGGGGCATCCAGCAGGGTCGTCAGGCCAACAACGGCCAGTCGACCGGCAGTTTCCCCATCGGCCCCACTCACCAGCAGGAGCGTTAGTTGAGCCCGATGAGTCAGGCCGCGCAGAATCTGAACTGGCTGATCACCAACTTCGTGGACAACACCCCCGGGGTGTCGCACACGGTGGTGGTCTCCGCCGACGGACTCCTGCTGGCGATGTCCGAAGGTTTCCCGCGCGACCGCGCCGACCAGCTGGCGGCTGTCGCCTCCGGCCTGACCTCGCTGACCGCCGGCGCCTCCCGCATCTTCGAAGGCGGCGCCGTCAGCCAGACCGTGGTGGAGATGGAGCGCGGGTTCCTCTTCCTGATGTCCGTCTCGGACGGTTCCTCACTTGCCGTACTCGCCCATCCGGACGCCGACATCGGTCTGGTCGGGTACGAAATGGCTCTGCTGGTGGACCGGGCGGGCACTGTCCTCACCCCGGACCTCCGTGCCGAGCTCCAGGGCAGCCTGCTCCATTAGGCGGCCGTGAATCGGTGACACAGACGATTACCCAAGGTATTGCAATCAACCCTCGCCCGTCCGGCCGCTTACAGCCCCCACCGGCCCCCTTCCGACGGCAAGCCGACATCCTGCTGTCACGCCCGGAGGATTCATGACCCCGCCACCCGCCTCACCCGATCCGTACGGCGCGCTGAACCACGCGTCGTACGAAGGTGAAGGCGACCAGCCGCTGGTTCGTCCGTACGCCATGACAGGCGGCCGGACCCGACCCCGCTACCAGCTAGCGATAGAGGCGCTGGTCAGCACCACGGCCGATCCCGCGCACCTGGGAACGCTGCTTCCCGAGCACCAGCGGATCTGCCACCTGTGCCGTGAGGTCAAGTCGGTGGCCGAGGTGTCGGCACTGCTGTCGATGCCGCTCGGTGTGGCCCGCATCCTCGTCGCGGACCTGGCGGAAGCCGGCATGGTGGCCATCCACCAGCCGGGCAACGGAGAGGCCGGCGGCACGCCGGATGTGACACTGCTCGAAAGGGTGCTCAGTGGACTTCGCAAGCTCTAGTGGCGGTGCTGCCCGTGCCACCACCTCGGCGAAGATCGTGGTGGCAGGCGGGTTCGGCGTGGGTAAGACCACGTTTGTCGGTGCCGTTTCGGAGATCAATCCGCTGCGCACCGAAGCCG
>CBRG010000518.1 GCA_000470535.1 Streptomyces sp. AW19M42
CGGCTCTGGGCAGACGGTGCTGACGTCGACTGGGCGGCCTTCTACGCGCCGACCGGCGCCCGTACCGTCGACCTGCCCACCTACGCCTTCCAGCACCAGCGCTACTGGCCGCAGCCCCCGGTCTCGCGGCCGGGCGACGTGTCGGCGGCCGGGCTCGCTGATGCCGGGCACCCGCTGCTCGGCGCCGCCGTGGCGCTGGCCGGGGACGACGGGCGGTTGTTCACCGCACGGATCGGCGTACGGGATCTGCCGTGGCTCGCCGACCACGAGGTGATGGGTACCATCCTCTTCCCCGGCACCGGATTCCTGGAACTCGCGATCCGGGCAGCCGACGAGGTCGGCTGCGACCGGGTGGAGGAACTGACGCTGGCGGCCCCGCTGGTGCTGCCCGCCGACGGCACGGTGCAGCTCCAGCTCCAGGTCGGTGCTCCCGACGCGTCCGGCCTGCGCCCGCTGAAGCTGCACGCGCGGCCCGACGACGCACCGGCCGACGCTCCCTGGACCCTGCACGCGACGGGGCTCCTCGGCGGCGGCCGGCCGGAACCGGACTTCGACCTCGCCTCCTGGCCGCCGCCCGGCGCCGAGACCATCGACGTATCCGACTTCTACGAGATGTACCGGCAGGGCGGATTCGCCTACGGCCCCTCGTTCCAGGGGCTGCGCCAGGCCTGGCGCGCCGGGGACGAGGTGTTCGCGGAGGTCGCTCTGAGCGAGCCGCACGCCACCGATGCCGCCGCCTACGGGCTGCACCCGCCGCTGCTCGACGCCGCACTCCAGGCGCTGACGTTCGTCGCGCTCGACGGCAGCGGCCGGAGCAGACTGCCGTTCTCCTGGTCCGGTGTCTGCCTGTACGCCCACGGTGCGTCGAGCCTGCGCGTGCGGCTCACGCAGGCCGGGCCCGACGCGCTGGCCCTGGCCATCGCGGACGGCACCGGACAGCCGGTCGCCCACGTGGAGTCCCTGGCGATGCGCCAGGTGTCGGCCGAGCAGCTGCACGCCTCCTCGCGTACCACGGCCTACCCGCAGGACATGTTCCGGCTCGACTGGCTGCCCGTGACCCTGCCGGTCTCCGGTGACAGCCCGGCTGCGGGCCGGCCGTGGGCGGTCCTCGGCGATGAGGAGACCGGGCTCGACGGAACGGGGCTCGCGGACGCGCTGGCGGCGCGCCTCGTCCCCGACCTGGACGCGCTGGGCGCCGACGGACCGCTTCCCGAGGTGCTGTTCGTGCCGTGCTCCGGTGCGACGGCGCACACCCCGGGGGAGGCCTCCACCGACACGATCGCGGCCGACACCCGGGCCCTGACCGTCCGCGCTCTCGCCCTGCTCCAGCGCTGGCTCGCGGACAGCCGGTTCGCGTCCGCACGGCTCGTCCTCGTCACCCACGGCGCCGTCGCGGCCGGCGATCCCGAGGGACCGGGCGATCCGGCGGCCGCCGCCGTGTGGGGCCTGGTGCGCTCGGCACAGTCGGAGGACCCGGGCCGGTTCGTGCTCGTCGACCTCGACGCGAACGACCCGCCCGCCGTGGCGTCGGCCGGCCTGTTCGCCGCGCTCCTCGCGTCGGACGAACCCCAGGCCGTCATCCGCGACGGTGCGATACGTGCCGCACGGCTCGTGCGCCCGGCCCCGGACGACACCCTGCTGCCCCCAGCAGGCGCCGAGGCCTGGCGGCTGGACAGCACCGGGCGCGGCAGCCTGGCGAACCTCACCCTCGCCGCCGACCCCGAGCTGCTGGAACCGCTCGCACCGGGCCAGGTCCGGGTGGCGGTACGGGCCGCCGGACTCAACTTCAGGGACGTACTGAACGCACTCGACATGTATCCCGGAGAACCCGGCCCGATGGGTGTCGAAGGCGCCGGAGTCATCACCGAAGTGGGCCCGGACGTCACCGGGTACGTGCCCGGCGACCGCGTACTCGGCATGTTCGGCAAGGCGTTCGGACCGGTCGCCGTCGCGGACCGGAGAATGATCGCCCCGATACCCGAGGGCTGGTCCTTCGAGCAGGCCGCGTCCGTCCCGGTGGTCTTCCTGACCGCCTACTACGCACTGGTCGACCTGGCGGGGCTCAAGCCCGGCGAGTCGGTCCTCGTGCACGCCGCCGCAGGCGGCGTCGGCATGGCCGCCGCCCAGCTCGCCCGGCACCTCGGAGCCGAGGTGTTCGGCACCGCCAGCCAGGGCAAGCACGACACCCTGCGCTCCCTCGGCATCGACGACGCCCACCTCGCCTCCTCCCGTGACCTGGACTTCGAGGAGCACTTCCGGACAGCGGCCGGTACCGGCGGCATCGACGTCGTACTCAACTCGCTGGCCCGTGAATACGTGGACGCCTCACTACGGCTGCTCAGCGGCGGCGGCCGGTTCGTCGAGATGGGCAAGACCGACATCCGCACCCCGGAGAGCATCACCGGGGCGCACCCGGGCGTGACCTACGCGGCCTTCGACCTCATCGAGGCCGGACCCGAACGCATCGGAGAGATGCTCACCGAGGTACTGGCCCTCATCGAAGCGGGAGCACTGAGCCCGCTGCCACTGACCACCTGGGACGTGCGCCGGGCACCGGAGGCGTACCGGCAGGTCAGCCAGGCCCGGCACATCGGCAAGGTGGTACTCACCCTGCCCAGGCGCCCGGACCCGGACGGCACCGTACTGGTCACCGGCGGCACCGGAGGCCTCGGCCACTACGTGGCCCGCCACCTCGTCGAACAGTACGGCGCCCGCCACCTGCTGCTCACCAGCCGCAGGGGACCGGAGGCCGAGGGCGCCGCAGACCTCGTCACCGAACTCGAAAAGCTCGGCGCCCACGTACGGATCGAGGCGTGCGACGCGGCCGACCGCGCCGCACTGGCCCGCACCCTCGCCACCGTAGAGACGGCCCACCCGCTCACCGCGGTCGTGCACGTCGCCGGGGTGGTCGACGACGGGGTCATCCCCTTCCTCACCCCCGAACGCCTGGACACCACCCTGCGGCCCAAGGCGGACGCGGCCCTGAACCTGTACGAGCTGACGAAGGACGCCGACCTCACGGCACTCGTCCTCTTCTCGGGCGCGGCCGGCACCCTGGGCGGCGCCGGTCAGGCCAACTACGCGGCCGCGAACGCCTTCCTCGACGAGTTCGCCCGCTGGGCACGCCACCGCGGCGTCCCCGCCGTCGCGCTGGCCTGGGGACCGTGGGTGGCCGACCGAGGCATGACCGGACACCTCACCGACACCGACCTCTCCCGCATGGAGCAGGCCGGGCTCCGGCCGCTCGACGCGCAAGCGGGCCTCAGCCTGCTCGACTTCGCCCTGACCGCCGACGAGGCCGCCCTGCTCCCGATGCGCCTGGACACCTCCGCGCAGGCCTTCGCCGCCGGACCCGTACCACCGATGCTGCGCCACCTCGCGGGCAACGCCGCACCACGGCGTACCCAGGCCGCCACCGCGGCCGTCGCGGATCCGGCCGCCGCACTCGCGGACCGGCTGCGCACCATGCCCGCCGCGGACCGGGCCGACCACCTGATCGACCTGGTCTGCGAACAGGCGGCCGCGGTCCTCGGACACGAGTCGGCCCAGGACATCGAACCGGAACAGGCCTTCCAGGGCTTCGACTCACTCACCGCCATCGAACTGCGCAACCGGATGGGCACCATGATCGGCACCCGGCTGCCGGCGACGCTGATCTTCGACTACCCGACACCTGGCGCGCTCGTGGAGTACCTGCTCGCCGAATTCGTCCCGGACACCGCACCGGACGACGACGCCGCAGCCTCCGGCACACCTCACCCGGCGCCGAGCGCCCGCACGGCCCTCGACGAGATCGAACAACTGGAGCGGACCCTCGACAGACTGGCCGGCTCCGGCCCGGCCGCGGACGACACGGTGCAACGTCGCCTGCGGGCACTGGCAGAGAAATGGGCCGCCACGAGCGACACCGACGAACCCTCGGGCGACGGCGAGGCCGACGCGCTTGAGTCGGCGACAGCCGACGAACTCTTCAGAATGATCGACGGCGAATTTGGTGGGACGTCTTGAGCGAGAACCCGGTTGTGAGTGCTGACGGCGAGCAGCAGAAGCTGCTCGGCTACCTGAAGAAGGTCACCGGCGACCTCCGCCAGGCCCACCGCAAGCTGCGGGAGATCGAGGCCGCGAACACCGAGCCGATCGCCATCGTCGGCATGGGCTGCCGGCTGCCCGGCGGCGTCCGCTCCCCACAGGAGCTGTGGCAGCTCCTCGACCGGGCCGGCGACGGCATGTCCGCCTTCCCCCGCGACCGGGGCTGGGACCTGGAAAGCCTTTTCGGCCGCGACTCGACCCTGCCCGGCACCAGCCACGCCCGCGAGGGCGGCTTCACCTACGACGCCACCGAGTTCGACCCCGTCTTCTTCGGCCTGAGCCCACGCGAGGCCCTCGCCATGGACCCGCAGCAGCGCATGCTGCTCCAGACGTCCTGGGAGGCCTTCGAACACGCGGGCATCGACCCCACCACCCTGAAGAACACCGACACCGGTGTCTTCGTCGGCGCCGCCTCCACCGGCTACGGCTCCCAGCTGACCGAACTCCCGCAGGGCGTCGAGGGCTACCTCCTCACCGGCAACTCCATGGCCGTCGCCTCCGGCCGCATCGCCTACACCCTCGGACTCAAGGGCCCCGCCGTCACCGTTGACACGGCCTGCTCCTCCTCCCTGGTGGCGCTCCACATGGCCGTCCAGTCGCTGCGCTCCGGCGAATGCTCCCTCGCCCTCGTCGGCGGCGTCACCGTGATGTCGACGCCCGGCATGTTCCTCGAATTCAGCCGCCAGCAGGGCCTGGCGACCGACGGCCGGTGCAAGGCGTTCTCCGACGACGCCGACGGCACCGGCTGGTCGGAGGGCGCCGGCCTGCTGGTCCTCGGACGCCTCTCCGACGCCGTGCGCGACGGGCACCGAGTCCTGGCGGTGGTGCGCGGCACGGCCGTCAACCAGGACGGCGCGTCCAACGGCCTGACCGTGCCCAACGGCCCATCCCAACAGCAGGTCATCCGGGCAGCGCTGGCGAACGCCCAGCTGTCCGCGCCGGACGTGGACGTGGTCGAGGCGCACGGCACGGGCACCTCGCTCGGTGACCCGATCGAGGCGCAGGCACTGCTGGCCACCTACGGCCAGGACCGGCCCGCGGACC
>CBRG010000519.1 GCA_000470535.1 Streptomyces sp. AW19M42
CCCCCGCGAGCCGGCCGCTGAGGCTGCCGGCGGCGAGCACGACCTGGTCGGCCGCCGGCTCCGAACCGTCGGCCAGCACCGCCCCGGTGGCCCGGTCGCGCTCCACGGAGAGCCGCTCGGCCCGCTGCCGGTGGAAGACGACCCCGGCCCGCTCGCACGCCGTCAGCAGCGCGGCAGACAGCCGGCGCGGGTCGACCTGGTGGTCGCCGTCGACCCGCAGCCCGCCGCGTACGCCCGGCGCGAGCATCGGCTCCAGGCGCCGGCACTCCCGGCCGGTGAGCCACTGCGACTCCAGCCCGGAGCGGCGCTGCAGCTCGTGCAGCTCCCGCAGGTGGGCGCGGTCGTCCGTGTCCAGCGCGACGGCCAGGGTGCCGCAGGCGCGGAAGCCGATGTCCTGCCCGCTCGCCGCCTCCAGCTCGGCCGCGAACGCCGGATAGCGCGCGGCGGAGGCGACGTTGAGACCCAGCAGCATCTCCTCGCCGTAGTGCAGTTCGGTGACGGCGGCCAGCATTCCGGCCGCGACCCGGGCGGCCCCGCCGCCCGGATCGGGATCGACGACCGCGATGGTCAGACCGCGCTGCGCGGCCCGCCAGGCGGTGACCAGGCCGATGAGGCCGCCCCCGATGACGAGGACGTCGGAACCGCTCGTGCGGTGGACAGGCATGGGCATCCAGCCCCTCCCTTCGCCGGCATGACCCGGATCAGGTTCGTACGGTCGGAGGCCGCCCCAGCCTCCCTCTCAGCCCGGTGCGTCCGGGCTCCCGCGAGTCTTTTACGTGGGCCACCCTAGACCCCGCCCCCCGGACCGGGTAAAGCAGGAGGCCGGCGGTACGAGGACGGTGAGGGACCCCTCTCCTGACGGGCCGTCAGTTGATTAAGGTGGTCGGGTGAACGAGCAGCAGCGGGCAGAGCGGCCGGAGCGGGAGTCGGAGCGGGCCGGGCGGCGGGTGGTCGTCGTCGGCGCGGGCATGGCGGGCGTGCAGACGGCGGTGGCCCTGCGGGAACAGGGCTTCACCGGCACCCTCACCCTCATCGGCGCCGAACCCCATCAGCCCTACGACCGTCCACCGCTGTCCAAGGCGGTGCTGCTCGGCAAGGCCGAGGAATCCGCCTTCGACATCGACTTCGAGACACTCGGCATCGAGTTGCGGCTGGGCAGCGAGGTCACGGGTCTGCGCGCCGCCGACCACGAGCTGGACACCTCGAAGGGGCCCGTCCCCTACGACGTCCTGGTCATCGCCACCGGAGCCGAACCCGTCGTGCTGCCCGGCTCCGAGGGGGTGCCCGGCGTCCACCTGCTGCGCACCCTGGACGACGCGGCGCGGCTGCGGCCCGTCCTGGACGCGCGGCACGCCGTCGTGGTCGTCGGCGCGGGCTGGATCGGCGCCGAGTTCGCCACCGCGGCCCGCTCCGCAGGCTGCGAGGTCACCGTCGTCGAGGCCGCGGAACGCCCCCTCGCGGGCGCCCTGCCCGCCGAGGTCGCCGCCCCGATGGCCGCCTGGTACGCGGAGTGCGGCGCCACGCTCCTGACCGGGGCGCGGGGGGCCGGAGTCGAGCCCGGCCGGGTGCTCCTGACGGACGGCCGCGGCCTGCCGGCCGACGCCGTCGTCGTCGGGATCGGCGCACGCCCCGCCACCGGCTGGCTGGCCGGCTCCGGCGTCGCGCTCGGGCCCGACGGCTCTGTGACCGCCGACGCGGCGCTGCGCACCTCGCTGCCCGATGTGTACGCCGTGGGCGACTGCGCCTCCTTCCCCTCCGCGCGTTACGGGGCGCGGCTGCTGGTCCACCACTGGGACAACGCCCTCCAGGGGCCGAGGACCGCGGCCGCCCACATCGTCGGGACGTCGCCGGGCGGGGCGGAGCCGCCCGCCTACGACCCCGTGCCCTATTTCTGGTCCGAGCAGTTCGGCAGGTTCGTGCAGTACGCGGGCCACCACGAGGGCGCGGACACCCTGCTGTGGCGCGGCGACCCGGACGGACCCGCCTGGTCGGTGTGCTGGCTGCGGGACGGCGTGCTGGTCGCGGTGCTCTCCGTCGGCCGGCCGCGCGACCTGATCCAGGGGCGCAAGCTCATCGAGGCGGGGACACCGCTCGATCCCGGGCTGGCCGGTGACGCCTCGGTGCCGCTGAAGTCGGCCGTACGCCAGTAGGGCCTGTCCGCCGGACAGGCCCTGGCCGCACCGCCGACAGGGTGCGCCGGGCCCTCAAGGGCGGAGTCCGGGTTTCGGCTGTCAGCCCGGGATGGCAGGCTTGTCCCGTGACCGAGATTGACGCAAAGATCGATGCTCTCGTCCCTGCCTGGCTCCACCTTCCCGATATCGCCGAAATGTTCGATATTCAGGTGACGCGTGTACGGCAGCTGGTCAAGGAGGGCCAGCTCATCGCCGTACGACGTGGTGAGAACCGCGCACTCCAGGTGCCTGCCGCCTTCATCGACGGCGACAAGGTGGTCAAGGGCCTTACGGGGACCCTGACGCTCCTGAGGGACGACGGCTACTCCGACGAGGAGATGCTGGAATGGCTCTTCACCCCCGACCCGAGCCTGCCGGGCACGCCCGCGCAGGCGCTGAGTGAGAATCGCGGCACGGAGGTGAAGCGCCGCGCCCAGGCGCTCGCCGTCTGACCTTTTGCCGTACTGGGGATGCGGGTCGCACGGCGCGGCCCGCATCCCTTCCGCACCACCTGACCGACGTCATCGCTCTCCCGGGGGATCTTCGCCATGTCCACGCCTCGCGCACAGCTGTCCGACGCCCGGCTCTACCTGTGCACGGACGCTCGCAGGCGCCAGGGAGACCTCCCCGGGTTCCTCGACGCGGTGCTCTCCGGCGGAGTGGACATCGTCCAGCTCCGCGACAAGGGGATGGAGGCGGCCGAGGAGCTCGAACACCTCGCGGTCCTCGCCGACGCGTGCAGGCGGCACGGCAAGCTCCTCGCGGTCAACGACCGGGCCGACGTGGCTCACGCCATCGGCTCCGACGTGCTGCACCTGGGCCAGGGCGACCTGCCGGTGCCCGCCGCCCGCGCGATCATCGGCCAGGACGTCGTCATCGGCCGCTCGACGCACGCCGAGGCCGAGGTCGACGCCGCCGTGGCCGAGCCCGGCGTGGACTACTTCTGCACCGGCCCCTGCTGGCCCACCCCGACCAAGCCCGGCCGCCACGCACCCGGTCTGGACCTCGTCCGCTACGCCGCCTCGCTCGCCCCGGCCCGCCCCTGGTTCGCCATCGGCGGGATCGACGCCGGCAACCTCGACGAGGTGCTCGACGCCGGAGCGCGCCGCGTCGTCGTCGTACGGGCCCTCACCGAGGCAGCGGATCCGGCCGCCGCCGCCGCCGGGCTGGCCGAGAGGATCCGGGCGCGCGCCGGCGTGTGATCCGGCGTCCCCGCCGAGGACGGGACAGGCCTTTCCGAGGGGCGTGTTTGGGACATCGATGTCCGAAGCGTGGACAAGAACCGGTCAATTAGGTCAAATCTCGCCAGTTCGGTTGGGTGGCCGTCACGCCCTGGTTAACCTGCCGTCATGGCCCTTGGCACACCCTCCACCAGGACAGATCACGCGCGCACCGTGCGTGAGATGCTCGCGACCGGCAAGACCCTGCACTCGTTCGAGTTCTGGGCGCCCAAGACCGAGAAGGGCGAGCGGAACCTCTGGAACGCGCTGCGCCGGATCGAGGCGGTGGGGCCGAGCTTCGTCTCGGTGACGTACGGAGCCGGTGGGTCCACCCGGGCGGGGACGGTGAAGGCGACCCAGGACATCGCCGCCGAATCCACCCTCACCCCGGTCGCGCACCTCACGGCGGTCAACCACTCCATCGCCGAACTGCGCAACATGGTCGGCCAGTACGCGGACGCCGGGATCCGGAACATCCTCGCCGTGCGCGGTGACCCGCCGGGTGATCCGATGGGCCCGTGGGTCGAGCACCCGCAGGGCGTGCGCTACGCGGCGGATCTCGTCCGGCTGATCAAGGAGTCCGGGGATTTCTGCGTCGGCGTCGCGGCATTCCCCGAGATGCATCCGCGCTCGGTCGACTGGGACACCGACATCCGGCATTTCGTGGACAAGTGCCGCGCCGGTGCGGACTACGCGATCACCCAGATGTTCTTCGACCCCGAGGACTATCTGCGGATGCGTGACCGGTTGGTCGCCGCCGGTTGCGACACCCCTGTCATTCCCGAGGTGATGCCCCTCACGAGCGTCCGGCAATTGGAGCGATTCGCGCAGCTCAGTAACGCGACCCTGCCCACAGCCCTGAAAGAACGCATCCTCGCCGCCAAGGACGATCCCGCCGCTGTACGCTCCATTGGCATCGACTTCGCAACGCGGTTCTGCGCGAAGCTGCTCTCCGAGGGTGTCCCCGGGCTGCACTTCATCACGCTGAACAACTCGACGGCGACGCTCGAAATCTACGAAAATCTCGGACTGCACAAGCAGTCGTGACCGGCCGTACCCGCCGAGATCCGGGGCGGTGGCCGTAGTAAGGGGGCGGGCATGGGCTGGACGGTCCTCTACATCGCGTTCGGCATCGTTGCGCTGTGGCTGCTCGGAGAGGTGCTGCTCCAGTACAAGGCGCGGCTCCGCTGGCGTCTGCTCGCCTTCACCGGCTTCGTCGGTGTGGTCATCGGTGTCCTGATGCCGTCCGTGCCCGTGATCGTGATCGGCGCGATCGCCTTCGCGACGGGCCAGACGTACGTCACGCTCTCGTTCCGGCGCGGTTTCTCGACCGGCTGGGCCATAGGGGGCAGCCCCGGCGAGAGCCGCCGTCGACGCCGTGGGAACGCCGACCGCGAGCCCCGTCTCCAGGTGTCGGACCTGGAGACGGAGTACGAGCCCGGCACGCCGCCGGAGCCGTCCCACGCCCCGCAGGACCCGGCGGCGGTCTACGAGCCGGAGCCCCTGCCGGACGACACCGGCCAGTACGGCGTCTACACCGACTCCCCGTCCCGGCAGGAACAGCAGCAGGGCCCCGGGCAGCCGCAGGGCCAGCCGCAGTACGCCGGCTACGACCCCTACACCGACTACTCCGCGTACCCGGCGCAGGGCCAGGACGTCTACGGCGGCCAGGACCCCTACGGCAGCCAGAGCGGCTACCCCGGCCAGGACCCCTACGCGGGCCAGGACGGTTACGCGGGAGCCGGGCAGTACGACTACGGCACCTCCGGGCAGCAGTACGCCGCCTACTCCGACCCGTACATCGGCACCGGCACGACCGCGGGCGCCCCGCAGTACGGCACGTACGACAGCTACGGCAACCACGACGGCAACGGCGGCCGGCCGCAGTACGCGGACCCGTACGCCCAGTCCGAGCAGTACGCGCCCGAGACGCCTCCGGGCGGGGTCTGGGTGCCGCAGCAGCGCGAGGGCGAGCAGCACTACGCGCCGATGCCCCCGGAGCAGCCCGCCCAGCCAGCCCCGTACCCGAACGGCTACGACACCGGCCACGACGACCAGTACCGCTACTGAGAAAGCCGCCTGACGGCCGGTCACGCGCTCCCCGGCCCCCTCCGCCTCACTGGGAGCCGCGGAAGCCGTCCCCCTCGACGACGATTCCCGCGACCAGCGCCCCCGACATTCCCGCGTGGGCGGGCCC
>CBRG010000520.1 GCA_000470535.1 Streptomyces sp. AW19M42
CATCGCCGGTGGTGCCGAGGCCAGCCCGAAGGTGCTGGCCATGGTGCCGCACGTGGAGCGGGTGGTGCACAGCTGGCAGGCGGCGGGCTCCTGGGGCGTGCTGGACAACCGGGCCAGCCCCGAGTGCATCGCTGCCGCCGTCCGCATGATCGGTGCCGGCTACCGGCTGGTCGTGCCGCACCGCGACAGCGAGGAACTGCATGCCGAAGAGCCCGCCCACGTGACGCAGGCAGGTGTTTCTGAGCCGCCCCTGGAAGTCATCGGAATAACTCGCAGAGAGCGTGATGTACTGGAACTCGTCATCCGTGGCTATTCGAATGCGGAGATTTCAGAGGCGCTTTTCCTCAGCGAAAGTACTGTTAAATCCCATGTTCAGCGCATGTTGGGAAAGCTCGCGTTGCGTAACCGGGTGCACGCCGTCATATACGCCTATGAAAAGGGCATTGTGCGGGCCGGTGAAAATATTCGCTGAAATCAAGAGGGGTGGGTCGGGGGTCGCTCCCTCGCGGCCATCAGCGGCACGGCCAAGGAGAATCCGGCGGCAGCCGGGAACCCGGCGCCCGCCGGGAGGGGCAGCCAGCACGGCCCCGCTGTCCCCCCCCGGGACACATCCGCGAACGAGCGGAGGGGACGTGTGCGTTCACTGATGCTCCCAAACGGACATGGAGGGGGCGGAAGCCCGAGTTCGTCCACCACTAGCGAGCTCAGTGCGTCACCGATGGCGGTCCCGCCATCAAAGAACGGGGCTCGCGGAAGCGTCAACCCAACGAAAACGCGGACTTGTCACCTCCGGGAGGGTTCCCTCCGCGGCACCTGCCGCGGCGACGGGCGCGGCGACGGGCGCGGCGACGGTGGCGGGTGAGCACAGCAGGCCGCCGGGCAACCGCCCCCCATTCACCGAACCAGGCGTGTGGAGAAGGAACTTGGGACAGAATGTCGCCGTGTGCACGGGGAGCATGGCGGACGAGGCGGGCAGGGTGAAGTGTCGCGAGGGCAACTGACGGCGTCGACTTCGTCCGCAAGGGTGGAGAACGTCCTCGAGCTCACCTACGGCTGCGCACGCGTCGGGACGATCCTTCAGATGCTGCCTTCGTTGCCCTACGGCATGGAGGTGAGCCCGAACCCCTTTCTCTACCTCGTCCTGTGGCTGCTCGCCGCCGGGAACGCAGTGGTCGTCCTCCTGGTCGCCGTGGTGCGGCGCCGCGGGCTGTCCATGGCCGGCGTCACCGTGGATGTGGCGCTGTGCACCATGTTCCTCGTCCTGGGCACCCTCGTGGTGCCGGTGCAGGACCGCGTCGGGACCTGGATCGGCTGGGCGCCCGGGTACTCGGTGGCCGTGGTGGTGGGCATGGCGGGACTGCGCTTCGTCACCTGGTGCGCCGCGGTCTCCGTCGTGACCGCCGCCTACATATTCTTCATCGCCGAGGCCGCCGTCTTCGCCAGCCAATCGACGATCGCCGGGAACATTCTGACCCTCCTGGTCCTCGGCTGCGTCGCGCGGATCGTCGTCCGCTACATCCGCCGCGTCGCCGCCGACGCCGACACCGCACGCGCCAAGATCGCCGCGCTCGCCCGCTACGAGGAGAAACGGCGCGCCGAGCTCACCATGCACGATTCCATCACGATCATGCACCTGCTCACCGACCCCACCCTGCCCGTCGCCACGCGCGCCCAGCTCTGCGAGCAGGCCGCCGCCGAGATCCGGCGGATGCGTGCGTACCTGAGCGACGGACCCGGCGCCCCGCGCCGGTACCCGGCCGGTGCACCGGGCGCGACCGGCGACGTGGCGCTCCGCGACGTCCTGGAGGCAGGGATGGCGGGATTCGCGGACCTCGGCCTCGAACCGGCCCTGGACCTGGCAGACGGCGTGACGGTGGATCCGGCCGCCGCCGAGGCGGTGCGCGGCGCCGTGGCCGGCGTCCTGCACAACGTCCGCCGCCACGCCCGCGCCACCATGGTCATCGTCCACGCCGATACCGAATGGGACCGCGCCCGCTGGATCGTCACCATCCGCGACAACGGCATCGGTTTCGACACTGCCACCAGCGCCCTGGGCACCGGGCTGGGCCGTCAGGTTATCGCCGAACTCGAACGGCACGGACTCACCGCGGGCATTGCCTCGGCTCCTGGCCAGGGCACCCGGATCACCATCGAAGGGAAGCTCCGCCCATGACCGGCGTCACCGCCATCCTCATAGAGGACGCCACCGCGATCCGGCTCGGGCTGCCCGCCCTGCTGCCCGGCGTCACCTTCGTGGCCGCCTTCGCCCGGACAGAGGAGGCCCTGAGCGCCCGCCCGGCCGCCGACATCATCGTCCTCGACCTTCACCTGGCGAATAGCGGCCAGCGGAACACCACTCAGGGCGTCGCGGCCGTCACCGATCTCGTCGCCGCCGGGTACCGGGTCTGCCTCTACACGCAGGAGGAACGACGATTCGTCCTGGCGGCCTGCCTGGCCGCGGGCGCACGCGGCCTGATCCGCAAGTCCGCGCCCCTGCCCGAGGTCGCCGAGGCCATCGAGCAGTTCGCCGCAGGGCAGGTCGTGGTTCCCCAGAGTCTCGTCGCGCTCACCGAACTCCTCGTCCGCAAGGGTTCGCTGACCATCCTGTCTCCCCGCCAGCGCCAGGTTCTTGCGGGCCGGGCGCGCGGCCAGACCTACAGCGAGATGAGCCGGGCCATGTACCTGTCGGAATCGACCCTGCGCGGCTACTGGCACGAACTGGTCGCCCTGGCCGCCGACCACCTCCAGCAGACCGCCCCGGCGGACATCGAGCGCTCCCTGGGCCTGGCAGCGGGCGACCTGCTCGACTTCTGGCCGTCCCGCACCCCCGCCCGGTCCGACTGACCGGAGTGGCGCGGGCGATCAGGGGGAGGGGCCGACGTGCCGGAGGTAGTGGCACTCGGTGCGCTGACCACGTTTCTGCCGGGGGTGGGGAACGGAGCCGCCGGCGAGGTCGGGAAGAACCTGGCCCTGTCGGTGAGGGGCTTTCACGCGGTGGACGCTCGGAGGGGCGACGCCCTTGCCGGCCGACGCGGAGGGCGCCGCCGGGCGCTGGGGTGCGCGTCCACGCCCGGCTGGAGCGCGACGCGCGGCAGGCCGAGGGTGACCAGACGGCGGGCGGATCGGCGTCGATCGCGGCCTGAACAATGCACCAGAGCAGCCCGTGTCGATTGGCAGTGGACTTCGGAGGGGCCGGTCGGCGTGCCCACCGCCCTGTTTTCGGGCCCTGCTCGCCCGCTTCCTGCAGCGAACCCGGTCCCGAACGTCGTCAGCGGTAGATTCCCGATGGTGGCCGGCATCACCTGCCCCGACCGGGTGGTGTGCACCATGAGGGAGATGTGCCGCTCCACCTCGGGTTGGCCAGCTCAGAACACGAAGAAGCCCCTGATCCGCGTTTCCGCGGATCAGGGGCTTCCTCTTCAAGGGTGAGTAACGGGACTCGAACCCGCGACATCCTGGACCACAACCAGGTGCTCTACCGTCTGAGCTATACCCACCACGTCCGGTCGTCTTTCCGACCGGCCGAGAAAAAGTGTACAGGGTCTTGGAGGGTGCTCGTACCCTCATTGTCCGGCCGCTGGTCGCGGCCCCCGGAAGGGCCGTGACCAGCGGGTTTCTGTTACGCCTGGGCCGAGGGCGACGACAGCCGCGCAGCGATCGACTTCGCGCGCTCGGAGTCCGGTCCCGGCTGCGGGACGAAGACCGCCTCGCGGTAGTAACGCATCTCCGTGATGGAGTCACGGATGTCCGCGAGCGCCCGGTGGTTGCCGTTCTTCTCGGGGCTGTTGAAATACGCCCTCGGGAACCAGCGGCGGGCCAGTTCCTTGACCGAGGAGACGTCGACGATCCGGTAGTGGAGGTAGCCCTCCAGCGACGGCATGTCCCGCAGCAGGAAGCCGCGGTCGGTGCCGACCGTGTTTCCGCAGAGCGGGGCCTTGCCGGGCTCCTTCACGTGCTCGCGCACGTAGGACAGGACCCGCTCCTCGGCGTCGGCCAGGGTGGTGCCCCCGGCCAGCTCGTCGAGCAGGCCCGAGGCGGTGTGCATCTGCCGCACCACCTCGGGCATGGTCTCCAGGGCCGCGTCCGGCGGGCGGATCACGATGTCCACCCCGTCGCCGAGCACGTTCAACTCCGAGTCGGTGACCAGTGCGGCCACCTCGATGAGTGCGTCTTCCGTCAACGAGAGCCCGGTCATCTCGCAGTCGATCCACACCATGCGGTCGTTCATGCGCCCCACCCTACGGGGCACTCCGCTGCCCCGGCAGGGCCGGGCGCCCTGTCGCGTACGCGTCGGCCCCTGGCCTCCCCTGCTCGGTGCGGCCCGGGTCCGGAGCTGCCGGGACAGCGGCGGACTGGCCCGCGGGAGCGGGAGACGCCACGGTGCGGCGGCTCCCGGGACCGGCCTGGGCGGGCACCACCTGTTCGGTGACCTGGCCGACCGGCTCCGGACTTCCGCCCTGCGGACGACGGGCCCGGTAGGCGGCCCGGTACGCGGCGGGGGAGGAGCCCAGCTGGCGCCGGAAGTGTCCGCGCAGCGCGACCGGCGAGCGGAAGCCGCAGCGCCCCGCGACCTCGTCGACCGAGTAGTCGGACGTCTCCAGCAGCCGCTGCGCCTGCAGCACCCGCTGGGTGATCAGCCACTGCAGCGGTGCGCTGCCGGTGAGCGAGCGGAACCTCCGGTCGAAGGTCCGCCGGCTCATGTAGGCGCGCGCGGCGAGCGTCTCCACGTCGAACTGCTCGTGCAGATGCTCCAGGGCCCAGGCCACGACCTCGGCGAGCGGATCGGAGCCGATCTCCTCAGGTAAAGACCTGTCCAGGTAGCGCTCCTGGCCGCCACTGCGCCGCGGTGGCACGACGAGCCGGCGGGCGAGCGCCCCGGCGGCCTCCGTGCCGTGGTCCGAGCGGACTATGTGCAGGCAGAGGTCGATGCCCGCAGCTGTGCCCGCGGAGGTGAGCACGTCGCCGTCGTCGACGAAAAGCTCGCGCGGATCGACGTGGACCGACGGATAGCGCTTGGCCAGCGTCGGCGCGTACATCCAGTGCGTGGTCGCCGGGCGGCCGTCGAGCAGGCCGGCTGCGGCGAGGACGAAGGCCCCCGTGCACAGCCCGACGATTCTGGCCCCTTCCTCATGGGCGCGGCGCAACGCGTCCAGTGCCTCCACGGGCGGTGGCGAGGTGATCGAGCGCCAGGCGGGCACCACGACGGTGCCGGCCCTGCTGATCGCCTCCAGCCCGTAGGGCGCGGTGAGTTCGAGCCCCCCTGTGGTGCGCAGCGGTCCTTCTTCGCCGCTGCACACGAGAAGCCGGTAGCGCGGAACTCCCGCGTCCTGGCGGTCGATTCCGAACACGGAGAGCGGGATGGAGCTCTCGAAGATGGGGCCGCCGCTGAACAGCAGTACGGCCACGACCTCCCGGCGCCGGCGCCCGCTCAGCTTCCGTACAGCCTCCGTTGCGGTGGCGGAGTCCTGGCTCATGACGCTAAGCCCCCCTCGGTGTTCGCGTCTTCCTGGTCCTTACGGGCCTGTCGCACCTGCACTTGTCCCCTCGGTCGTGCACGAGTCCCCAGCCTTCGACACCCAAGATCGAATCTACTGCGTCCCGTGGTGCCGTCGTGACAAGTTCACCAACCGGCTTTATGTCGACAAGGCAACCTGGCGGGAAGCATTCGATCACGAAGCGTTTCACTCGTGAGTCGTGCAGGGAAGTGCGCCTGACGTTCATGGCCCGTCCCCGTTGGTTGGAAGCGTACCGCGCGGTCTCCTTCTGCCTGCTGGCAAGGGGGTTGATCGGCCATTTCGGCAAGGGATTGGCTGGGGAATGAAGTTGGCTGAAAACATACGGTCGCGTGTGCGGAAATCATTCGTTCAACCGGCGCACGCCCCGGAGAGGCGGCCGCCTCCATGCGCCCCCTTCGGCCGGTCCGGAGGGGGGCGGGCGGCCGCGGTGGGGTGTCCGGACGCCGGCCGGGGGGGCGTGCGGGCGTGCCGACCGCGCGGCGGGTTCCGGACGGGGGGCCGGACGCGTCCGGGCGCGGTGTCGCCTCCCGGGTCCGCCGGGCGGCGCGGAGGTCAGTACCGAGCGGTCGGACAACCCGACGACGGACCGACGGCGAGCCCGACGTCGACCCGACCGCGACCTGACGTCGACCCGACCGCGACCCGACGTCGACCCGACCGCGACCCGACGTCGACCCGACCGCGACCCGACGTCGACCCGACACCGATTCGACGTCGACCCGACGGTGAATCGGCAACGGCCGACGACGGGCCCGGCCCTCCGGCCCCTCGGTGTCCGGCAGGCGGCCGCGCGCCCGGCCGGACCGGCGTCCCACCGGTCACCGATCGTGTGTGGCGGTTCCTGTGACGTCGGTGTACGGCGCAACCGGCATTGCCATACGGGGCGGTCTCGGGCATGCTCCGTGAAACGTCGCGCGCGCTTTGCGCGGGTCTGGGTCGTGGAGGAGTGGCGCCGTACCCTTGGGGGTAAGGGGTGGGGAAGATGGTTCCGGACACCGCCACACCGCCCACTGACGCAGCTCTCACACAGCTCTGACGCAGCTCCCCAAGTCGCTAGTCGCTCTCCTCACGAGGACTCTCTTCGCCGAGACACCGATGGCCGGTCACGAAATCCCTGAACCCGCGGACCGCAAGCAGGTAGCCGACCCCGAGTCGGGCCCCCAGGCGGTCGAAGAAACACGTCATTCCTGCGATCCCGCGTTCCGGCACGGGGTCGTCGTCGGCTTCGACGGCTCGACCTCCAGCGAACGAGCCCTCGCCTACGCCATCGGCATGGCCCGAAGATCGGGCTCCGGCCTGATCATCGTCCATGTCGCCAATCGGCTGCCGACCACTGTCTGGGCAGGCTGCGAGCCGCCCGTCTTCGTCGATGTGCCCGATCACCGAACCGAGGTCCTCGGCCTGGAGCTCGCCTGCGCGGACTACCTCACCGAGGTCCCGTGGGTGCTCGTCGAGCGCGGCGGGGACATCTGCCACGAGCTGGAGGAGGTCGGCCGCGAGTACTCGGCCGACGCGATCGTGGTGGGCTCCACCCAGGGCATCGTCGGCCGGATCTTCGGCTCGGTGGCGGGCCGGCTGGCGCGGCGCGCACAGCGCCCGGTCGTCGTCATCCCGTAGCCGGCCCTCGCCCTCGCTCGTCCGAGTGCACCCGCCCGACCCTCCGCCGGGCCTTCCGGGGCGACCGGTCTCGTTCCGGGCGCCCCGACCCGGCGCTTGGCGTCAACTCGACTACCAAAACAGCGGGGTGAAACAAACCGCCAAGCCGAAAAAGTGCATTGTGCGGTTGTGAGGGGTGCATAAGAGCCGCTGGGGAATGGTGCGATTGCATGTGAACGGGGCCGAAGGTGCGCCCCGAGTCGGGG
>CBRG010000521.1 GCA_000470535.1 Streptomyces sp. AW19M42
CGGTGGCGGTGGCGGCCCGTACCGCGGCGGTCGGCCCGCCCGGCACTCCGGCCAGCCGCTCCCCCACCACGATCAGGGCGCCGTCGCCGCGCAGCGCCTCGGCCGCGGCGGCTCCGTCGCCGTCCAGGCCGACGCCGCCCGCGATCGCGTCCAGCCACTCCGTCTCGGTACCGGGGGCGGCCGCCAGCAGTGTGCCGCCCGCCTTCGTGAGGCCGCGGGTGGCGTGCGAGGCGATCCCGAAGGTCCGCTGGCCGCTCTTGCGGTTGGCCTTGCGCAGCCGCAGGAAGACGCCGGGCGCCTCCTCCTCGGACTCGAAGCCCACCAGCAGCACGGCCGGGGCCTTCTCCAGCGAGGTGTACGTGACCCCGCTGCCGTCCAGGTCGCGGCCACGCCCGGCGACGCGGGCGGCCAGGAAGTCGCCCTCCTCGCTGCTGTGCACCCGGGCCCGGAAGTCGATGTCGTTGGTGTTCAGGGCGATCCGGGCGAACTTGCTGTACGCGTACGCGTCCTCGACGGTCAGCCGGCCGCCCGTGAGGACCCCGGCCCTGCCGCGTGCGGCGGCGAGCCCGGCGGCTGCCGCTTCCAGCGCCTCCGGCCAGCTCGCCGGTTCCAGCTCACCGGACTCGCCCCGTACCAGCGGGGTGGTGAGCCGGTCGCGCTGCTGGGCGTAGCGGAAGCCGAAGCGGCCCTTGTCGCAGAGCCACTCCTCGTTGACCTCGGGGTCGTTGGAGGCGAGCCGCCGCATGACCTTGCCGCGCCGGTGGTCGGTACGCGTCGCGCAGCCGCCGGCGCAGTGCTCGCACACCGAGGGCGAGGACACCAGGTCGAACGGGCGGGAGCGGAACCGGTAGGCCGCCGAGGTCAGCGCCCCGACCGGGCAGATCTGGATGGTGTTGCCGGAGAAGTACGACTCGAACGGGTCGCCCTCGCCGGTGCCGACCTGCTGGAGCGCGCCGCGCTCGATCAGCTCGATCATGGGGTCGCCCGCCACCTGGTTGGAGAACCGGGTGCAGCGCGCGCAGAGCACGCACCGCTCACGGTCCAGCAGCACCTGGGCGGAAATCGGGACGGGCTTCTCGAAGGTGCGCTTCTTCCCGTCGAAGCGGGAGTCGGCGCCGCCGTGCGACATCGCCTGGTTCTGCAGGGGGCACTCGCCACCCTTGTCGCAGACCGGGCAGTCCAGCGGGTGGTTGATGAGCAGGAGCTCCATCACCCCCTTCTGGGCCTTCTCCGCGACGGGCGAGGTGATCTGCGACTTGACGACCATGCCGTCGGTGCAGGTGATGGTGCAGGACGCCATCGGCTTGCGCTGGCCCTCGACCTCGACGATGCACTGGCGGCAGGCGCCGGCCGGGTCGAGGAGCGGGTGGTCGCAGAAGCGCGGGATCTCGATGCCGAGGAGTTCGGCGGCCCGGATGACCAGGGTGCCCTTGGGCACGCTGATCTCGATGCCGTCGATGGTCAGCGTGACGAGGTCCTCGGGCGGGAGAGCCGCCTCGCCGCCCCCGGAGGGCGCACTCGTGGTGACTGTCATGCGTTCACCCCCCGGTGAGCGTTCTTGTCGTCGGCCCAGACGGTCGACTTGGCGGGATCGAAGGGGCAGCCCTGGCCCGTGATGTGCTGCTCGTACTCCTCACGGAAGTACTTCAGCGAGGAGAAGATCGGTGAGGCGGCGCCGTCACCGAGGGCGCAGAACGACTTGCCGTTGATGTTGTCGGCGATGTCGTTCAGCTTGTCCAGGTCGGACATCTGCCCCTTGCCGGCCTCGATGTCGCGGAGCAACTGGACCAGCCAGTACGTGCCCTCGCGGCAGGGCGTGCACTTGCCGCAGGACTCGTGGGCGTAGAACTCGGTCCACCGGGTGACGGCCCGCACGACGCAGGTCGTCTCGTCGAAGCACTGGAGCGCCTTGGTGCCGAGCATGGAACCGGCGGCGCCGACGCCCTCGTAGTCGAGGGGCACGTCGAGGTGCTCCTCGGTGAACATAGGGGTGGAGGAGCCGCCCGGGGTCCAGAACTTGAGCCGGTGGCCGGGGCGCATGCCGCCGCTGATGTCGAGGAGCTGGCGCAGGGTGACGCCGAGCGGGGCCTCGTACTGGCCGGGTCCCGTCACGTGTCCGCTGAGCGAGTAGAGCGTGAAGCCCGGGGACTTCTCGCTGCCCATCGACTTGAACCAGTCCTTGCCCTTGTTCAGGATCGCGGGAACCGAGGCGATGGACTCGACGTTGTTCACCACAGTGGGGCAGGCGTACAGACCGGCGACCGCGGGGAAGGGCGGCCGCAGCCGGGGCTGGCCGCGCCGTCCTTCGAGCGAGTCGAGCAGCGCCGTCTCCTCACCGCAGATGTAGGCGCCGGCACCCGCGTGCACGGTGAGTTCCAGATCGAGTCCGGAGCCCAGGATGTCCTTGCCGAGATAGCCCGCCTCGTACGCCTCGCGCACGGCCTCGTGCAACCGCCGCAGCACGGGGACGACTTCGCCGCGCAGGTAGATGAAGGCGTGCGAGGAGCGGATCGCGTAGCAGGCGATCACGATGCCTTCGATGAGGCTGTGCGGGTTGGCGAAGAGGAGCGGGATGTCCTTGCAGGTCCCGGGCTCCGACTCGTCGGCGTTGACCACCAGGTAGTGCGGTTTGCCGTCGCCCTGCGGGATGAACTGCCACTTCATCCCGGTGGGGAAGCCCGCGCCGCCGCGGCCGCGCAGACCGGAGTCCTTGACGTACGCGATGAGGTCGTCCGGAGGCATGGCGAGGGCCTTGCGCAGTCCCTCGTACCCCTCGTGGCGGCGGTAGGTCTCCAGGGTCCAGGACTCGGGCTCGTCCCAGAAGGCGGACAGGACCGGTGCCAGAAGCTTCTCGGGGCTGGTCCCGTTCTTGTCGATTTCGGCGGCCAACGTCATCACTCCCCCTCCTCGGCGGTGGGACCGGCCGGGTTGTCCGGGTCGGATGCCGAGGTCTCTTGTGGTGCGTCGTGGGAGCTGAGGTGTTCGGCACCCTTCTGCGGTTCGTCGCGCGGTGCCGCGTCACGCGGCGCTTCGCCGCGCGGGCTCACCACGCGGGGCTGCGGCGTGGCCTCGCCCTTGGCCAGCTTCAGGCCGATCAGCGAGGCGGGTCCGGCGCCGCCGGTCGCCGCGACCGCGCCGGGGCGCTCGTCGGGGAAACCGGCCAGGATCCGGGCGGTGTCCTTGTACGAGCACAGCGGGGCGCCACGGGTCGGCTCGACGGTGCGTCCGGCGATCAGGTCGTCGACGAGCCGCGTCGCGCTCTCGGGCGTCTGGTTGTCGAAGAACTCCCAGTTCACCATCACGACGGGCGCGAAGTCGCAGGCCGCGTTGCACTCGATGTGTTCGAGGGTGACCTTGCCGTCCTCTGTCGTCTCGTCGTTGCCGACGCCGAGGTGCTCCTTGAGCCGGTCGAAGATCGCGTCGCCGCCCATCACCGCGCAGAGCGTGTTGGTACAGACACCGACCTGGTAGTCGCCGCTCGGCTTGCGCCGGTACATCGTGTAGAAGGTGGCGACCGCGGTGACCTCCGCCGTGGTGAGGCCGAGCAGCTCGGCGCAGAACGCCATGCCCGTACGGGAGACGAACCCCTCCTCCGACTGCACCAGGTGCAGCAGCGGCAGCAGCGCGGAGCGGCTGCCGGGGTAGCGGGCGATCACCTCCTTCGCGTCCGCTTCGAGCCTGGCGCGCACCTCGGCCGGGTAGGCGGGGGCGGGGAGCTGCGGCATCCCCAGACTGACTTCGCTGCGTGCTTCGGTCACCGGTCGACGCCTCCCATCACGGGGTCGATGGACGCGACGGCGACGATGACGTCAGCGACCTGGCCGCCCTCGCACATCGCCGCCATGGCCTGGAGGTTGGTGAAGGACGGGTCGCGGAAGTGGACCCTGTAGGGGCGGGTGCCGCCGTCCG
>CBRG010000522.1 GCA_000470535.1 Streptomyces sp. AW19M42
CGCACCCCGCCCCGCTCGGCCCCCGCCCCGGTCCCCGAGGGCCCGCCGCTCCCGGAGCCCGCCCTGCTGGGCGCGGCGGTCCGGGCGATCCGGGCCGGTGACACGGCCGCCACGGTCGTCCACAAGGACACCGGCCCCTCGGCGCCCGGGGACGCGCTGCCCCGTACGACGTCGGCCGAGACCCTGGTGACCGTCCAGGCGGCCGCGATGACCGGCTCCGCGATCTGGATCGGGTACGTCAACGCGGAGGGCGCCGCCAGCCAGCGCGTCATCGCCCCGGTCCGCGTCGAGGGCGGCTACGTCACGGCGTACGACCACACGGCCGACGAGGTCCGCACCTACCCCCTGCACCGCATCACGGGCGTCGCGGAACTGGCGGACGACCAGAAGGCGTGACCGCCCCCATGGCCCGGCTCAGCTGTTCACCTGCACGGCGCAGACCTTGGCCGATCCGTTGAAGACCGTCCAGGAGAGCGTCCGGCGGTCGCTCCGCTGGGGGCAGCTGCCGCCGCTCACCAGCGCCGTGATCCCCATGATCGCGTTCTGTCCCTTCGGGACCTGCGTCCGGTCGCAGCCCCAGACGCTGAACAGCCGCGCGGTGCCCCGGACAGAGCCGTCGGCCTGTTTGGTCAGTACCGCGGGGAAGCACTGGCCCGTGCCGAACACGCGGTCCAGGCACAGCGCGATGGAGGATCCGTCGTCGTTCACATGACCCCAGCCGTGCTGGCCTCCGCCCTCGGGGCAGTTGGAGGCGGACGTCGTCACCATCGTCACCTTCGTGAACGCGAAGCTGGCGCCGCAGTCCACCGCGGCCGGCCGGTCCCGGTTGAGCTTGCCCCAGCCCTCGTCGAACACGTTGAGGCAGGTCCCGACGTGGACGGACGCGAACGCCACATCCACCGGGTCCGGCGGGACGGAGGGTGAGGGATCGGGGGTGGTGGCCGAGGGGGCGGGAGTGGTGGGGTCGTCGTCGGGAGCGGCGGAACTCGGGTGTTCCTCCGGCTCCTCGTCCTCCCCGCCGCCCGCCGGCGGATCCGGGTGCGGTGTGGGTATCACCGGAGAGCTCACGCTGGTCGAGGGCTTCTCGTTTCCGGCCGGCGCCGCCTCCTGCCACGGCTTCCACACGCCGAGAAGCAGGGCGAGGCCCAGCAGTCCGGCGAGCACCGCCGACGAGACGCTGATGAAGTAGCTACTGGTGATGTCGCGGCCGGCGACCGTGACCCGGGCCCGTCCGGACGCGCGCGCGTTGATCCGGGTCCCACCGGGCCCGCCGTCGCCGTCGCCGTAGTCGTCATCGTCCTCGCCGCCGCCGTAGTAATCGTCGTCGTCGTCGAATCCGCCCGGATTTCCTCGGGAGTAGCTCAAACCATCACCCGCCCTTGGTGATGTTGATGTCACGCCCCGCCATGGTGACGCGGGCCTTGCCGGACGCCCGCGCCTTCATGGTGACGCGGTGGGCCCGGAAGTCCTCCGGGCGGCCGGACGCCCGCACCTCGTTGATCAGCTGCTCCATCGCGGGCACCAGCTCCGGGTGGTCGGCCATCAGCCGACGCAGGCGCTGCTTCCATTCGGAGACGAGCTCCTCCTCCGCACCGTCGTTCCGGTCCCGCCGTGCGGCGAGGAGTTCGGCACGCATCCGGTCCAGATCCTGCACCACCGTGTCCGCCCCACCGGGCTGCGCCCGGCGCCACAGCTCACCCACCGCCCGCTGAACCTGTTCCCAGCCGGTCGTCGCCATTCCGTTGACCACCGTCGAAGCGGCCTGACCGGCCAGTGCCGCGAGTTCCAAGTCCATGGCCTTGCTCCTGCCTTCGCTGTGCGACCGGAGAATCGTGTATATCGCCCGCGACGGTGAGGCGTCCCGCGATTTGAGGAGTTACTGAGCATGTGCGCACCGTGTCCACGAAGCCCTTTTTCTGACGGACCGTGAGCATGCCTGGTCAGGCCCGTGCACAGCGGGCGCCGTGGCCGGTGGTGAGAGCATCACTCCCTGTCCGGATCAGGACGGTGCCGAGTTCGGACGGCGGAGGTGCGCAGTGGGGCCGGGAACAGTGGTCGTCACCGGGGCGGCGGGGAACACCGGCTCCGTCGTGCGCCGGGCGTTGCGCGACGAGCGATCCGCCTGGTTCCGCTCGACCGCGTGCCGCTCGGGGCCGCGGCCGCCGTCAAGGCCGCGCTCGCGGGGCGCGGACGCCGTCCTCTACCTGGGCGGCCCGGCCCTGACTCGATGCGCCGGTGTGCGCGGGACTCGCACGGAGCCCGCCGACGCTCCCGCGAGGTAGAATCATCTGTTTCCCGCGAAAGGCGGACCTGGATGGCCGCGCGCATACCCGGCGCACCGGCCGGGACGCCCTTTGAGCGTCGAGTGCGAGGCAGCGCCCGAGCGGTGACGGGTGTGCTGTCCGTCACGGGGCGGTCCTACTTCCGGAGGTATATGTGTCCTGCCTGATCGTCCAGAGCGACAAGACGCTGCTCCTGGAAGTCGACCACGAGCAGGCGGACGCCTGCCGCCGGGTGATCGCCCCCTTCGCCGAGCTGGAGCGTGCGCCCGAGCACATCCACACCTACCGTCTGACCCCGCTCGGGCTGTGGAACGCGCGGGCCGCGGGACACGACGCCGAGCAGGTCGTCGACGCGCTGGTGAAGTACTCGCGCTACCCCGTACCGCACGCGCTGCTCGTCGACATCGCGGAGACGATGGGCCGGTACGGCCGCCTCACGCTCTCCAAGCACCCGGTCCACGGACTGGTGCTGACCTCCACCGACCGGCCCGTCCTGGAGGAGATCCTCCGGTCGAAGAAGGTCCAGCCGCTGGTCGGCACCCGGATCGACCCCGACACCGTGGCCGTGCACCCCTCCGAGCGCGGGCAGGTCAAGCAGACGCTGCTGAAACTGGGCTGGCCCGCGGAGGACCTCGCCGGTTACGTGGACGGCGAGGCGCACCCGATCGAGCTCGACGAAAGCGGCTGGGCGCTGCGGCCGTACCAGCAGCAGGCGGTCGAGGGGTTCTGGCACGGCGGTTCCGGTGTGGTCGTGCTGCCCTGTGGCGCCGGAAAGACGCTGGTGGGCGCGGGTGCGATGGCGCAGGCGAAGGCGACCACGCTGATCCTGGTCACCAACACCGTCTCCGCCCGGCAGTGGAAGCACGAGCTGGTGAAGCGGACCTCGCTGACCGAGGAGGAGATCGGCGAGTACAGCGGCACCCGCAAGGAGATCCGGCCCGTCACCATCGCCACGTACCAGGTGCTCACGACCCGTCGCAAGGGCGTCTACGCGCACCTGGAGCTGTTCGACTCCCGCGACTGGGGTCTGGTGATCTACGACGAGGTGCACCTGCTGCCCGCGCCGGTCTTCAAGTTCACCGCCGACCTCCAGGCGCGGCGCCGGCTCGGGCTCACGGCCACGCTGGTGCGGGAGGACGGCCGCGAGTCGGACGTCTTCTCGCTGATCGGGCCCAAGCGGTTCGACGCCCCGTGGAAGGAGATCGAGGCGCAGGGCTACATCGCCCCCGCCGACTGTGTCGAGGTACGGGTCAACCTGACGGACAGCGAGCGGCTCACGTACGCGACCGCGGAGGCCGAGGAGAAGTACCGGTACTGCGCCACGACCGCGACCAAGCGGAAGGTCACAGAGGCGCTGGTGCGCAAGCACCGGGGCGAGCAGACCCTGGTCATCGGGCAGTACATCGACCAGCTCGACGAGCTGGGTGAGCATCTGGACGCCCCGGTGATCAAGGGCGAGACCAGCAACGCCCAGCGGGAGAGGCTGTTCGGCGCGTTCCGGGAGGGCGAGATCAGCGTGCTCGTCGTGTCGAAGGTGGCGAACTTCTCCATCGACCTGCCGGAGGCCACCGTCGCGATCCAGGTGTCCGGCACCTTCGGCTCGCGCCAGGAGGAGGCCCAGCGGCTCGGCCGGGTGCTGCGGCCGAAGGCGGACGGGCACGAGGCGCGGTTCTACTCGGTGGTCGCCCGCGACACGATCGACCAGGACTTCGCGGCCCACCGCCAGCGCTTCCTGGCCGAGCAGGGCTACGCGTACCGGATCGTCGACGCGGACGAGCTGCTGGCGGACGACCGAGACGGCTGAGGGACGGCCGGGGTCGGGCGGTCAGCGGGTGCGGCGGACCCCTGCCTCCTCCGCGTACTCCCCGAGGACGACGACGCCGAACGCGGTCCGTACGAGGATCCCGGCGGCGCGCAGGACGTTCCCGGCCCGGTGGCTGTGGTGGTGACCGGTGGCCGCGGTCGCGCCGTGCGCGGGGCCGGTCCTTCGCGGGTTCAGGGTGACGGTGCTCATGTACTCCATGGTGCTCCGACCCGCCGGTAACGTCGTCGGCCCGCAGGGTGAAGGTGCCGGGGCCGCGTCTACCCCTGTGGTCCCATGCCGTCCCCTACGGGATGGGCCCCCGGGCCCCTCGCGGTCGTACTCCGGTTTATTCGTTAGCGCCCGGCCCGCCCCGTCGATACAATCGCCGGTCTGCCCGCCTCCCGCACCGTGGTACCGGCAGCCCGCGAGGGCTCGCGCCGGCAGCCGGGGGAGCGCCGCCGACCGGACGGAAACCGGCCGACAGCCGTACGCGCACCCTCGCGCGTACCAGTGATCGATCCCCGAGCGGACCGCATCGCCTCCGGTGAACGGCCGGGGGCGGGAAGCGGTCCGCCGTCCTGCGTTGAATGCCGGA
>CBRG010000523.1 GCA_000470535.1 Streptomyces sp. AW19M42
GCCCGGCTCTGGGCCGACGGTGCTGACGTCGACTGGGCTGCGTTCTACGCGCCGACCGGCGCCCGTACCGTCGACCTGCCCACCTACGCCTTCCAGCAGCAGCGCTACTGGCCGCGCCACCAGCTCCGGCCGGTCGAGCCCGCCACCGGCGGCGGCGGTGCGGACGCCGCGTTCTGGGAGATCGTCGAGGGCGGCGACCTGGGCGCGTTCACGCAGTCGCTCGGCGTCGCACCCGATGCCGACCCCGGTCATGTCCTGAGGGCCCTCAGCACCTGGCAGCAGCGTCGGAGCGAGCGTGCCGACGTGGAACGGCTCGGGTATCGGATCGTCTGGACGCCGACCGGACCGGCCAACAGCGTTGACGTGTCCGGGAGCTGGCTGGTCGTGGAGCCGGAGCAGACGGATGGCGGCGACCCCTGGGCGGGCGCCCTCGCCGAGGACCTGGCGGCGCGCGGCGCCAGGGTCACCCGGCTCCGGCTGGAGCCCACGGACCTGGACCGGGCGGCACTGGCCGTCCGCCTCGCGGAGCTGACCGGGGACGCCGAGTCCTCCGGCCGGACGCGCGTGGTGTCGTTCCTCGGGCAGGACGAGCGGGAGCACGCGGGCCGCCCCGGTCTCGCGTTCGGCCTGACGGCCACGACCACGCTGGTGCAGGCCCTGGCTGACGCCGGGACGCATGCCCGGATGTGGTCCGTGACGTCGGGAGCGGTGTCCACCGGAGCGGGCGACGAACTCTCGCATCCGGTGCGGGCGGCCGTCTGGGGCCTCGGCCGCGTCGTCGCCCTGGAGGAGTCCGAGCGCTGGGGCGGTCTCGTAGACGTCCCGGAACGGCCGGCGGGCGGTGCGCTCGCCCGGCTGGTGGAGGTACTGGCGGGCAGCGCCGGGGACGAGGACCAGCTGGCCGTGCGCGGCGGGGCCGTGCTCGGACGGCGGCTCGTGTCCGCGTCGCTGGAGAACACGGGTGCCGGATGGACGCCCTCCGGCACGGTCCTGATCACCGGCGGCACCGGCGCGCTCGGCGCCCGGCTGGCCCGCTGGGCGGTGGACCGGGGCGCACGGCACCTCGCGCTCGTCAGCCGTCGCGGTGAGGACGCCCCGGGCGCCCCCGAGCTGCGCACGGAACTGGAAGCGCGCGGCGTGACCGTCACCCTCGCCGGCTGCGACCTCGCCGACCGTTCGTCCCTCGCGGCGGCCGTCGCCCTGATCGAGGCCGCAGGACCCGAGATCCGTTCCGTCTTCCACGCCGCGGGCCGGACCCAGGCCGTGGCCCTGGGCGACACCGACGCCGACGGCCTCGCCGCGATGCTGGGTGCGAAGGCGGCCGGGGCGGCGAACCTCGACGCGCTGCTCGGAGACCGCGACCTCGACGCGTTCGTGCTCTACTCCTCCATCGCGGCCACCTGGGGCAGCGGCGGCCAGAGCGGATACGCGGCCGCCAACGCCTACCTCGACGCCCTCGCGACCCGGCGCCGGGGACAGGGCAGGGCCGCCACCTCGGTCGCCTGGGGACCGTGGGACGGCGGTGGCATGGCCGCCGCCGAGGGTGCCCAGGACGATCTGCGCAGACGCGGACTCCCGGTCCTGCCGCCCCATGACGCGATGGCCGCACTGGAATCGGCGCTCTGTGCCGACGAGCCCTGCGTGTCGGTCGCGGACGTCGACTGGGACCGCTTCCTGCCGACCTTCACCCTGCGCCGCCCCAGCGCGCTGCTGGCCGCGTTCGGCACCGCCCGCGCCGATGACCGGGGCGACGGCGGCGCCACCGACGGGGACGACACCACCGCCGTCCTGCGCGAGCGACTGCGCGGCCTGGACGACCGGGAGCGGCGCCGCCGCGTCCTCGAACTCGTACGCGGCGAGGCCGCCACGGTCCTCGGTCACGCGGGCGCCGCGGCCATCGGGCCGGAGAACGCCTTCCGCGACCTCGGGTTCGACTCGCTCACCGCGATCGAGTTCCGTGACCGGCTGCGCGTGGCAACCGGCCTGCCGCTGCCCGCCACCCTGGTCTTCGACCACCCCACCTCTGCGGTGCTCGCCGACTTCCTCGTCGACCGGCTGCTGGGCACCGAGCAGAGCCCCGAACGCGTCGAAGCCGTCCACGCGGCTCTCGACGAACCGGTCGCGATCGTCTCGATGGGCTGCCGCTTCCCCGGCGGCGCCACAGACCCGCAGAGCCTGTGGCAGGTGATCTCCGGAGCGGCCGACGCCATCACCCCGTTCCCCGCCGACCGAGGCTGGGATCTGGACGCCCTCGACGCCGCAGGGTCCGCCTTCACCCGTGAGGGCGGCTTCCTCTCCGGAGCCGCGGACTTCGACGCCGCCTTCTTCGGCATCTCGCCGCGCGAGGCCCTCGCCATGGACCCGCAGCAGCGGCTGCTCCTCGAAGTCGCCTGGGAGTCCCTGGAACGTGCGGGCATCGCCCCGCTGTCCCTGAAGGGCGACAAGGTCGGCGTCTTCGTCGGCGCCGGCAGCTCCGGCTACCTCAGCCAGGTGAACGACGTCCCCGACGGGGTCGGCGGACACCTGATCACCGGCAACTCGGGCAGTGTGATGTCCGGCCGGATCTCGTACGCGCTCGGCCTGGAAGGCCCGGCGGTCACCGTCGACACGGCCTGCTCCTCCTCGCTCGTCGCCCTCCACCTCGCCGTGCAGGCGCTCCGGTCGGGGGAGTGCTCGCTCGCCCTCGCCGGCGGTGTCACCGTCATCGCGGGCCCGGACGCCTTCATCGACTTCGCTCACCAGGGCGGGCGGCAAGGGGCGTTCTCCGACGACGCCGACGGCACCGGCTGGAGCGAGGGCGTCGGCCTGCTCCTGGTGGAACGCCTCTCGGACGCGCAGCGCAACGGCCACCAGGTGCTGGCGGTCGTGCGCGGCAGCGCGGTCAACCAGGACGGCGCGTCGAACGGTCTGACGGCGCCGAACGGTCCCTCCCAGCAGCGTGTCATCCGGCAGGCCCTCGCGAGCGCGCGGCTGGACCCGGCGGACGTGGACGTGGTGGAGGCGCACGGCACGGGCACCAAGCTGGGTGACCCGATCGAGGCCCAGGCCCTGCTGGCCACCTACGGGCAGGACCGGCCCCAGGACCAGCAGCCGCTGTGGCTCGGCTCGGTCAAGTCGAACATCGGCCACACGCAGGCCGCGGCGGGTGTCGCGGGCATCATGAAGATGGTGCTCGCGCTGCACCACGCCGAGCTGCCCAGAACGCTGCACGCCGACACGCCGTCCTCGCACGTGGACTGGTCGGCAGGTGCGGTGGAGCTGCTGGCCGAGGCCAGGCAGTGGCCCCGTGGCGAGCGCACGCGCCGCGCGGGCGTGTCCGCGTTCGGAGTCAGTGGCACAAACGCACACGTGATCGTCGAGGAGGCGCCTGACGCCGCGCCGTCTCCGGTGGCGGCTCCGGACGCCACCCTGCCGGTGGTGCCCTG
>CBRG010000524.1 GCA_000470535.1 Streptomyces sp. AW19M42
CTCGGTGTCGTACGCGGCTCGGCCGTCAACCAGGACGGCGCCTCCAACGGGCTCACCGCCCCCAACGGCCCCTCCCAGCAGCGCGTCATCCGCCAGGCGCTCGCCAACGCCCGGCTGGACGCCGCCGACATCGACACCGTCGAGGCGCACGGCACCGGCACCCCCCTCGGCGACCCGATCGAGGCGCAGGCGCTGCTCGCCACCTACGGCCAGGAACGGGCGGACGACGCCCCGCTGCTGGTCGGCGCCCTCAAGTCGAACCTCGGGCACACCCAGGCCGCCGCAGGTGTCGCCGGGATCATCAAGACCGTGCTGGCGATGCGGCACGGCGTACTGCCCAGGATCGTGCACCTGGACGTGCCCTCGTCCAGGGTCGACTGGGAGTCCGGCGCCGTTCGGCTGCTCGACCGCAACCGGGACTGGCCGGACACCGGACGCCCGCGCCGCGCCGCGGTCTCCTCGTTCGGCATCAGCGGCACCAACGCCCACGTCATCCTCGAACAGGCACCGGCCGAGCCCGCATCGGCCGCCCGTCCGGACACGGACCGCACGCCGCCCGCCGCCGTCGCCTGGACCCTGTCCGCACCGAGCGAACCGGCCCTGCGCGCCCAGGCGGACAGCCTGCTGCCGGCCCTCCAGGACACCGCACCCGTGGACGTGGGCCTGACCCTGGCCACGGTCCGGTCGGCCTTCGAGCACCGCGCGGTGATCGTCGGCGCCGACCGCGGTGAACTCCTCGACGGACTGAGTGCCCTGGCCGCGGGCGAACCCAGCGCGCACGTCGTCGAGGGCGTCGCCCGTCCGCTGAGCCGCCCGGTGTTCGTCTTCCCCGGCCAGGGCTCCCAGTGGGCCGGCATGGCCGCCGAACTGATCGACACCTCACCCCGGTTCGCCCGCAGCATCGCCCGCTGCGAGGCCGCGCTGGCCGAGTTCGTCGACTGGCGGCTCACCGACGTGCTGCGCGGCGCACCCGGCGCGCCCGGCCTCGACAGCGACGACGTCGTGCAGCCCGCGACGTTCGCCGTCACCGTGTCACTGGCCGAACTGTGGCGCTCCTGCGGCGTCGAACCGGCCGCGGTCGTCGGCCACTCCCAGGGCGAGATCGCCGCCGCCTGCTTCGCCGGAGCGCTGACCCTGCGCGACGCCGCCCGCGTCGTCTGCCTGCGCGGTCGCGAGGTCACGGCACTCGCCGGGCTCGGCGGCCTGCTCTCGGTGGCCGCCCCGCAGGCCCTGGTCGAGGAACTGCTGCGGGCGTACGAGGGCCGGCTGCACATCGGCGCGGTCAACAGCCCGCGCGCGGTGATCGTCTCCGGTGACGCGGACGCGCTGCGGGAGTTCGCCGCCGCCTGCACGGACCAGTCCATCCGTACCAGGACCGTCCCGATCAACTACGCCTCCCACTCCCCGCACGCGGACGCCGTCGAGGACCGGCTCGCGGAGGTCCTCGCGCCGGTCACGTCATCGGCGCCCGACGTGCCGTTCTTCTCCACCGTGACCGCCGACTGGGCCGACGGCCCGGTGTTCGACGGCTCGTACTGGTTCCAGAACCTGCGCCGGCCGGTGCGCTTCGCGGACTCCGTCCGGGCGCTCGCCGATGAGGGCTACGGACCGCTGATCGAGGTCAGCGCCCACCCCGTGCTGACCGCCGCCGTGGAGGAAACCCTCGCGGACCGCGACGACGTGGCCGCCCTCGGCTCGCTGCGCCGCTTCGACGGCGGGCTGGCCCGCTTCCTGCGGTCCGTCGGCGAGGCCCATACAGCGGGCGCGGCCGTCGACTGGCCCCGGGTCTTCGAGGACACCGGCGCCCGGCGCATCGACCTGCCCCCGTACGCCTTCCAACGGCGCCGCTTCTGGCCGGAGTTCGAGGAGATCGCGGCACCGGCCGCGGACCCGGCCGAGGCCGAGTTCTGGCGGGCCGTGAGCGACCAGGACCTCGACGCGCTCACCGAGCACACCGGCATGGCACGCGGCGAACTGGCACCCGTGCTGCCCGCCCTGTCCCGCTGGCACACCGGGCGCCGGCTCCGTACCACGCTGGACGACTGGCGCTACCGCACCCAGTGGGAGCCGGTGGCGTCGGGCCCGGAAGCGCCGCTGTCCGGGAGCTGGTTGCTGCTGCGGCCCGCCGGAGCCCACGACCGCCTCGCGGACGCCACCGCCCGCGCACTGCAGCAGGCCGGCGCCGACGTCATCGACGTACCGGTGGACATCACCGGAAACAACACCGCCGGAAGCGATACCGCCGAGGGCCGGAGCTCCTCGCTGGCCGAGCGGATCACGGAAGCACTCGACGGCCGACGCCCCACCGGAGTGCTCTGCCTCACCGGCCTCGACGAGACCCCGCACCCCGACCACCCCGCGATGACCACCGGGCTCACCGCCGTCCTCGCCACGGTCCGGGCACTGACCGCGCTGGACCTGGACGCCCCGCTCTGGCTGGGCACCACGGGCGCGGTAGGCACCGGCCCCGCCGACCCGCCGCGCCACCCCGCACAGGCACTGGTGTGGGGCACGGGCGTGGTCATCGGCCTCGACCTGCCCCGCCGCTGGGGCGGA
>CBRG010000525.1 GCA_000470535.1 Streptomyces sp. AW19M42
CCCGCCGCGACCACCCCGGGCAGCCCCATCGCCACCCACTTCGCCTCCGCGCGGGACAGCTTGCGTGAGCTGTAGGCGAGGGCCCAGCCGCCCGCCAGGGCCAGCAGGGCCTGTGGGGAGTCCATCACCGCGCCGGCCACCAGCAGGGCGGCGGCGAGCAGCAGTACGGGGTGCGAGAAGCCGCGACGGGGCGCCCCGCCCCCGTCCTCGCCCCGGGCGCGGCGCAGCTTGGGCAGCCGGCGCCGCCGGGGAGCGGGCCGCGCCTCCTCGTGCTCCTCCTCGGACTCCCCGTCGCCGTCCTCGTACTCGTCCTCCTCCTCGACGTCCTCGTCCGCCACCGGCGGGGGCAGCACCGCCGGGATCTCCACCCCGCCGCGGAACCCCGCCACTTCGGTGCCCGCACCGAACTCGCCGGCCTCACCGAAGGGGCCCGGTTCGACGCGCCACCAGTCCGCCTCGCTCCCGGACGGGCCCAGCTCGTCCGTGCCCGCCCGGTGCGGCGCGGAGGGCCCGCCGCCGGCCGACAGCCCGTCCCACAGCCCGGACGGCTCACCGGAAGAGTCCGCAGGCGGTTCCGACGCGCCCCGGCCGGAACTGTCTTTCCGGCGCGCTTTCCGGCCGGACCGGTGGCCGTCCCCACCCGTGTCCTTGCGGAGCTTCGGTCTGCGCGGCCGGGGAACCCCGGGCGCAGTCGCGGGAGCCGGCGCCGGCTCCCGCGACTGCGGCAGCCGCACCGATCCGTCGGCGGACGAGGCCGCCGCGGCGACCAGTTCGTCCGGTGTGCCGAGCTTCCCGATGATGCGGCGCACCGCCGCGGGCGTGTCCGCGGCCTGCTTCACACGCTGCCGGTCGATCTCGCCCCGCAGCGCGGAAACCAGCCTCATCCGGCTGCCCGAGGACAGCTGTTGCTGCTGTGCCATGTCCCCGACCCGGCTCAGGTAGTCGTAGACCAGCTGATCGCTCTCGATCCCCACGCGATGGTTCCCCTCTGACCGCCCTGCACCGACGGTAGCGCCCTCGGGCCCGTCCGGAGCGACTACCGTGGGACGGATGGGGATGACGACACCACCGCGGACGCTGGCCGAGGCTCTGCGCGCCCGGGACGACGAGTCCTTGGCCGGGCTGCTGCGCGCCCGGCCCGACCTCCTCAGTCCCGTGCCGAACGACATCACTCAGCTCGCGACCCGGGCGGGCACCCGTGCCTCCGTCGTCCGCGCTCTGGAACACCTCGACCGGTTCGCCCTGCAGAGCGCCGAAGCACTCGCGGTAGCACCCGATCCCGCTCCGTACGACACGCTGCTGGGGCTGCTCACCGGTGACGGCCGGGACGACGGCGAGCTTCGCGGTGACGCGGGCGCCGCCATCGTGGACGCGCTGCCCGGAGCCCTCACCACGCTGCGCGAACAGGCTCTCGTCTGGGGCGAGGACGAACGGCTGCACCTGGTGCGGACCGCCCGGGAACTCCTCGCGCCCTCACCGCAGCACCCCTCCCCCACCGGTCTCGGCCCGACCGTCTCGGAGGCCACCGCCGGCATGTCGCCGGGCCGGCTCCAGGAGATCCTGGCCGCGGCCGGGCTGCCCGCCACCTACGACCCGGTCTCCGCGGTGACCGCGCTGGCCGCGCTCTTCACCGACCGGGCCCGGATGGGCGAACTGCTGGACACCGCCCCCGTGGAGGCCCTGTCGGTGCTGGACCGGCTGGTCTGGGGCCCGCCGTACGGCGAGGTGACCCCGAATCCGACGCCGCCCGTGAAGTGGCTGCGCGACCGGGGGCTGCTGCTGCCGGTGTCGACCCGCACCGTCGTGCTGCCGCGCGAGGCCGCCCTGCACCTGCGGGCCGGGCGCGCCCACCGGGTGCCGGAGCCGCTGCCGCCCGTCGTGACGGCCGCCGCCGAACGCGACACACAGGCTGTGGACAGCGCGGCGGCCGGCCAGGCGTTCCTGTCGGTGTCCACCGTCGAGGAGCTCCTGAAGAGCTGGAACGGCGGCGGCCCCGCCATACTGCGGGCCGGCGGCCTCAGCGTCCGCGAGCTGAAGAAGACCGCGACGGTGCTGGACGTCTCGGAGCCCGTCGCCGCGTTCTGGATCGAACTGGCCTACGCGGCCGGACTGCTGGCCTCCGACGGGGAGACCGACGAGCGGTACGCGCCGACCCCCGCGTACGACGACTGGACCGACCTCCCGGCCGAGGACCGCTGGGTGCGCCTCGCCGCCGCCTGGCTCTCCGCGACCCGTACCCCGGGCCTGGTGGGCGGCCAGGACGCCAAGGGCCGCGCCCTTTCCACCCTCGGCCCCGGCCTGGACCGCTCCGCCGCCCCCGAGGTCCGCCACCGCGTGCTGGCCCTGCTCGACGCGCTGCCGCCAGGCACCGCCCCGGAACCGGAGACCCTCCTCGCCCGGCTCCGCTGGGAACGGCCGCTGCGCGGCGCCTCCACCTCGGCCGGGGACACCACCGACCTGCGGTCCCGGATCGCCCTGTGGACGCTGAACGAGTGCGAGCTCCTCGGCATCACCGGCCGCGGCGCCCTCGCCTCGCAGACCCGCGCCCTGCTGACGGCCGGACCCGCGGAGGCCGCCGCCAGGCTCGCCCCGCTCATCCCGGAGCCCCTGGACCACGTCCTGCTCCAGGCCGACCTGACCGCCGTGGCCCCCGGCCCGCTGGAGCGCCCGCTGGCGGACATGCTCGCCGCGCTCGCGGACATCGAGTCGAAGGGCGGCGCGACGGTCTACCGGTTCACGCCGGGGTCCGTACGGCGCGCCCTGGACTCCGGGCAGTCCGCCGCAGATCTGCACGCGTTCCTCGCCGCGCACAGCCGTACGCCGGTGCCGCAGCCGCTGAGCTACCTCATCGACGACGTCGCCCGCCGCCACGGCCACCTGCGGATCGGCGCCGCGTCCGCGTACGTGCGCTGCGACGACGAGGCCGTCCTCAACGAGATCCTCGCCGACAAGCGCTCGGCCACCCTCCGGCTGCGCCGCCTCGCCCCCACGGCTCTCGCCGCCCAGATCGACCCGGCCTCGCTCCTGGACGGGCTGCGCGAGCTCGGCTACGCGCCCGCCGCGGAGTCCGCCGACGGCGACGTCCTGATCACCCGTGCGGGCGCCCGCCGCACCCCGCCCCGCTCGGCCCCCGCCCCGGTCCCCGAGG
>CBRG010000526.1 GCA_000470535.1 Streptomyces sp. AW19M42
CCGCCTTCCCCGACGGCCCCCGGCCCGCGTACGTGGACCTGCCCACGTACGCCTTCCAGCGCGGGCACTACTGGCTGGAGGACGACGCAACCGGCACGGTGAGCGAACAGGGACTGGTCGACACCGAGTTCTGGGCGGCCATCGAGCGTGACGACGCGGAAGGGCTCGCCGCCACCCTTGGTGTCGAGGACCCCGCCCCGCTCGAATCGCTGCTGCCCGCGCTCTCCGACTGGCGCCGTCGCCGCCGCCAGGAATCCGAGGTGGACTCCTGGCTGTACGACGTCCTGTGGCAGCCCCTCCCGCACAGCGCCGTGCCGCGTATCGACGGCGCCCGGTGGCTGCTGCTCGTCCCGGTCGGCGGGCACGCGTGGGCGGCCCCCGCGAGCCGGGCGCTCAGCTCTCTCGGCGCCGAGGTCCGGGTGGCGGAGGTTGACGGGACCGACCGGGCCGAACTCGCCGCGCGGCTGCGCGAAGCCGGTGCGGACAGCACCGGTGTGCTGTCCCTGCTCGCGCCCGGCCTGGAGGCGGACCTCGACCGGACCGTGCTGACCGTCCAGGCGCTCGGGGATGCGGGAATCACGGCGCCCCTGTGGCTCGCCACCCGGGACGCGGTCTCCGTCGGACCCTCCGACCGGTCCGTCGAACCGGACCAGGCCCTGGTGTGGGGGCTGGGGCGGATCGCCGCCCTGGAGTACCCGCAGCGGTTCGGCGGCCTGGTCGACCTGCCGGCCGAGCCGGACGCGCGAGCGGCCGAGCGGCTCGTCCGGGCGCTGAGCGCGCCCGACGGGGAGGACCAGCTGGCCGTGCGGGCGGGCGGCGTCTACGTACGCCGGCTGGCACGCAAGCCGCTGGCCGCCCTGCCCCCCGTACGGAACTGGAAGCCCACCGGCACCGTGCTCGTCACCGGTGGCACCGGCGGCGTCGGCGCGGAGTTCGCCGCCTGGCTGGCGTCCAACGGTGCCGAGCACCTGCTGCTGACCAGCCGCCGGGGCGAGGACGCCCCGGGTGCCGCGGAACTGACGGAGCGGCTGGCCGGGCTCGGGGCTCGGGTGACGATCGCGGCGTGCGACGTGTCCGACCGCGAGGCGCTGCGCCGGGTCCTCGCCGGCATTCCGGCCTCGCAGCCGCTGACCGGCGTGGTGCACGCGGCCGCCGTGCTCGACGACTGCCTGCTCGACGAGCTGACCCCGGAGCGGGTCCGCACGGTGCTGCGGCCCAAGGCGACCGCGGCGCACCACCTGCACGAACTCACCAGGGACGCCGACCTCGACGCCTTCGTCCTGCTGTCCTCGATGGCCGGCACACTCGGCGGACCGGGCCAGGGCAGTTACGCGGCGGCCAACGCCTATCTCGACGCGCTGGCCCGGCTGCGGCGCGCCGAGGGTCTCCCGGCCACCTCGCTGGCCTGGGGCGCCTGGGACCGCGTCGGGCTCGCCGTGGGTGAGATGGGTGAGCGGCTGAGCCGTAGCGGAGTGGCCCCGATGGCACCCGAAGTGGCGCTCCGCGCGGTGCAGTACGCCCTCGATCACGATCTGGCCTACCTCATGGTCGCCGACCTCGACTGGCGGG
>CBRG010000527.1 GCA_000470535.1 Streptomyces sp. AW19M42
GTGGGAGAAGCCGTGGCAGGTGCCGACTACGGGGGCGATCGGCAGAGCCCGCAGACGGTTGGGGCCGGAGCCGTTGAAGGCCCTGTTCGCGCGGGTGTGCCTGCCGGTGGCCGCCCCGGACACGGCCGGCGCCTGGTATCGCGGGTGGCGGCTGGTGGCCGTGGACGGCACTGTCTTCGACGTCCCGGACACCGAGGCGAACAGCACGTTCTTCGGCCGCCCCGGCTCCGGCCGAGGACAGCAGCGCAGTGCATATCCGCAGGTGAGGGTTGGCCCTGGTGGAGTGCGGGACGCATGCGGTGTTCGCCGCGGCGACCGGTCCGCTGTCGCTCCACGAACAACAGCTCATTCCCGCTCTGCTGGGCCGGCTCGAGCCAGGAACGCTTCTCATGGCCGACCGCGGCATTACCGGCTTCGAGCTGTGGAAGGCCGCTTCAGGCACAGGCGCGGACCTGTTGTGGCGCGTCCGCAAGAACGTCGTGCTCCCGTTCATCGAGGCATTCGAGGACGGCTCCTACCTGTCCGAGATCGTGGCCACCAGCGACCGTGGCCGCCGTGATCCGGCCCGGATCCGCGTCATCGAATACACCCTCGGCCGAGAGGGTGACGAGACGGTCTACCGGCTGATCACGACCATCTGCGACCCGGACCAGGCGCCCGCCAACGACCTTGCGAACCTCTACCACCAGCGGTGGGAGATCGAGAACACCCTGGACGAGATCAAAACCCACCAAGGTGGCCGCCAGCTGGTCCTGCGATCGCGATACCCCGATGGCGTCGAGCAGGAAATCTACGGTTTCCTCCTCGTGCACCACGCATTACGCGACGTCATGCACCACACAGCTCACCAAGCCGGCCTCGACCCCGACCGGCTGTCCTTCACCCGCACCCTTCGCATCGCCCGCCGCCACGTCACCGACCAAGCGGCATTTTCCCCCCTCACGACTCAGCCAAGCCCTGACCCACACCGCATATGAACTGCTGGAACGACTCCTCCCACCCCGCAGACAACGCTCCAACCCCCGTGTCATCAAACGCAAGATGAGCAACTGGCGCCTCAAGCACACCCACCACCGCAACCCACCCCAACCACCCACCAGGACCATCACACTCGTCCCACCCACCAAAGCAACCAGCAGACGTCAGAAGTCCACCTAAATCACCGGTATTG
>CBRG010000528.1 GCA_000470535.1 Streptomyces sp. AW19M42
CCCCCCCCCCCCGGCCGCCGTCGTCCACGCCAGCCGCGTCCCGCGCCCGCGGGCCGTACCGGCGAGCACCAGCGCCGGCCACACCTTCAGCAGCGCCCCGAACGCCGCCAGCGCCCCCAGCATTCGCGGATGCCGCACCCCGGCCAGCAGCGCCGCCACCGCGACGGCCGTCACCATCACGTCGTACCGGGCGTACGCGGTCGTCCCCAGCAGCGGCACGCCCGCCACCCACACCCACGCCCCGGCCGTCCGCCGGGCCGCGCTCCGGCCCGCGTACAGCAGCAGACCGAGCACCAGCGCGTCGCAGAGGAACGCCAGGACGAAGAAGGCCGACGCGTAGTCCAGGAACGGCAGCAGGGCGGGGGAGAGGATCGCCAGCGCCGCGACCGGCGGGGACTGCCAGGTGACGTCGGACTGCGGGTAGCTGCCCGAGCGCAGCACGTCGTACCAGCCGTGGTAGATCACCGACACGTCGCTCGTCACGTCGGGGCCCGGCAGCGTGATCACCTTGATGACGCAGAGCAGCAGCAGGGCCCTGCTGAGGGCCCACACCACGAAGGCCGGTCGTGCGCTGCTCGAACCCGTCATGTCCCGCCCTCGTCCGTTCCGTCGGTGGTACGAGAGGACATGATGCCCGCCCCGTCCGTGCGAGAGCCACGAGGCGGGGCCGCCCGGTACTGTCGGCGGCGATGGACAAGACCCTGATCGTGACCAACGACTTCCCGCCCCGCCCCGGTGGCATCCAGGCGTTTCTGCACAACATGGCGCTCCGGCTGGACCCGGACCGGATCGTCGTCTACGCCTCCACCTGGAAGCGTGGCCCAGAAGGCGCCGCGGCCACCGCCGCCTTCGACGCCGAGCAGCCCTTCACCGTGGTCCGCGACCGTACGACGATGCTGCTGCCGACGCCGGGGGTGACCCGGCACGCCGTCCAGCTGCTGCGCACCCACGGCTGCTCGTCCGTCTGGTTCGGCGCCGCCGCCCCGCTCGGGCTGATGGCACCCGCCCTGCGCCGGGCCGGTGCCCGCCGGCTGGTCGCCACCACGCACGGGCACGAGGCCGGCTGGGCCCAGCTGCCCGCCTCCCGGCAGCTGCTGCGGCGGATCGGGGAGTCCACGGACACGATCACCTACCTCGGTGAGTACACCCGCTCCCGGATCGCCGCCGCGCTCACCCCGGCGGCCGCGGAGCGCATGGTCCAGCTGCCGCCCGGCGTGGACGAGGAGACCTTCCACCCGGACTCGGGCGGCGATCTGGTCCGGGCCCGGCTCGGGCTCACCGACCGGCCGGTCGTCGTCTGCGTGTCCCGGCTGGTGCCCCGCAAGGGCCAGGACACCCTGATCCTCGCGATGCCCGCGATCCTGGCCGAGCAGCCGGACGCCGTGCTGCTGATCGTCGGAGGCGGGCCGTACGAGGCGGATCTGAGGAAGCTCGCGGCGCGGACCGGGGTCCGGGACTCGGTGCGGTTCACCGGACCGGTGCCCTGGGCGGAGCTGCCCGCGCACTACGGGGCCGGTGACGTCTTCGCGATGCCGTGCCGCACCCGGCGCGGCGGCCTCGACGTGGAGGGCCTCGGCATCGTCTACCTGGAGGCGTCCGCGACCGGGCTGCCGGTGGTGGCCGGCGACTCGGGCGGCGCCCCTGACGCGGTGCTCGACGGCGAGACCGGCTGGG
>CBRG010000529.1 GCA_000470535.1 Streptomyces sp. AW19M42
ACTCAACACCCGCGAGTCGTTGAACGTGGTCTGCAGTCGGGAGGCGGAGTTCGCCGAGGTGAGGTATTCGGACCAGATCATGAACCAGGTCCACTGCGGCTGGGAGGCCAGTTGCGCGGGGGTGGGTACGGCGCCCACCTCCGCCAGCGAGATGGGTTTGCCGTGGGCGACGTCCAGCAACGCCTGGTACCAGTTGCTGCCCGGCCAGGTGTGCACCCATGGGTCGAGGCTGGCGACGTCTGCGTAGGCGTCGCCGGGATAGAAGCCGGCAACGCCCGCGGAGCCGTTGTTCGCGTCGGTGTCCTTGACGTTCCACACCCAGACGATGTTGTCGAGCCCCTTGGACTCCAGGTAGTCGTGGGTGATCTGGAAGAGACGGGCACTGCCGTTCGCGCCGGACCGGCCGCCCCACCACGCCCAGCCCTCGTTGAGTTCGTGCAGCGGCCGGAACAGCACCGGAACGCCGGCGTCCTTGAGCTGCTGGAAGTAGGACACGGCGGTGTCGAGCTTGGACTTGTAGGCGGCGTTCAACGCGCTTCCGTCGGTGATGAGCTGCTGCCACTCGGGGTCGGAGAGGCTGCTGCCGTTGATGCCGCCGTTGAACTCGCAGCTGGTCACGTTCGGCTTGCACATGTGCCAGGTCAGGCTCACCAGTGAGCCGTTGTTCCACTCGCTCTTCGCCTGGTTGATCAGCGTCTGCCGGTTGGCGATGTCGTCCGCCCGGAAGCCCAGCTCCCCGCCCCACACACCCGGCCACTTGCCGGTGAGTGAGTGGGCCTGCGCGGTGTACTGCGAGGGGTTGTTCAGGGGCTCCTTGTTGTGGACGCCGCTGACGATGTGGTTGCCGCTGATCTGGTGCAGGTAGTCCACGACAGCGTCGGGTGTCGAAGCCGTCGCGGCGGCCGCCGGGGCGGCCTGGGGGGTGGATGGGGTGGCTGCTTGCGAGGAGGGTGCGGCCAGCCACGCAACGGCGGCGACCGAGCCGGCCAGCAGTGCGGCCGCGCTTCTACGCGTGAAGATCTTCCGTCTCGGACTCACAGGGGAGGGTCCCTCTCATGAATGCCAGTGGGGGACGGCGCACAGGGCGACAGGAGGGTCGCGCCGCGCCGGGGTGACATCGATGTCGCGCTGTGGCCAGCAGGACGAATCGACGCCTGGAAGCTAGGACCGGTCCGGTGCGGTGTCAATGGATTGGACCGCCAAGAGGTAAAACGTGCGAGTTACTGTTACGGATCCATCCGCAATGACCGGTATGAGAACTCGTCGCGCAGGGCCGCCCGCCGACCCGGCACCTCGGGTGGCGTCGCCCGCCCACCACCCGGCTGATACGCCAAATACCCGTGGTGCAGGGCCAGGTGCGGGCATGTGGGCCGATCATCGAGACTCCGGACCTGAAACAGATGAGTCGCATTTCCGGGTCGCCGACGGCGCGACCAGCATTACTTGAACGGTATATGGACAGCCATGGTTACCGGGTCTACTGTGACGGCCGCTCCCCCACCCCGCCCTCAGAGAGGTGACCCGATGCTTTCCGGACTACTGCCCCTGAGAAGGTCCCGACCCCCACGACACGGCGGCCGACTCCGCGCTCCCACGACTGCCACGGCAGCGGCGGGCGCCGCCCTCGCGGCCACCGTCATCGCCCTCGGCGTCCCGCCCGTCGCGTCCGCCGCGGTCACCGCCGCAGTCACCGCCGCGCAGGTCACCGGTGTGGTTTCGGGGGTGGGTGGTAAGTGTGTCGATGTGGCGGG
>CBRG010000530.1 GCA_000470535.1 Streptomyces sp. AW19M42
TAGCACTTGCCAACAAAAATGTACGTACGGCGTATGCAATGATAACTAAAGGAACTGATTACAAAGCGGAATTACTTGCCATGTAAAGACATTCAAACAATAAAAGAATAAAAGAATAACTAAGATAAAAACTAGAAAGTAAATATGTGATGTTCACTAAAGGAATTGACGAAATAGTAGAATCTTTTTCTGCGTAAAGAAGTTCAAACAATAAAAGCAATAACTAAGAAAAAATCAGCAAGTAAAATCAGTGAACAACCAAGAGACTTTGATCTCGCTTAATAGATGTGATTACTTGTGCGCGTAAATATCAGAGAGCCTGAGTTAGCTACTCAATGAGAGCTCGTACATAAGTGAGCGCTTTATTCTTAGTTATTAATTTTGTTGTTGACACAGGGGAGTCCACATAGGTTGTTCCCTTTACGAAATTTACAACGAAGAAATAAGTTATTTTAACCAGTAAAATAGATCAGTTAATTAGTGTGATTGGTATAATACCAATCTTGATAAATAAATGGTCTATTTAGGCGTTAGGGAAAATGGATGCTAGCAAGGCGTTGATTGCAGTAACTAGTATTCTCATTACAAAATCAACAACGAAGCTAGCATTCATTTTAACAAGCATAAATGACTAGATAATTACTTAGGTTGGTATTGTTACTGTTTACGTATGATGAATAATATTTATAAGGAATATAGAAAACATTAGAGAAAAGAGCTTGCTTAATGGACTTAAATAAATGAGAGGATCTCGTATGCCGTCTTCTGCTTGAAAAAAAAAAA
>CBRG010000531.1 GCA_000470535.1 Streptomyces sp. AW19M42
CGGGTCACATCCGGGTGTGCAGCGCGGCGGTGTGCTCGCGGACCTGTTCCGGGGTGAGGTAGCTGTCCGTGTGCTCGAAGTCGCGCAGTGTGGCGGGCTTGCGTGACTGGAATCCGGTGCGGACGAAGTCGTCGCCCGCGGCCGCGTTGATCAGCCAGTTGGTCATGACCCTCGCCTTGGCCACATTGGTCCGCAGCGCCGACCAGTGGTAGCCGCGGGCCACGGCCTGGGCGCCGATGCCGTGCATCTCGATGCCGAGCGGCTTGGAGACGGCGTCCTTGCCGCCGAGGTCCACGACGAGTCCGAGGTCCTTGTGGACGTACGGCTGGAGTGGCTGGTTGCGGAGGGTGGCCAGCAGGTTGTCAGCGATCTTTCGGCCCTGGCGCATCGCGTGCTGCGCGGTGGGCGGGCAGATCGCGCCGTCGCCCTTGACCAGGTCGGGGACGGCCGCCGCGTCACCGAGGGCGAAGATGCCGTCGTGGCCGGGCAGGCTCATATCGGGGGTGACCGCCAGCCGGCCGCGTACCGTCTCCGCGTCGAAGGTGGTGACCAGCGGGCTGGCGGTGACGCCCGCTGTCCAGATCAGGGTGCGGCAGGGCAGCACCCTGCCGTCGGTGAAGGTCACCTTGTCGGGGCCCGCCTCGGCGACCGACACGCCAAGGGACACCTCGATCCCCCGCCCGCGCAGCACCTTCAGCGCGCTCTCGCCGAGTTTGTCGCCCAGTTCGGGCATGAGCTTGGGCGCGATGTCGATCAGATGCCATTTGATCAGCTTCGGGTCGAGCCGGGGATAGTGCCGGACGGCGTTGGTGGTCAGCCGCTGTAGGCAGGCCGCGGTCTCTGTGCCCGCGTACCCGCCGCCGACCACCACGAACTGCAGCCGCGAGGCCCGCTCCCCCTCGTCGTGACTGGCGTCCGCGAGATCGAGCTGCGCGATGACGTGATCGCGTACGAAGGCGGCCTCCGCCAGGGTCTTCATGCCCCGGGCGTTGTCGAGCAGTCCGGGGATGTCGAAGGTGCGGGTGACGCTTCCCGGGCTGAGCACGATGTGGTCGTAGCGCTCGTTGACGACCTCATCGGTGATCTTGCGGATCACGCAGACCTTCGCCAGCGGGTCCACTCCGATGGCCCCGCCGGGAATGATCCTGGTGCGGTGCCGGCTGCTGCGGCGCAGTGACACCGCGACCGACTGCGGGGTGAGGACGCCCGAGGCCACCTGGGGCAGCAGGGGCAGGTAGAGCTGGTAGGAGAACGGGGCCACGAGGGCGATGTCCGCCTCGCCGGGACGGAGCCGGCGTTCCAGACGGCGTACGCACTCGACCCCGGCAAAACCAGCTCCGACAACGAGAATCCTGGGTCGTGCCACAGTGTTCGTCCCTTCTCGGGGTCTGCACGGTCATCCGTTCGCCTGCCCCGTCGCACGCGCACGTCACCTCTCATCTTCACGAGACAGCCGCGACTTCGCCTGCTGGGGCGGCAGAACGGACGACCGGTACTCATCTGACCAGGTGCGTCACCACCGTGCAGGCGCCGCCGGCCATCCCCAGGCAGACCATGGCCGCGGCCGCGACGCAGCGCGCCCGCAGCGTGCGGTACCGCCGGCTGTACTCACCGCGCAGCTCGGTGGCGCGAGCAGAGACGCGGACCAGCATGACCCGCGAGGCCTCGGCCCGGTCGGCCGCGTACACCCGTTCGACGTCCTCGCGTTGAGCGGTGGTGAGCCAGGGCAGCTCCTCGGCGAAGCGGCGGGCGTACCGGCGCGCCTGCTCGATCTCGGCGTTCCACAGCAGATAGCCCTCCATCTGGGCCAGCCCGCGGGCGCTGTCCTTGTCGGGGTCGATGCCCACCCGGTCCTCCTCTCCGCCGGCCGGCCCGCTCACGCCTGCTTGTCCCCCGGAGCGACCGTCACCGAACGGTCGAGGCGGTTGGACGCGTCATCGAGCTCACGCACGGAGGGGTGATGCAGGTCGAACGCCGGGGACTCGGAACGGATCCGGGGCAGCGTGACGAAGTTGTGCCGGGGCGGCGGGCAGGAGGTCGCCCACTCCAGCGACCGGCCGTAGCCCCAGGGGTCGTCGACCCCCACGTACGTGCCGTACTTGGCCGTCTTCCACACGTTGTACAGGAACGGCAGCATCGACAGTCCGAGCAGGAACGAGGAGATCGTGGAGATGG
>CBRG010000532.1 GCA_000470535.1 Streptomyces sp. AW19M42
CCGGCCGCGCCGCCGCGGCCGCGCTCGCCGCGGAGGCGGTGGGGGCGGCGGCGAGCGCGCTGGAACGTACGGTCGCCTACGTCGGGGAGCGCGAGCAGTTCGGCCGCGCGATCGGCTCCTTCCAGGCGGTGAAGCACCGCCTCGCCGATCTGTACGTGCGGGTGCAGTCGGCCCGCTCGGCGGCGTACTACGCGGCCTGGGACCCGGAGGCCGGCGGGCTCGCCCTCGCCCAGGCGCTGGAGGCCCTGCACGTCACCACCGCGGAGGCCGTTCAGTTGCACGGGGGCATCGGCTTCACCTGGGAGCACGAGGCGCAGCTGTACTTCAAGCGGGCCGCCGCCGACGAACTGCTGCTGGGCCCCGTCCACCGGCTCCGCGACCACGCGGCCCAGCGGGCGGGACTCTTCGGGGGCGCGCCGGGGGAGCGGGACCGGGCGGAACGCGGAGCGGTCGGCGGCGGACCGGCCGAACGGGTGGCCGTCTGATGGCGCCCGGTGTGCGCCTCGTCCAGAAGGTCTCCTCGACCCGCGCCTTCGCACGGATCGCCCCCCACGTCGTGCCCGCCATGGACCGCGCCGTGCACCGGCTCACCCGAGGCAAGGTGCTGCTCAGCGCGCAGCTGCTGCCGGGGGTGGTGCTGACGGTGCCGGGGGCGTGCAGCGGGCAGCTCCGGACGACGCCGCTGGCCTGTATGCCGGTGGGGCGGGACGGTGGTACGGGCAGCTGGGTGCTGGTCGGCAGCAACTTCGGCCGTCCGGGGCACCCCGCCTGGACGGCGAACCTGCTGGCGCACCCGGAGGCTCCGGTGATCAGCTGGAAGGGCGCCGGCATTCCGGTACGGGCCCGGCTGCTGGCGGGGGAGGAGCGCGCAGAGGTGTGGGAGGCGGCGCTGAAGTTCTGGCCGCCCTACGCGGCGTACCAGGCACGGATCGACCGGGAGATCCGGCTGTTCAGGCTGGAGCGGCGCGACGGCCCGGTGTGACGTTCGGAAGTGTCCGGATACACCGACGGCGGACCACATGCGTGGTCCGCCGTCGGTGAGACAGGACCTGGGCGCCCGGGATCACCGCGCGTCACCCAGTACGGGAATCCGGCGCGGGCGCTACTTGGCCGGCTTCTTGCCGGTGATACCCAGATGCACCAACAGTGCGAGGTTCGGCCGGAGTTCGGCCTGCTTCACACCCCAGGTGGTGAAGCCCTTCTGGTGCGAGGCGACCGCGGCCAGCATCGCGACCAGCGAACCGGCCATCGCCGCGGGGCTGACGTCCTTGTCCACCTTGCCCTTGGCCTGGAGCTCCTTCACCGAATCCGTAAGGGAGTTGGTGACGGAGTTGAGGATCTTCATCCGGATCTTGTAGAACCGCTTGTCGCCCTCGGCCGCGCCGAGGTCGACCACGCGCAGGATCGCGTCGTTGCGCCGCCAGAAGTCGAGGAACCCCTCGACGAGTTCTTCGGCGGTCTGCCAGCCCGATTTGCCGACCCAGGAGCGCCCGGCGACCAGTTCGGTCAGTCCGGCACCCTCCTTGGCCATTTCCTCCGCGATCTCAAGGACGGCGCCCTCGACGTCGGGGAAGTACTGATAGAAGGTCGCGGGTGAAGTACCCGCCTTCCGGGCGACGTCGATGACTTTGACGTCCCGGTACGGCGAGGAACTGAGCATCTCGCTGAGGCAGTCGAGCAGCTTCTGCCGCGTCGCCTGTCCGCGTCGCCCGGCCACGCGGCCGTCGACGGTGCGTACTTGTCCTGTCATGCCGTCAGCTTACCGACGGGTGATCGGAGCGCGATTCGGCCGACTGCAAATGGGGAGGGGCGCAGACATGGTGGGGGGAGTGTGGTGGTTTCCGGCGGTATGCCAGGTGGTGTGCCCCCCGGTTCCGTACCCGTTGCCCACAGGCGCATTAATATTATCAACAGCCTGTGGATAACTTCCGTGGATAACTTTCCGTGACGATGGCGATTCGAGAACTCTGTCTAGAACATGCGTTCGCACTGGAGGGGCTGGGGCGCGCGTGGGGCGACCCACGGTTACGTTGGCTGTGACGAGCGTCACCGCGACGGAAGGATCCGGGCCCATGGCCGCATTCGCGCAGTCCGCGCCGTGCTGGGTGGATGTGCAGCTCCCCGACCTCGAAGCCGGCAAGCGCTTCTACGGCGAGCTCTTCGGCTGGACCTTCCGTACGGGCGACGGCCCGTACGCCGACGCGCTCAGCGGCGGGGCCCTGGTCGCCGCGCTCGCCGCCAAGCAGGACGGCCGGATGCCGACCGCGTGGGGCGTCTACTTCGCGACCGACGTCGTCGTCGCCTCCGTCGCCCGCGTCCGGGAGGCGGGCGGACAGGTGATCACCGAACCGGTGCGGGCCGGCCGGCTGGGGGCGCTCGCCCAGGCAGCCGATCCCGGAGGAGCGGTCTTCGGGCTCTGGCAGGCGGGTGAACGCAAGGGCTTCCAGAAGCAGAACGAGCCGGGCTCCTTCTGCTGGACCGAGGTCTACACCCGGCAGAAGGAACGCGTCGACCCCTTCTACGAGCAGGTCTTCGGCTTCCGTTCCGTCGATCCGGACGCGGCCGGCCCCGGCGCCCCGGACACCGATGAGTCCCGCGTCGACTTCCGTATGTGGTCGCCGGCCGGCACGGAACCCGGGCCTGACACGGCGGTCGGCGGGCGCAGCGTCATCACCGACGCGTTCCCCGCGATGATGCCGAGCTACTTCCTCAACTACTTCGCCGTGGCGGACTGCGACGCGTCGGCCGAGACCGTCCTCCGGCTCGGCGGCCGGGTCTCCGCGCCGCCCTTCGACATCCCGTACGGGCGGATGGCGGTGCTCCAGGACGACCAGGGCGCCGTCTTCGCCGTACTTCAGCCACCGGTGTCCTGATACCGCCCGTAGTGATCCACGACACCCGGATCTGCCCCCGGGTTCGCAACCGGCGCCTCGGCCAGGAACAATCGGGGTGCGCACCGTCGGGTGGCGCCCAGTGGTGAGACGCTGCACAGGGCGGGTTTTCGCGGGCCTCGGGCGACCGGGGCCCGTACGGGGAGGGTGGCAGGTAAGTGATGGAGCAGCTGACGCAGCACGACCCGAGGCGGATCGGCCCGTTCGAGGTGCTGGGGCGGCTCGGGGCCGGCGGCATGGGGCTGGTCTATCTCGCCCGCTCGGCGTCGGGCCGGCGGGTGGCGATCAAGACGGTGCGTACGGAACTGGCCGAGGACCAGCTGTTCCGGGTCCGGTTCACGCGTGAGGTCGAGGCCGCCCGCGCGGTCAGCGGCTTCTACACGGCCGCCGTGGTCGACGCCGACCCGCGCGCCGCCGTGCCCTGGCTCGCCACCGCCTACGTGCCCGCGCCCTCGCTCGAAGAAATAGTGAATGAGTGCGGACCGATGCCGACCCAGGCGGTGCGCTGGCTGGCCGCGGGCATCGCGGAGGCCCTCCAGTCCATCCACGGTGCGAAGCTCGTCCACCGCGACATGAAGCCCTCGAACGTGCTCGTCGTGGAGGACGGCCCCCGGGTGATCGACTTCGGGATCGCCTCCGGCGTCTCCAACACCCGGCTGACCATGACGAACGTCGCCGTCGGCACCCCCGCGTACATGTCGCCCGAGCAGGCGCGGGACTCGCGCAGCGTCACGGGCGCCAGTGACATCTTCTCGCTCGGCTCGACGCTCGTCTTCGCCGCGACCGGCCATGCGCCGTTCCACGGGGCCAACCCGGTCGAGACGGTCTTCATGCTGCTGCGCGAGGGCCCCGACCTCAACGGGCTGCCCGACGATCTGCGGTCGCTGATCGAGTCCTGCATGCAGATGGACGCCTCGCGCCGGCCCACTCCCGCCGAGCTCCAGTCCCAGCTCGCCCCGCACCTCTTCGCCTCCGGCGGCGACGACAGCGGTACGGCGTCGGCCTGGCTGCCGGCCTCCGCCACCGAGATGATCGAGCTGCGCCGGGGCGGCGGACGCGTGATCGCCGCGCCCCGTCCCGTACCCGCGCCGCCGCTGCCCGCCACGCATCCGGGCGCCGACCAGGACACCGCCTGGCGGCCCGGGGTCACGGATCCGCGGCCCCCGGCCGTACCGCCCGCGGCCCCGCCCGCAGAGGCTCCCGACGCGGGCGGTCCGGTGCGGCTCTCCGGCGCCCAGGTGCCGATCGGGCCCGGTCCGCGAGCCCAGGACGTGCGCGCCACCGCCGCCG
>CBRG010000533.1 GCA_000470535.1 Streptomyces sp. AW19M42
CCGTCCCGCACCACCACCCCGCCGCGAGAAGCGCCGCCGAGGCCGCCGCCGACACCGCCCGCGCCAGCCGTCCCGGCCCGCCGGCCCGCTCACCGCCCGGTGCGCGGCGCCCCCCTGCCCGGCCCCGGGATCCGTCCTGGTCAGATGTGTTTCGCATGGCACAACCGTCCCCCGGCGGCCCGGTCCGCGGGGATCATGGACCGGATCTGTGGAGTACCGGCCGGTTGTGGACAGCGCCGTCACCCGGCACTCGACGGGTCCCGTACACTTCTTGTGGCGATCCGGGTCACCGGGTCGACTTCGCACGCCCCGCCATCTCCCTCACAACGGAGGTGGCCGCGCTCCTCGGTCCCTCGTGGCACGGCGCGTCGGGGCGTCAGGCGCGACAGCAATCCTGCGGTCGCGATAACCGAGTACCTCAAGGAGTACGGCCATGGCCGTCGTCACGATGCGGGAGCTGCTGGAAAGCGGCGTCCACTTCGGTCACCAGACCCGTCGTTGGAACCCGAAGATGAAGCGCTTCATCTTCACGGAGCGCAACGGCATCTACATCATCGACCTGCTCCAGTCGCTGTCGTACATCGACCGCGCGTACGAGTTCGTCAAGGAGACCGTCGCCCACGGCGGCTCCATCATGTTCGTGGGTACGAAGAAGCAGGCCCAGGAGGCCATCGCCGAGCAGGCGACGCGCGTCGGTATGCCGTACGTCAACCAGCGTTGGCTCGGCGGCATGCTCACCAACTTCTCCACCGTCTACAAGCGCCTTCAGCGTCTGAAGGAGCTTGAGCTCATCGACTTCGAGGACGTGGCCGCCTCCGGCCTCACCAAGAAGGAGCTCCTGGTCCTCTCCCGCGAGAAGGCCAAGCTGGAGAAGACCCTCGGTGGTATCCGCGAGATGCAGAAGGTGCCGAGCGCCGTCTGGATCGTCGACACCAAGAAGGAGCACATCGCCGTCGGTGAGGCGCGCAAGCTCCACATTCCGGTCGTCGCGATCCTGGACACCAACTGCGACCCCGACGAGGTCGACTACAAGATCCCGGGCAACGACGACGCGATCCGCTCCGTCACCCTGCTCACCCGCGTGATCGCCGACGCCGTCGCCGAGGGCCTCATCGCCCGCTCCGGCGCTGCGACCGGCGACTCGAAGCCGGGCGAGAAGGCCGCCGGCGAGCCGCTCGCCGAGTGGGAGCGTGACCTGCTGGAGGGCGACAAGAAGGCCGACGCCGAGGTCCAGACCTCCGCCGAGACCGAGAAGGTCGCGGACGCCGCCGAGACGCCGGCCGAGGTCGAGGCCGACGCCGCTGCCGAAGCTCCCGCCGAGGCCCCCGTTGCCGAGACGCCGGCCGCCGAGGCGCCCGCTGCCGAGGCCCCCGCTGCCGAGGCTCCGGCCGCGGACGGCGAGCAGGCCTGACACCCGTCACGGCTGACGACGG
>CBRG010000534.1 GCA_000470535.1 Streptomyces sp. AW19M42
AGTTTGACGACAGGCCCTAGCCCGGAGTACCGGACCGCACAGGTCCGCTGTCGATGACGCGTGCAAGTCCGCGCTGTCGCGAGGCGGACCGATGCGCAAGCGCAGTCGTTCCCCATCCGGCCGCTGGTGCCCACAAGGCAGCGGTGGCCTCCTCGTTCCCACAGGGATCTCCACAGGGAGAGTCATGCCCGAGACAGCTTCGCGCAGTTCCAGCACAGGCAACTCCATCACGTGCGGATCGATCTCGTCCGGTCCGAGTCCGTGCGCCACGCATCCCCGTCCCACGGTCGCCGTGCCGTCCTCCCGTATCCACAGCCGCATCGGGGTCGGTCTGGCCGGCGGCTTCTATCCCGCTCCGCACCGCTACGAGCTGTTCCTGTCGGCGGGTTGTCCGCGCTCGCTGCGCATCTCGATCACCCTCGGCCTGCTCGGTCTCCGGGACTCGGTCGCCACCACGTTCCTGGGGCACCCCGCCAGGACACCCGAGGCACACGCCTCGCTGCGCGGTGCGTACGAGGCCACGATGCACCATTACGACGGGCCGCTGACGGCGCCCGCGCTGTGCGACCGGTGGAGCGGTCGCATCGTCAGCAACCACACGCCCGACATACTCCGCGATCTGGCGGGCCTGCTCTCCGGCCATGACGAGGCCCGCCCCTCGGCGCTGCGCCCGCCGGAACTCACCGCCGGCATCGAGGCCCTCCGCGAGCTGCTGGACCGGGACGTCACCCCTCATGCGGGGACCTCGGAGCGGTCGGCGGCCCTGGATCTGCTGGATCAGTCCCTCGCCCTGCGGCCCTACGCGCTGGGCGAGGAGCTGACGGCCGGGGATGTGGACCTGTGGGTGGCGCTCGTCCATCTCGGCCCGGTCGCCGCCATTGGCGACCGCCCCCGGCTCCAGGAGTACGTACGGCGCCTCTGCGGACACCCCGCCTTCCCGGATACACCGCGGATGCCGGAGACACCGGGGACTCCGGGCGTGCCGGGCGGGGCGGCCGCAGCCGACTCGCTGCCTCAGGCCCCCACGTAGGCCGCGAGGTGCTCGCCGGTGAGGGTGGAGCGGTCCGCGACCAGGTCGTCGGGGGTGCCCTCGAAGACGAGCCTGCCGCCGTCGTGACCGGCGCCGGGGCCCAGATCGATGATCCAGTCGGCGTGCGCCATGACCGCCTGGTGGTGCTCGATCACGATGACGGACTTTCCGGAGTCCACCAGTCGGTCGAGCAGGCCGAGGAGCTGCTCGATGTCTGCGAGGTGGAGGCCGGTGGTCGGTTCGTCGAGGACGTAGACCCCGCCCTTCTCGCCCATGTGCGTGGCCAGCTTGAGCCGTTGCCGCTCACCGCCGGACAGGGTGGTGAGCGGCTGGCCCAGGCTGAGGTAGCCGAGCCCGACGTCGGCCAGCCTGACAAGGATGCGGTGCGCGGCCGGCGTGTGCGCCTCGCCACTGCCGAAGAACTCCTCGGCCTCGGCCACCGGCATCGCGAGCACCTCGCTGATGTCGCGGCCGCCGAGGCGGTATTCGAGCACCGAGGCCAGGAACCGCTTCCCCTCGCACTCCTCGCAGATGATGGCGACGCCCGCCATCATCGCGAGGTCGGTGTAGACGACCCCGACGCCGTTGCAGCCGGGACAGGCGCCCTGCGAGTTGGCGCTGAACAGGGCCGGCTTCACGTCGTTGGCCTTGGCGAACGCCTTGCGGATCGGGTCGAGCAGCCCGGTGTACGTCGCGGGGTTGCTCCGTCGTGAGCCGCGGATCGCACCCTGGTCGATCGACACCACCCCGTCCAGTCCCGCGACCGAGCCGTGGATCAGTGAGCTCTTGCCGGAGCCGGCGACGCCGGTGACCACGGCGAGGACCCCGAGCGGGATGTCGACGTCGACGCCGCGCAGGTTGTTCGCGTCCGCGCCCCGGACCTCCAGCGCGCCGGTGGGCTTGCGCGGGATGTCCTTGAGGGTGGCGCGGTCGTCGAAATGACGGCCCGTGACGGTGTCCCCGGCCCGCAGCCCCTCGACGGTGCCCTCGAAGCAGACGGTTCCGCCCGCCGTGCCAGCGCCGGGGCCGAGGTCGACGACGTGGTCGGCGATCGCGATGGTCTCCGGCTTGTGCTCCACGACGAGCACCGTGTTGCCCTTGTCGCGCAGGCGCAGCAGCAGCCTGTTCATCCGCTGGATGTCGTGGGGGTGCAGGCCGGCGGTGGGCTCGTCGAAGACATAGGTGACGTCGGTGAGGGAGGAGCCGAGGTGGCGGATCATCTTGACGCGCTGTGCCTCGCCGCCCGACAGGGTTCCCGTCGGCCGGTCGAGCGCGAGGTAGCCGAGCCCGATCTCCACGAACGAGTCGAGGGTCTGCCGCAGCGCGGTGAGCAGCGGTGCGACCGAGGGCTCGTCGAGGCCGTGGATCCAGGCGGCCAGATCGCTGGTCTGCATCGCGCAGGCCTCGGCGATGTTGATTTGCTTGATCTTCGAGGACCGGGCGCCCTCGCTGAGCCGGGTGCCGTCGCACTCGGGGCAGGTGGTGAAGGTGACCGCGCGCTCCACGAACGCGCGGATGTGGGGTTGCAGTGCTTCCTTGTCCTTGGACAGGAACGACTTCTGGATCTTGGGGATCAGGCCCTCGTAGGTGAGGTTCACCCCTTCGACCTTGACCTTGGTCGGCTCCCGGTGGAGGAAGTCCTGCATCTCCTTCTTGGTGAACTCGCGGATCGGCTTGTCGGGGTCGAGCAGGCCCGATTCGGCGTAGACCCGGACGGTCCAGAAGCTGTCGGACTTCCAGCCGGGGATGGTGAAGGCGCCCTCGGCGAGCGATTTGGAGTCGTCGTAGAGCTGGGTGAGGTCGATGTCGGAGACGGTGCCCCGGCCCTCGCAGCGCGTACACATGCCGCCGGTGCGGTTGAAGGTCGCCTTCACCGCCTTCTTCGCGCCGCGCTCGACGGTGATGGCACCGCTCGCCCGGACCGAGGGAACGTTGAAGGCGTAGGCGCCGGGCGGGCCGATGTGCGGCTTCCCGAGGCGGCTGAAGAGGATCCTCAGCATCGCGTTGGCGTCGGTGGCCGTGCCGACCGTGGAACGCGGATCGGCGCCCAGTCTCTGCTGGTCGACGATGATCGCGGTGGTCAGCCCGTCCAGCACGTCGACCTCGGGCCGCGCCGGCGTCGGCATGAAGCCCTGGACGAAGGCGCTGTACGTCTCGTTGATCAGCCGCTGCGACTCCGCGGCGATCGTGTTGAACACCAGCGAGGTCTTGCCCGAGCCGGAGACCCCGGTGAAGACCGTGAGCCGCCGCTTCGGGATCTCGATGCTGACGTCCTTGAGGTTGTTCACGCGCGCACCGTGCACACGGATCACATCGTGGATGTCGGCAGCGTGTGGCGCGGACGACGCCGCGTCCTTCGTGGTGGCCATGCTTATCGGTTCTCCATCTGTCTGTCTGCCAGGGCCATGATGACGTGATCGCGGCATCCCTCGGCATCATCCGGCTCGATCCGGCCGGCCGTGGGCGGTACGGATGGTTGTACGTGGCCGATGCGGCGGTGGCAACGCGCCACCGCCCGGCTTCCTCCCGGCCCGGGCCGGGGGCGCCGGCCACGGCGCCCCCCGCTCAGCTGTCCTGGAGCAGCCCGAGTACGTTGCCGTCGGGGTCCGTGAAGGTGGCCACCAGACGGCCGCCGCCGACATCGTGCGCGGGCTCCTTCACGGTGGCGCCCGCGGCCGTCACCTCGGCCAGCTTCGCCTCGATGTCGGACACCGCCCAGTAGGTCACGGGGGAGGCCGTGCCCTGCCCTCCCCCGTCCGGCACCAGCCCGATGTGCTGGCCCCCGGCCTCGTACCCGACGTAATAGGGCGCGTCCGCCTGCGGTGCCACGCCGAGCAGGGCCGTGTACACCGACTTGGCAGCCGCCAGATCGGACACGGGGTGCAGGACGGTCTTGATTCCCTGGGTGGCAGAGCCGGTCATGGTCGCTCCTGTGGTTCGTGGGGCGCCTCGGCCCCGTGTGGACGGTCGCGCCGGGCCGACTCCGGGGTACGGAGTCGGCGGCCGCGGTCGGCGCCCGGTGGCCGGGCGCCCCGTATCTGGC
>CBRG010000535.1 GCA_000470535.1 Streptomyces sp. AW19M42
CGGCCCCGGCGGCACGGGCGGCCCCGGCGGCACGGTGCAGGGCTCGGGCGCGGGGACGCTGCTGCCCGCTCAAGCGGCCGAAGGACGCGCGTACGCCATAGGCGCACCCGACGAGGGGGCCGCCGAGGGGCCGGAGCCGCTGGACGGCCCCGGTGGCGCGGTCGAGGTCGCCAACCGCCCCTCCCCGCAGCCCGTGGACGACGAGCTGCCCCCGGAGCCGCTGGACAACCCGCGTCGGCTGCTCGTCTGGCCGGCGCCGGACGTGTCCACCCAGCAGGCGTTGAGCGACCGCGGCTACCGGCCGGTGATCGTGCACTCGCGCGAGGAGGTCGACGCGCAGATCGCGGCGTTCCCCGCCGCGCTCTTCGTGGACCCGCTGACCGGTCCCATCACCCGTAAGGCACTCCAGTCGCTGCGCCAGGCAGCGGTGGCCGCCGAGGTGCCGGTACTGGTGACGGCCGGTCTGGGGCAGGCCTCGCGGGAAGCGGCATACGGCGCCGACCCGGCCGTGCTCCTGAAGGCGCTAGCCCCGCGCGACAGCGAGCAGCACCCGCCCCGGGTCCTCCTGATCGAGGAGCACGAGGACATCGCGCACGCGCTGACGCAGACGCTGGAGCGCCGAGGCATGCAGGTCGCCTGCGCCGCCACGGACAGCGAGGCGGTCTCGCTCGCGACCCGGATGCGGCCGAACCTGGTGGTGATGGACCTGATGCAGGTACGCCGCCGCCGGGCCGGGATCGTCGACTGGCTGCGCGCCAACGGCCAGCTGAACCGCACCCCGCTGGTCGTCTACACCTCCGCCGACATGAGCCAGTCGGACCTGCCGAAGCTGAGCTCGGGCGAGACCGTGCTCTTCCTCGCCGAGCGTTCGACGAGCGACGAGGTGCAGGCACGCATCGTCGACCTGCTCGCGAAGATCGGTACGAACTGACGCGGTACGGCGGCGGTGACCACAGCGGTACGGACGCGGCGAGGGCGGTGCGGTGTGGTGCCGTGTGGTGCCGTGTACGGACATGACGAGGGCGGTACGGGAGTGATCGGTCCCGTACCGCCCTCGTCGTCCGACGGCGCGTGGCTCAGAACTGCGTGATGTCCAGCTCGCCGTCGGCGTACTGCTTGCGGATCACCTTCTTGTCGAACTTGCCGACGCTCGTCTTCGGTACGGACGCGATGACCGACCAGCGCTCGGGCAGCTGCCACTTGGCGATGCCCTGCTCCGCAAGAAACGCCTTCAGCGCCCGGTAGTCGGCACCCGCGCCCTCCTTGAGGACGACGGTGGCCAGCGGGCGCTCGCCCCACTTGTC
>CBRG010000536.1 GCA_000470535.1 Streptomyces sp. AW19M42
CCTGCCGGCTCGGGCCGACCGTACTGCGTACCTCCACGGCGGGCACGGCGGCAACGGCCCTGCTGCTGGGCCGCACCGGCCGCTGGTCATGAATCGGGCCGTTTTCCAGAAATCTGGCCGGTTCTGGCCACAAGCGGTCTACCGCACCGTCAGGAGCGGTGGGAAGCTGCCCGTATGGGGACATCAAGGGCATGGCGCAATCGTAGGATCCGACGCTTTCCGGCCGTGATCTGCCTGACCGGCACGGTCGTCGCCGGACTCTCGGCCTGCGACCCGGTCAACGGCCTGAACTCCGCGTCCATCGCGGTGACGACCGATCAGACCGCCACCCGCGCGCTGGAGCACGAAGGGGTGCACGTGCAGTGGCTGAGCTGCACGGCGCGGACCGGCGGGGGCGCGAGCACCGGTTCCCGGACGGGTTCGTCCACCCCCGCCACCAGCCGGATCGCGGAGGTGGACTGCAACGGCCGCACCAAGGAGGGCAAGGACATCAGCCTCGACGGCAAGGTCGACCGGGAGGTCGAAGGCCGGTGCGTCAGCGGTGACATGACCGCGAAGGCGGGCGGGAAGACCGTCTTCCGCGCCACGATGCTCGGCAACTGCGACGCCGCGCCCTCCTCGACCCCGCCGCCGCGGCCCCCGGCGGGCGGCAGCGCGGGCGGCAGCGCGGGCGGCAGCGGGGGAGGCGCCCGGCCGACCGTGACGGTCACGGTGACGGTGACCGAATCGCCGCAGGGCAAGTGAGTGCGCGGGGCAGCGACTGCGTCGGACTCCGGCCAACTCCGTTTCCTGGGCTGCGACCTCGGCCTAGGGTGATCGCTGTGACACAGCCTTCCTACCTCCGGTATCCCCATGTCCAGGGCGATCTGATCGCCTTCACCGCCGAGGACGACGTCTGGCTCGCGCCGCTCGACGGTGGCCGAGCCTGGCGTGTCAGCGCGGACAACCGCCCCGTGGCCCAGCCGCGGATATCTCCCGACGGCACCCACGTCGCCTGGACGTCCACCCGGGACGGGGCACCCGAGGTGCACCTGGCCCCCGTCGACGGCGGCCCCTCCCAGCGGCTGACCTACTGGGGCGACGCGCAGACAGCTGTGCACGGCTGGACTCCGGAGGGCGAGGTGCTGGTACTCAGCACCCAGGGCCAGGTCTCGCTGCGCCGCACCTGGGCCCGCGCCGTACCGGTCGACGGCGGGCCCGCGCGAACCCTGCCGTACGGGCCGGTCGGCTCCCTCGCGTACGGACCCGGCGGACGGATCCTGCTGCTTTCGGCCACCATGGGGCGCGAGGCCGCCAAGTGGAAGCGCTACCGGGGCGGCACGGCCGGCAAGCTCTGGATCGCCGCGGAGGAGGCACCGGGCGACGGGGATCCGCAGGAGTTCGTCCGGGTCAACGAGGAGCTCGACGGCAACATCGAGTGCCCGATGTGGGTGGGCGAGCGCATCGCCTTCCTCTCCGACCACGAGGGCGTCGGGGCGCTCTACTCCTCCCTGCCCGACGGCACCGGACTGCGCCGGCACACCGGTATCGAGGGCTTCTACGCCCGGCACGCCACCACCGACGGAACCCGGGTCGTGCACGCCGCCGGCGGAGAGCTCTGGCTCCTCGACGGCCTGGACGGCGACGAGCCCCGCCGCCTCGACATCCGGCTGGGCGGCCAGCGCGCCGACCTCCAGCCGCACCCCGTGCACGCCGGCAGCCACCTGAGCGCCGCGTCCCCGGACCGCACCGGCCGAGGCAGCGCGGTCGGGTCCCGCGGAGCGGTTCACTGGGTCACCCACCGCGAGGGACCGGCCCGCGCGCTCGCCGTCGAACCCGGCGTACGGGCCAGGCTGCCCCGCACCTTCCAGGCCGACGGCGACCAGCACGTGGTCTGGGTCACCGACGCGGAGGGCGACGACGCGCTGGAGTGCGCACCCGCGACCGGCACCTCGCTCGACGCCGTACCGCGCCGCCTCGCCGCGGGCCGGATCGGCCGGGTCCTCGACCTGGCGCCCGCCCCAGACGGCAGCCGGTTCGCCGTCGCCGCCCACGACGGACGGGTACTGATCGTCGAGCGGGAGAGCGGCGAGGTCCAGGAGGTGGACCGCAGCGAGCACGGCGACGCCTCCGGGCTCGTCTTCTCGCCCGACTCCTCCTGGCTCGCCTGGTCGCACCCCGGCCCCGAACCGCTGAGCCAGCTCAAGCTCGCCCACCTGGCCGACCTGACGGTCGCCGAGGCGACCCCGCTGCGGTTCCGGGACTTCGCTCCCGCCTTCACTACCGACGGAAAGCACCTGGCCTTCCTCTCCGAGCGGGCCTTCGACCCGGTCTACGACTCACACGTCTTCGACCTGGCCTTCGTCGGTGGCTGCCGGCCGCACCTGCTGACGCTCGCCGCGACCACCCCCTCCCCGTTCGGGCCGCAGCTGCACGGCCGCCCGACCGAGCGGGAGAAGAGCGGCGACGGCGACGACAACCCCACCGCGCTCCCGGTCACCCGCATCGACCTGGACGGCCTCGCGGACCGGATCGTGCCGCTGCCCGTCGAGGCGGCCAGCTACTCCTCGCTGCGGGCCGCGAAGGACGGCCTGCTCTGGCTGCGCCACCCGGTCGTCGGGGTCCTCGGCACGAGCGCGGCCACGCCCGGCTCCCGCCGCCCGGAGACCGTGCTGGAGCGGTACGACCTGGAGAAGCCGCGCTGCGAGGAACTCGCCTCCGACATCGCCCGGTTCGCGGTCAGCGGCGACGGCAAGCGGCTGGTGCTGCACAGCCGGGGCGCCCTGCGCGTCGTACCCTCCGACAGCCGGGTGGCGGCGGGTTCCGACGACGACCACGACGGGGACGGCAGCGTCACCGTCGACCTCTCCCGGATCCGCCGCACCCTGGACCCGGCCGCCGAATGGCGGCAGATGTACGACGAGGCCGGGCGCATCATGCGGGACAACTTCTGGCGCCCCGACATGGGCGGCGTCGACTGGACCGGCGTCCTGGACCGCTACCGGCCGGTGCTGGAGCGCGTCGCCACCCACGACGACCTCATCGACCTGCTGTGGGAGGTGCAGGGCGAACTCGGCCCCTCCCACGCCTATGTGCGCCCGGCCGGCGGCTGGCACGACGACTCGGCCCGCCAGGGCCTGCTCGGCGCCGACATCTCCCGCGCCGAGGACGGGAGCTGGCGCATCGACCGGATCCTGCCCTCCGAGACCTCCGACCCCGCCGCCCGCGCACCGCTCGCCGCACCGGGCGTCGCCGTCCGCGCGGGGGACGCGATCCTCGCGGTCGACGGCCACCCCGTGGACCGCGTCACCGGCCCCGCACCGCTGCTCACCGGTTCGGCCGGCCTCCCGGTCGAGCTGTCCGTCTCACCGGCCGGGGGGGGGGGGCCCCGCCCCGGCGGCGTCGTGACGAC
>CBRG010000537.1 GCA_000470535.1 Streptomyces sp. AW19M42
GGGCGCGGCGGGGGCGGGCAGCAGACCGGCCCGGCACCGCACGGTGTGCAGGGCGGCCGCGTCCAGCAACGCGGCCGCCGCACCGTCCGGACCGGCGCCGCCCGGCACACCGGGTGGCCGGCGATCAGTGCCGAGCAGCGCCGAGGTGACCAGCTCGTCCCACGGGGCGGCGGGCACGGTGGATGGGGTTGGCGTGCTGGGTGGGTTGGTACGGGACATCGTTCCTCCACCAGGAGACACAAAAAACACAGGAGTCGCAGGAGTCGGGGAAGTCGCAGAAGCCGCAGGAATCGCAGGAGTCGTAGAAGTCGTGGAAGTCAGTCGTGGAAGTCACAGGAATCGCCGGAGTTCGCCGGGGTTCGCCGGAGCTCGGCGGCGTCAGATGAGCGGCACGGTCTCGGCGTCGGCCGGGTGCGCGCCCGTGTCCGGCCAGGCCGCTAGCGGGTCGAAACCGCGGTGGCCGCACTCCCCGAAGACGGTGAGCGGCCCGCCGCCGGAGAGCGCGACGAGCTTCCACAGCGCGGGCCGGGACAGCGCTGCCGGGGCGACGGGCAGGGCCGAATCCCCTTCAGCGTCCGCGAGTTGCCAGCCGTCCCGGGACGGCACGGGTATGACGTCGCGCAGGGTCACCGGCCAGGAGTCCAGCCAGGGGTCGTCGCTCAGGGCGCGCCCGTACGCGGCGATCGCCCCGGTGACCGTGACACCCGGCGGCGCTGTGCCGGTCGGCACGGGAGAGCCGAACTGCGGCCCCAGCTCGGCCCGTAGCTGCCCCGCCCCCTGATGCGGGGTGAGCTCCGCGTCCAGGGTGACGCCCACGGGCAGGGCCTGACCGGGGGAGCGCCCGGGGGCCCCGAAGGAAAGCAGCAGCGCGGTGCGGCCCGACTCCCGCCCGTACAGCCAGATGCGGCGGGCGACGATCTTGCCCTCGGGGGTGTCGTACTGGGCGAGGACCAGCCAGTGGTCACGGACCGGCGTACCCCCGGCCGCGCCCGGCAGCCCGACCCGGGTACGGACCGTGGCCGCCAGTGGCGGCGGCAGGCGTTCGATGCCCAGCCAGCCCGTGTCCAGCAGATGCAGCAGCGCGCACTCCTCCAGCAGCCGCACGGGCCAGCCCGGCCCGGACGCCGGTATCGCCCCCAACTCCCGGACCCGGCCCGCGAGACCGGGTGCCTGGGCGTCGACCATGCGGGCCGCCGTCTCCTCCCACAGGCCGTACCCGGACTGCTCGGCCGCGGCCAGTCCGCCGCGCACCAGGTCGGTCAGGCGCCGTTCCAGCTCCTGGACGCCGCCGCCGATCCGCTCCGCCCTGCGCTCGGCCCGGCGCCGGGCGGCGGCCGGATCGGCGGGCCCGGCCGCGGCGCCTCCAC
>CBRG010000538.1 GCA_000470535.1 Streptomyces sp. AW19M42
CGGGTCCGGATCGTCGTCCTCGCCGCTGTTCTGCTCCAGCGTGTCGTCGAGCTTGTCCTCGTCGAGCCCCGGCGCGTCGAACGGATTGCGCCGGCGCCTGTGGGGGAGCGCGAGCAGGGCGGCCTGCCGCACGTCCTCGGCCAGCACGTCGGTGCGCCCCGCCCACGCGGCCAGCGCCGTGGCTGTCCGGGCCATCACGATGTCGGCCCGCATCCCGTCGACCTCGAAGGCCGCACAGGTGGCCGCGATCTGCCGCAACGCCCCGTCCCCGAGCAGGACCTGAGGCAGCAGCGCCCGCGCGGCCGCGATCCGGGCCCGCAACGCGCCCTCCTCCTCGGCCCATCGGGCGGCGAAGGCGGCCGGGTCGTCGTCGTACGCGAGCCGCCGTCGCACCACCTCGACCCGCAGATCGGTCTCACGGGAGGCGGCGACCTCCACGGTCAGCCCGAACCGGTCGAGGAGCTGCGGCCTGAGCTCGCCCTCCTCCGGGTTCATCGTCCCGACCAGCAGGAAGCGGGCGGCATGCCGTACGGAGACACCTTCGCGCTCCACGTAGGAGGCGCCCATGGCAGCCGCGTCCAGCAGCAGGTCGACCAAGTGGTCGTGGAGGAGGTTGACCTCGTCCACGTACAGGATTCCGCGATGGGCGTCCGCGAGGAGCCCCGGTTCGAAGGCCTTCACGCCCTCGGCCAGCGCCCGTTCGATGTCGAGGGCGCCGACCAGCCGGTCCTCTGACGCGCCGACGGGCAGCTCGACCGTCCGTGCCGCCCGCGACACGCCGGAGGCCGGTTCGTGCGGGCCGTCGGGACACGCCGGGTCCGGCGAGGCGGGGTCGCAGGAGAACCGGCACCCCGGGACGACGGACACCTCCGGCATCAGCGCGGCCAGCGCGCGCACGGCGGTGGACTTGGCGGTGCCCTTCTCGCCGCGCACCAGCACTCCGCCGACGGCCGGCGAGATGGCGTTGAGCAGCAGGCCGAGCCGGAGATCGTCCTGTCCGACGATGGCGGTGAAGGGGTACGGCGTACTCACAGGGCCTCCTTGGTGGCGGCGGTTTCCGGCGGTTGCGGCGGTTCCGGCGGGTCCAGCGGTTCCGGCGGGGCGGTCGTGCGCGGGGCTTCGGGGGCTGCGGAAGCTGCGGCAGCTTCGGGCGCTCCGGGCGGGACGAAGGGAAGTCCCGCAGGCGCGCCCGACTCGATGAGCCGCCACAGCGCATCGGTGTCCGCGTGTTCCTCGATGAGGTCACCGAGGAGGTCGAGCTGCTCCTCGCGCAGTGCGGCGAAGCAGGTGTCGGGGGCGGGGACGAAGCGGCGGCCGGCGGCCCGCGCGACCTCGGTCAGGAAGCTGCGGCGGAACGCGTCGCTCTCCAGCGAGCCGTGCCAGTGGGTGCCCCACACCGCGCCGGACCGGCAGCCGTCGAGCCGCTGTCCCCGGGCGTCGGTGAGGAACGGCTCGCCGCCGCGTACGTCCGCGACCCCGTGGTGGATCTCGTACCCCTCCACGGGTGCGCCGAGCGCCTCACCGACCGGCCGGGCGAGGGTCTTCTCGCGGTCGAACCGGACGCGGACGGGCAGCAGCCCGAGCGCCTCGACCTGCCCGGCGCGCGACTCCACCTCGTCCTCGATGTGTTCGCCGAGGATCTGGTAGCCGCCGCAGACGCCGAGGACCGGGCGGCCCTCGGCGGCGCGCCGCCGCAGCGCGTCGGCGAGCCCGCGCTCGCGCAGCCAGGCCAGCGCCTTCACGGTGCCGCGGGTGCCGGGCACGATGACGAGGTCGGCGTCGGCCAGCTCCTCGGGTCGGTCCACGAACCGCACGACGACGCCCGGTTCGGCGGCCAGCGCGTCGACATCGGTGAAGTTCGACATCAGGGGCACCGCGCACACGGCGACGCGCAGGATGTCCTCGCCGTACGGTGGTGCGAGGACCGACTCGCGTACGGTGCCGCGCAGCGAGACCCGCAGCCCGTCCTCCTCGTCGATGCCGAGGCCGTGGGCGAACGGCAGCACCCCGTACGTGGGTCGCCCGGTGAGACCGAGGAGCATGTCCAGGCCCGGCTCCAGCAGCGACACGTCGCCGCGGAACTTGTTGACCAGGTAGCCGGCGATCAGCTCCTGGTCCTCCGCGGCCAGCAGCGCCGTCGTACCGAAGAACGAGGCGAAGACCCCGCCTCGGTCGATGTCCCCGACGACCACCACCGGGAAGCGTGCCGCCCGTGCGATGCCCATGTTCACGATGTCCGTGCGCCGGAGGTTGATCTCGGCCGGACTGCCGGCGCCTTCGCAGATCACCGCGTCATACGTGCCCCGGAGCTGCTCCAGGCAGTCCACGACGGTGGACAGCAACTGCTCCTGCCTGCCGCCGTGGTAGCCGCGGGCGCTCATCTCACCGACCGCGCGCCCCATCAGGACGACCTGGCTGGAGCGGTCGCCGCCGGGCTTGAGCAGCACCGGGTTCATCAGCGCGGTCGGCTCCACCCGGGCGGCCTGGGCCTGCATGGCCTGGGCCCGGCCGATCTCGGCGCCCTCGCGGGTGACGAAGGAGTTGAGGGACATGTTCTGCGCCTTGAACGGCGCGACCTTCACCCCCCGGCGCACCAGCCAGCGGCAGATGCCCGCCGTGACGACGCTCTTGCCCGCGTCCGAGGTGGTCCCGGCGACCAGCAGTCCGCCGCTCATGTCGGTCTCCGTCCTGAGGTGCGCGTGCCCGGGGCAGGTGTCCCGGGCCCGCGCGTCGAGGTGATCCGTCGTGCGGCGGCGCCCACGCCCAGCCGGGCCGCCACGCTCACACCGAG
>CBRG010000539.1 GCA_000470535.1 Streptomyces sp. AW19M42
ACCATGGGAGCTCGGGCTGTGTACCGGCTGCAGCCAGATGATGCGGCGGTACGGGCAGAACGCGGCCATGTACTGCAACGTGTGTCGGGCAGCCCTCAACGGGCGGTAGCCGGCAACTGCAACCAAAACTGCAACCACCAACGCCGAAGGGCCCCACCGCAAGCGGTGGGGCCCTTCGACGTATTGCCCGGTGAGAGCAATGGCGGAGGATACGAGATTCGAACTCGTGAGGGGTTGCCCCCAACACGCTTTCCAAGCGTGCGCCCTAGGCCACTAGGCGAATCCTCCGCGGCAAACAATACAAGACGTTGAGGAGTGCTCGCGAACCCGTTCCCCCTCGGCGGTCCCGGCGGGGTCCTGAGGGGTGGGGAGGTGGACGTGCGGGGGCGGGGATCGGCTAAGGTGGGCGTCAGCCCCTCACGTGGCGCTATCTGACTGAACTCCCCCAGGGCCGGAAGGCAGCAAGGGTAGGTTGGCTCTGGCGGGTGCGTGGGGGGTCCTTACGTTTCCGGGGTCGTCCGGTACGTGTCCTGGGCGCCGGGACTTCGGGGTGGGTGTGCCCTCGGAGCCGGTGGTGTGCCCGGCCCGGGGCCGGTTGTCGGTCCGCCCCTATAGCCTCGTATGTGTGTCGTCCCTTGCGCTGTACCGCCGCTACCGCCCCGAGTCGTTCGCCGAGGTCATCGGTCAGGAGCATGTCACTGACCCCTTGCAGCAGGCCCTGCGAAACAACCGGGTCAATCACGCGTACCTGTTCAGTGGTCCGCGCGGCTGCGGCAAGACGACCAGTGCGCGCATCCTCGCCCGCTGCCTGAACTGTGAGCAGGGGCCCACGCCCACGCCCTGTGGGGAGTGCCAGTCCTGTCAGGACCTCGCGCGCAACGGGCCGGGATCGATCGATGTGATCGAGATCGACGCCGCTTCGCACGGTGGTGTGGACGATGCCCGCGATCTGCGGGAGAAGGCGTTCTTCGGGCCCGCGTCGAGTCGTTACAAGATCTACATCATCGACGAGGCGCACATGGTCACCTCTGCAGGGTTCAACGCCCTGCTGAAGGTGGTCGAGGAGCCGCCGGAGCACCTCAAGTTCATCTTCGCGACCACGGAGCCCGAGAAGGTCATCGGGACCATCCGGTCGCGCACCCACCACTATCCCTTCCGGCTGGTGCCGCCGGGGACGTTGCGTGACTACCTCGTAGAGGTGTGCGCCAAGGAGAACAGCTTCGTCGAGGACGGAGTGTTTCCGCTGGTGGTGCGGGCCGGTGCCGGCTCCGTGCGTGACTCGATGTCGGTCATGGACCAGTTGCTGGCCGGCGCCGCCGACGACGGTGTGACATACGCCATGGCGACGTCGCTGCTCGGCTACACGGACGGCTCGCTGCTCGACTCCGTCGTGGACGCCTTCGCGTCCGGCGACGGGGCCGCGGCCTTCGAGGTCGTGGACCGGGTGGTCGAGGGCGGCAACGACCCGCGGCGCTTCGTCGCCGACCTGCTGGAGCGGCTGCGCGACCTGGTGATCCTGGCCGCGGTGCCGGACGCCGGGGAGAAGGGGCTCATCGCCGCCCCCGCCGATGTCGTCGAGCGGATGCAGGCCCAGGCCTCCGTCTTCGGGGCCGCCGAGCTGAGCCGCGCCGCCGACCTGGTCAACGAGGGGCTCACCGAGATGCGCGGGGCGACCTCGCCCCGGCTTCAGGTCGAGCTGATCTGCGCCCGGGTCCTGCTGCCCGCGGCCTTCGACGACGAGCGCTCGCTGCAGGCGCGGCTGGACCGGCTGGAGCGCGGCGCGTCCTTCGCCACCACCGGACCGGGGCCCGCCATGGGGTACGTCCCCGGGCCCGAGGCGCTCGCCCACGCCCCCGCCCCCGTCGCACCACAGCCCACACAGGCGCCACACGCGCCGCAGCCCCCCGCTCCCGCTCCGTACCCCGCCGCGGCGCAGCCGGACCCAGGATCGGGACCCGCCGCCGCGCGTACCGCCGCCCGCGGGGACGCGCCGCCGCCCGCCCCGCCCGCCGAGTCCGTACAGCCGCCGCCCGCCGCGGCTCCGGCCGCCGGTCAGCGGC
>CBRG010000540.1 GCA_000470535.1 Streptomyces sp. AW19M42
CCCCGCCGCTGGGGCGGACTGCTCGACCTGCCGGAGGAGCTGGACCCCGACAGCGCCCGCCACCTGTGCGCCGTACTCGGCGGCACCACCGGCGAGGAACAGCTGGTGATCGCCCCGTCCGGGATACTCGCCCGCCGACTGGTCCGCGCGCCCGCCGACGGCCCGGCGACGCCCTGGCAGCCGCGCGAGACCGTGGTGATCACCGGCGGCACCGGAGCCCTCGGCAGCCGCCTCGCCCGCTGGGCCGCGCGCTCAGGCGCCGACCGGGTCGTCCTGGTCAGCCGACGCGGAGAGGCCGCCGACGGCATGCCGGAACTCATCGACGAACTCGTCGACCTGGGTGCCGACGTCGTCATCGCCGCCTGCGACCTCGCCGACCGGGCCGCCCTTGGCGACCTGTTCGCCAAGATCGGCACCGACGGCCCGCCGATCCGCGCGGTGCTGCACGTCGCCGGCACCAGCGGACGCGAGGTGCCCGCAGAGGAGCTGACCCCCGCCGAACTGGCCGCCGTCCTGGGCCCCAAGGTGACCGGCACCCGCAACCTCGCCGACCTCACCGAGGACCTCGACCTCGACGCCTTCGTCCTGTTCTCCTCCGGCGCCGGCACCTGGGGCAACTCCGGCCGGATCGGCTACGCGGCCGCCAACGCCCACCTCGACGCGTTCGCTGCCGAACGCCGGGCGGCCGGACTGCCGTTCCTGTCCCTCGCCTGGGGCGCCTGGGACGGCGGAGGCATGGTGGACACCGACACCGCCGCCCATCTGCACCGGCTCGGCAACCGGCGGATGGACCCCGACCTCGCCGTCGCCGCCCTCGCCGACGCCGTCGGCCGCCAGGACGGCAACCTGGTCATCGCGGACATCGACTGGCAGGCCTTCGCCCCCGCGTACAGCGCGGCCCGCTCCAGGCCGCTGATCCTCGGCGTGCCCGAGGCACGACAGGCACTCACCGAATCCGAGGCGCCCGCCGCCGAGAGCGACACCGTGACCGGACTCGTCCGCGAACTGTCCCCACTCGATGACACCGAGCGGCAACGGCTGCTGCTCGACCGGATCCGCCGCGAGGCGGCGGTGGCCCTCGGACACGAATCGGCCTCCGAGCTGCTGTCCGACCGGTCCTTCCGGGACCTGGGCTTCGACTCCCTGACCGTGGTGACCCTGCGCAACCGGCTGTCCGCGCTCACCGGCCTGCAGCTCCCGACCACCCTGGTCTTCGACCACCCCACCTTCCCGGCCCTCACCCGCTACCTGACGACCCGCCTGTTCGGCGCCGACAGCGAGGCCGCCGCGCAGAGCCCCGAGGAGGAGGCCACCTGGTCGGCCCTGCGCGCCATCCCGCTGAGCCGGCTACGCGAGACCGGGCTGCTCGACGCCCTGCTGGAACTGGCCGCCGCCCCGCAGCAGACCGACGCCCCGGACCCGGACACCGCGGCCGACACCGCGGAGCGCATCGACGACATGAACGTGGCCGACCTCGTCGAGCTGGCACTCGGCACCGACACCCATGTACAGGAAAGCTGACATGACCGCACCTTCGGACAAGATCGTCGATGCCCTGCGCGCCGCGCTGCGCACCAACGAGCAGCTCAAGCAGCGCAACGAGCGCCTGGAGCAGGTCGCGCGCGAGCCGATCGCGATCGTGGGCATGGGCTGCCGGCTGCCCGGCGGAGCCAACAGCCCCGAGCGGCTGTGGCAGCTGCTCGCCGCGGGCGAGGACGCCATCTCGCAGTTCCCCGACCGGCCCGGCTGGGAGCTCGATTCCCTCGTCGACCCGGACCCGGACCGGCGCGGCACCACGTACGTCAGCGAGGGCGGGTTCCTCCACGACGCCGACCGGTTCGACGCGGGCTTCTTCGGCATCTCGCCGCGCGAGGCCCTGGCGATGGACCCCCAGCAGCGGCTCCTCCTGGAGGTCGCCTGGGAGACCCTGGAGAACGCCCGGATATCCCCGGCCTCGCTGCGCGGCACATCGACCGGCGTCTTCGCCGGGGCCACCGGCCAGGACTACGGACCGCTCGTCCACCAGAGCGGCGTCGACACCGAGGGCTACCTCGCCACCGGCACCGCCACCAGCGTCGCCTCCGGCCGCATCGCCTACGTCCTGGGTCTCGAAGGACCGGCGGTGACGGTGGACACCGCCTGCTCCACCTCCCTGGTCGCGCTCCACCTGGCCGTGCAGTCCCTGCGTTCCGGCGAATGCTCGCTGGCGCTCGCCGGCGGCGCGCAGCTGATGACGAGCCCCTCGACGTTCCGCGAGTTCAGCCGCCAGCGCGGACTCGCCCCCGACGGCCGGTGCAAGCCGTTCTCGGAAGACGCCGACGGCACGGCCTGGAGCGAGGGCG
>CBRG010000541.1 GCA_000470535.1 Streptomyces sp. AW19M42
CCGCGCCGTCGACGCCCCTGACCCCGAGCTGAGGGTCGTCGGTGCGGGCGGTTCCGGAGCCGACCACCACGGCGTCCGCCTCTGCGCGCAGCCGGTGGACGTCGGCGCGGGACTCTGCGGAGGTGATCCAGCGGCTGGTGGCGTCGGCGGCCGCGATGCGGCCGTCCAGGGTGGCCGCGTACTTCCAGGTGACGTGGGGGCGGCCCAGCCGCACGGAGGTCAGCCAGGCGGCGTTGCCCTGCTCGGCCTCCTCGGCGAGGAGGCCCTGCTCGGCCTTGACCCCGGCGGCGCGCAGGGTGTCGGCACCTCCGGTGGCCTGCGGGTTCGGGTCCCCGACCGCGTACACGACGCGGGCGATCCCGGCCTCGATGAGCGCCTGGGCGCAGGGGCCGGTGCGTCCGGTGTGGTTACAGGGTTCGAGGGTGACGTAGGCGGTGCCGCCTCGGGCCTTCTCGCCGGCCGCGCGCAGGGCGTGGATCTCGGCGTGCGGTCCTCCGGCGCACTGGTGGAAGCCCTCACCGGCCGGCCGGCCCGTCGCGTCGAGGACGACGCATCCGACGACCGGGTTGGGGCTGGTGGAGCCGAGACCGCGGGCTGCGAGCGCGATGGCTCGGCGCATTGCGGTGGTGTCGGCTGCGGTGTCCACCGGGTCCTCCTGCCTCTTCGGGCACGGACTCCGGGGCCTGTCAATGACGACAGATGAAGCGGAACGTGGAACGGGGACGCCGAATGCCGGAAAAACGGATGGATTCGGTCGCCCGAAAACCATCCGCCGACGGCGGCGTACCCGCGAAACGGCCCGCCGCGCACTGCCTCCCATCCGGACTTTAACCGTCGGTCCAGGAATCCCACCTGGTCAACCGGCCGCTGGATGCGGACGGGTCGCGGACTATAACCGCCGGTTCGGAATTGCACCGACCCCGGAGTGCGCTGCTGCTGGTACAGGATTAGTGTGCCACGACTGGCCGTGGGCCAGCCGAGTGAACGCTGTGGAGTGGCTCACAGACAGCCCGTGACGTTGCCCTTTTCCAGGGCTGGGGGTTCCGTCCTCAAGCGCCGGACGGGCTTGGTTGGTGCGGGTGCTCCGCGTTGCGGGTGCGCCTGGCCCGGTGGGTGGGGGTTCGGGGTCCCTCC
>CBRG010000542.1 GCA_000470535.1 Streptomyces sp. AW19M42
ACCTAAATCACCGGTATTGGGCTTAGGGTCTGTGTGGAGTTGTGATCAAGGCTGTGATCCGAGGTGTCGGATCCAGAGAGGCTGGCGCATAATTCGAGTCCGGCCTGGTAGCTTTCAGGCTTTTTGTCATAGCGGACGGCGAGACCGCGCCAGTCTTTGATCTTGTTGATGGTGCGTTCGAAACTGTTGCGGAGCTTGTACAGCTGCTTGTCCCAGGTGACGGGCCGTCCGCCGCGCGAGCCGCGGTTCTTGCGGTGGGCGGCCTGATCCTTCTTCTCGGGGATGACCGCTTTGATCCCACGTTTGCGCAGGTGGGAACGGTTCCGGCGGGACGAGTACGCCTTGTCGCCGGCGACTGTGTCGGGCCGGGTGCGGGGCCGGCCTTCCGGACCGGGAACGCGGATCCTGTTCAGGACGGGGATGAATTGCGGACTGTCTCCCGCCTGTCCCGCAGTGAGCTTGAGCGAGAGGGGCAGGCGTTGCGGCACGCAGGACAGGTGCGTTTTTGTGGTCAGTCCGCCGCGGGAACGTCCCAGGTCGGCGGCGGCGAAGCGGGCCCTGCGGCGGCGCCTCACACGTCGTCGTTTTTCCCGCTCCGGGTCCAGTTGCCCGTCTTGTTCCTCGCTGGTGCCCCCTTTTCCGCGGCGGCCTTCTCCAACGCGTCCAGATTCTCCGGTTCCACGATCATTCCCGCGGCATCATGATGGGCCCGGACTGTTGTCGAGTCCACGCTGACCAGCGACAAGTCCACCAGGCCCCGCTTCGCCGCCTCGGCGATCGCGCCCTGGAACACCGCGGTGAACACCCCGGCATCCCGCCACTGCCGAAACCGGCCGTAAACGGTGGACCAGTGCCCGAATCGCTCAGGCAACTCCCGCCATTTCGCCCCGTTCCTGAACCGCCACACGACGCCCTCGAAGTGCGCCCGCAGATTCTCCGGGTACGGCCCGTACTCACCGACCGGCAGGAACGGGGAGATGAACTCCCACTCAGCATCAGAAAGTTGAGGTCGAGACACCCCACCGTTCTACCCAAAGATCCAGACCCTATCGGGCTGAGCCCCACTAGATCGCAACTCCACACAGCCCCTAGCAGCAATACCGGTGATTTAGGTGG
>CBRG010000543.1 GCA_000470535.1 Streptomyces sp. AW19M42
CTGGCAGACCTGGCACCTCCCCGACGGCGGCACCACTCCTCCGGGCTCGTGCGCGCCCACCCTGGGCGCCGGCCAGTACAACACCCCGGTGTCCTACGGGGGAAAGACCTACCAGGTGCTGGTGCACATCCCGGACCGGCAGGCGGGAGCCCGTCTGCCCATGGTGCTCAACCTGCACGGCAGTCAGTCCACCGGGGCGGGCCAGCTGGCCTACAGCGACATGGCCGCGTCCGCGGACTCGAACGGCTTCGTCGCAGTGGCCCCCACGGGCGTGGTTCCCAGCGGCAGCGGCTACATCTGGAACGTCCCGTACGTCACGCCGAGCGGCACGCGTGACGATGTCGGCTTCATCCGGCAGGTCATCGACACCCTCACGATCAGCGCCTGCCTCGACCCCGCGCGGATCTACGCCACCGGCTACTCCGGCGGCGGGCGGATGACCTCCGCCCTGGGCTGCATGCTGTCCGACCGGATCGCCGCCATCGCACCGGTGGCCGGGATCAGGGCGGGCCGGCCCGACCCGGCCGGCGCCGACCGGCCCGACCCCGCCTCGTGCGCGCCGCCCCGGGCCGTCCCGGTGATCGCCTTCCACGGACAGCAGGACGCCACCAATCCGTACAACGGCGGGGGCGACAACGGTGCCTGGCGCTACTCCGTAGCGGTGGCGCAGCAGCGCTGGGCCGCCCTGAACAACTGCGCCACCGGGCCGGCCGACACGCAGACCACCACGCACGTCCGGCGGACCGTCTACACGGGCTGCCGCGACGGCGCGGACGTCGAGCTGTACACGGTCTCCGACGGCGGCCACACCTGGCCGGGCACCCCGCACGACAACGGCAACGGCAACGTCACTCACGAGATCAGCGCCAACGCCCTGATGTGGGAGTTCTTCAAGAAGCACCCCATGCCCCGGCCCGCCGGCTGACGCACCGGGAAGCCGTCGGAGAGGGGGTGCCCGGGGACGGGTGCCCCCTCTCCGACGACGACCGGACGAAATGTCCACATCGATCGTTCAGTTGCACCACCGGACGAGCATGAGCAGAACACTCACGGACAACGTCTTTTTCGCGACTAGACCGTTCTATAGACACGGCTCCAGGTTGCCTCTACGTTAAGCAGCCATCAAGCCGCTTCGCCCGACGACGAGACGTCCGTCGCTGCGTGGCATGCAGTGCGGCGTTTCCCCTCGAGTGCAAGGGAGTAGGACCGGCATGCGCAGAACAGCCATTACGGGTACGGGAGTTGTGCTCGCCCTCACGCTGGCGGCGTGCGGCGGCGGATCCGGGAGCGGGTCGTCGTCGGACGCGGCACCGGCCCCCGGTGACCCCACCAAGGTCTCGGGCAGCATCACGGTCCTGACCAACCGCACCGACCAGGTGCAGGACGGCACGCTGAAGCGGTACGCCGCGAACTTCAACAAGCTCTACCCGAAGGTCGAGGTCAAGTTCCAGGGCCTCACCGACTACGAGGGCGACGTCAAGATCCGCCTGAACAGCAAGAACTACGGGGATGTGCTGTCGATCCCCACCTCCGTCCCGCTCAAGCAGTACCCGACGTTCTTCGCCTCGCTCGGCAGTGCGGCGGACCTGTCCAAGACGTACGACTTCACCAAGCGCGCCACCGTCGGCGACAAGGTGTACGGCATCGCCAACATCGGTACCGCCAACGGGTTCGTCTACAACAAGGCCGTGTGGGAGAAGGCGGGGATCACCGACTGGCCCACCACACCGCAGGAGTTCCTCTCCGACCTCCGGGCCGTCAAGGCGAAGACCGGGGCGACGCCGTACTACACGAACTACCACGACGGCTGGCCGCTGACGAACTGGGGCAACGCCCTGGGCTCGCCCAGCTGCGACCCGGCCGCCAACGACAGGCTGGCCGCGGCCAAGGAGCCCTGGGCCGAGGGCACGGACCTGCACACCACCGACACGCTGCTGCACGACATCGTGCACGACAAGCTGGCCGAGAAGGACCCGACCACCACGAACTGGGAGAACTCCAAGACCCTGATCGGGACGGGCAAGGTCGCCACCATGTGGCTGGGTTCCTGGGCCGTGGTGCAGATGAGGGACGCCGCGAAGAAGGCCGGCAAGAACGCGGACGACATCGGGTTCATGCCCTTCCCGGCACAGAAGGACGGCCACTTCTGCTCCGTGGTGCGCCCCGACTACCAGTACGCCGTCAGCGCGCACTCCCCGAACAAGGCCGCGGCGCGGGCCTGGCTGGACTGGTACATCAACAAGTCCGGTGACGCGCAGGCGGCGTTGTCGATCTCCTCGGTCAAGGCCGAGCCGCTGCCCGCCATCCTCAAGCCGTTCCAGGACCAGGGCGTCAGGTTCGTCCGCCTCGACTACGACCGCACCGTCCAGGTGGACGAGATCGACAAGGCGTCCGAGGTCGGCCTGAACGCGCAGGACTACCCCCAGCGCATCGTCGACGTGGCCCGCGGCACGGGTGGCGGCGACCTGGCCGGCGTCTTCAAGGACCTCAACCAGAAGTGGTCCGACGCCCAGGCAACGATCGGCTGACCTGCGCACCACCGCCACGCCCCCAGCCGCCCCGCCCGGGACGCGACGCCTCCCACCCGGGCGGGGCCCGCCCCGCCGACCCCGATCCTGGCGCCGCGCCCGAGCGGCGGCAGGAAGCAGGAAGAAGGACCGCCTGAGGACACCGCGG
>CBRG010000544.1 GCA_000470535.1 Streptomyces sp. AW19M42
GGGGGGGGGGCGCCGCCGGCCGGGCGGCCGCGGGGGGCGCGGGGGGGGGGGGGCGCCCCCCCCCCCGCCCCGCCGTGACCGCGCCCAGCCGGCCGAGAGCGCGGGCGAGGGCGGTGAGCCGCTCCGCGTGCGCCGCCGCACCGTCGCGGGCGAGCAGTGTGTCGAGGGCGACCCGCGGCGCGAGATCCTCCAGTACGAGCAGCCCGGCGCCCGCGTCGAAGGCGATCACGCGGGGCGCGAGGCGGGTTCCGACGTCCTCCGCGAGGAACCGTAGAGCCGTGCACTCGGTGGCCGGCCGCCAGGGCTCGCGGCGGCCTGTGTCGGAACGCACCCACTTGGCGATCGCGGTCCGCGCCTCTCCGGCGCCCTCCAGACGGAACCGGGCCACCGCCCACGGCTCCAGCGGCTGCCAGCCCCCGACGGTGACCGGCGCCGAGCAGTGTTCGGTCAGGAGCTGCTGAACGGCAAGGGCCCGGGAGGGCGCCGGCGTCGCGGGCATCCGCCCAGCCTAGGGCGTGTCGTCAAAGTGCCGTCGTCGTCCGAAGGGCGGCCGCGCGGCAGACGGCGGTTTGACGACAGGCCCTAGGCGCCCCAAACCGGGAGCCGGTGGCCCGGACGCGGCCAGGAGCACCGCCGGGCCGCCGCGCTACCCGTCCTCGTCGTCCGGCCGGACGTGGCGTGCTACTCGTCCTCGTCCTCGTCGTCGTCCAGCCGGGCCAGCCAGGTGGCGAGGCGCTCGACCGGCACCTCGAAGTCGGGATTCAGATCGACGAACGTACGCAGCTGCTCGGCGAGCCACTCGAAGGTGACCTCCTCCTCGCCTCGCCGCTTCTCCAGCTCCTCGATACCGCGGTCGGTGAAGTACATGCCGGCCAGTTTAATGCCTGGTGGGAGCCCGCATCGGCTGTGGGACCCGGCCGTGCGGACGGCCCGTGAACCGATCCGCCGCGGCCTCGCATCCCGGCCGATGTCCCTCGCATCGGGCGACTACGGCCGTTAGCCTGCGGGTAGTTGGGGAACGGGGGGTGTCATGGGTGACAGTGTGGCCCGTATTACGCGCATTGAGATGCCGGACGGCACACCGGTCTGGGCCCGGATCTCGGGAGCCGAGGAACTGGAGGGTCCGGCGCCCGGTTCCGGGCCGACGTACACGGACACCGGGTTCGGTGACATCGCGGACCAGGTGCAGGCCCGCGTCGAGAGCCTCCACTCCGTGGTGACCAGCGTCGCGCGCTCGCTCGCCGTTCCGCTGCGCGCCGTGCGGCCGGACGCGGTCAGCGTCGAGTTCGGGATCGAGCTCACCGCCAAGTCGGGCCGGATCGTCGGGCTCCTCGCGGACGGTGAGGCCAAGGGGGCCATCAAGGTCACGCTCACCTGGAACGGCGGCGGCCCACCCGTCGACCCGCCCCCACCGGCGCCCGTGCCCACACCCGTCCCCGCGCAGGTCCCCGCGCCTCCGGCGCCCGTGCCACCGGTTCCGTTCGCGCCTCCGGGGGCCCCGCCCGCCGCACCGGAGCCCGCGCCCCCCGGCCCGCCCGCCGGTGCGTCCCCCGGCGCCCCGGCGCATCCGAACGGCGCGGACGACACGGACGGCGGCGGGACATGAGCCCGGAGGGCGACGGGGGCGCGGACGGGGGTCCGGGGCAGCCGGAGGCTGCGCTCATGGGCCTCGTGCACGACGCCACCGTGCGCATCCATCACCCCGGCGCCGGGTATGCCCATGACGGACCCGGCGGGGAGTTCCTGGGGAGTGGCTTCTTCATCGCCCCGAGCTGGATCCTCACGTGTGCGCACGTGGCGATGCGGGGGGAGGGGGGCGTGGTGAACGTGTGGTTCAAGGAGGACCGCTACAGCACCGAACTGAGCGAGGTACCGGGCAAGGTCGTCGTCGCGATGCCCGGCGCCCGCCCCCAGGGAGCTCCCGGCTGGCCGGCCCCCGACCTGGCGCTCATCAAGCTCCAGCGGCCCGTCGAGCACACCTGCGTCTACGTCACCGAGCGCTCCGAGGCCATGCTCCGCAGCCGGGAGATCCACTGCGTGGGCTGGGCGCCCTCGCAGGGCGGCGGGCTGCTGAAGCGCAGCGGCGTCTGCGTGGTGAAGGGAGCCTACGGCGCGTCGGACGACGCCGAACAGGTCGTCCGGCTCGACGGGGACTGGCTGGAGCCCGGGATGTCCGGCGGACCCGTGGTCGATCTCGCCCGGGGGGAGGTGGTCGGCGTGATCAAGTCGCGGCTCGACAACCACCAGGGCGGGACAGCCGTGGGGATCGAGCGGCTGCGCACCCTGAAGGTGCCGTCCGCGCCCGTCGAGACCGAGGCCGACGACACCTACCAGTCGGTCTTCCACGCCCACGACCGCTACCACGCGGACCGGCACAACAGCCCGGCCAGCACCGAGCGGACCTGGGCCGACGTGCAGAGCGAGCTGGCGGCCCCGCCCGGCGGCGTCCTCGGCCCCAAGCGGCGGGCGGATCTGCTGGGGCGGCTCGCCGAGTTCCCGCCCCCGGTCAGCACCCGCGGGCTGCTCCTGCTCCTGGACGCCCTGCCCGGCGTCCACTCCCGTGACCACCGCCCGGCCCCGCGCGGCTGGCGGGACGGCCTCGGGGCGCTGTACGACACCCGAGCCCGCGACCGGGACGCCCCGCTCGAACTGGTCCTGCGCTACTGCATGGGCGTCCTCGCCGCAGAGCGCCCCTTCGACGTGCCCTCCACCAGGACCGCCGCCAAGTCGCTGTGGGAGTGGGTGAAGCGGATCGCGGAGGAGGAGCTGTCCCGGGACTTCCGCCAGCAGCTCGCCATGGAGTGGGCGGCCGTCCGGCTGCGCCTGGAGGAGAACCGCCGCCGGACCGCCGCCCGGACGGGTGGCCCCGTCCGCCACGGCGAACGCCCCTATGTGCTGATGAGGCTGGAACCCCAGGGCTGGGCCCGCGACCGCTACGACTGGCGG
>CBRG010000545.1 GCA_000470535.1 Streptomyces sp. AW19M42
CCGCCGTACCGTACCCGCCGCCTCCAGCAGGGCCTTCGCCTCCGGCAGCGAACGCAGCGACACCTCCGGGTGCAGCCGCTCCAGCAGCAGGGCGCCGGCGCCGGGGTGTCCGGGGAGCAGGTCCTCACCCGGTGCGATCAGCTGGACCGCGCCCCAGCCGTTCCAGTGCGCCAGTGCCGCCCTTTCGAGCTCGGGCGCGGCCCCCGACGGAGAGATCTTCAGCGCCGCAGGGGCGCGCTCGGCGCCTCGCACCAGCAGGACCAGGCTGCTGCGCCCGCCCGGGGCGGCGACCCGGTCCACGGACAGCTCCCGGCCTGGCTGGGCCAGCGCCTGACCGGTGAGTGCGGGAAGCTCCGGGAGCCATTCCCTGGCGGCCGTATCCCCGTACGACTCGCCGAGCGCTCGCACCAGACGCTGCGGCGGTTCAAAACCCATACGTGCTGTGTTCCCTTTCAGAGCCTGTTTCAGTGCGTCGCGCCGGTCCGGCCCTTCGCGTCCGACCCGGTCTTCGCGTCGGCGCCCGTCGCCTCGTCCTTCTCACCGGCACCGTTCTTGCGGGAACCGTCGGCGGCCCGCTCGACGAGCCCGGGAAAGGGTACGCCGCTGCCCCGCCAGCGCACCGCGCGCACCGCGGCCTCCCGCAGCGCGTCAGCGGCCTCCCGCCGCAGCGGCCCCTCGGCAGCCCGTACGAGGTCGGAGTAGACATCCGCCACCCGGTCCTCCAGCACCGCGGCGAGCAGTACCGCCGCGGCCGGGCCCGGCACCGCGAACGGCAGAGCGTACGCGGGGTCCGCCGCCACCGGCTCACCGCCCAGGCCGCGCACCGTGCGCACCAGCGCGTCGCGGCGG
>CBRG010000546.1 GCA_000470535.1 Streptomyces sp. AW19M42
ACGTGAAGCGACTGCTGCTGCAAAACGTCTGCGACCTGAGCAACAACAGGAATGGTCTTCGGTTTCCGTGTTTCGTAAAGTCTGGAAACGCGGAAGTCAGCGCCCTGCACCATTATGTTCCGGATCTGCATCGCAGGATGCTGCTGGCTACCCTGTGGAACACCTACATCTGTATTAACGAAGCGCTGGCATTGACCCTGAGTGATTTTTCTCTGGTCCCGCCGCATCCATACCGCCAGTTGTTTACCCTCACAACGTTCCAGTAACCGGGCATGTTCATCATCAGTAACCCGTATCGTGAGCATCCTCTCTCGTTTCATCGGTATCATTACCCCCATGAACAGAAATCCCCCTTACACGGAGGCATCAGTGACCAAACAGGAAAAAACCGCCCTTAACATGGCCCGCTTTATCAGAAGCCAGACATTAACGCTTCTGGAGAAACTCAACGAGCTGGACGCGGATGAACAGGCAGACATCTGTGAATCGCTTCACGACCACGCTGATGAGCTTTACCGCAGCTGCCTCGCGCGTTTCGGTGATGACGGTGAAAACCTCTGACACATGCAGCTCCCGGAGACGGTCACAGCTTGTCTGTAAGCGGATGCCGGGAGCAGACAAGCCCGTCAGGGCGCGTCAGCGGGTGTTGGCGGGTGTCGGGGCGCAGCCATGACCCAGTCACGTAGCGATAGCGGAGTGTATACTGGCTTAACTATGCGGCATCAGAGCAGATTGTACTGAGAGTGCACCATTGCGGTGTGAAATACCGCACAGATGCGTAAGGAGAAAATACCGCATCAGGCGCTCTTCCGCTTCCTCGCTCACTGACTCGCTGCGCTCGGTCGTTCGG
>CBRG010000547.1 GCA_000470535.1 Streptomyces sp. AW19M42
ACGACCCGGGCGGCTGGCTGGAGAACACCCCGACGGCCGACCCGAACGCGGTGCAGAAGTTCCTGAGCTTCATCGGGCTGATGCCGTCCGCCGAGGAGAAGGACCTGATCAAACGTGTCATCGCGGTCGGCGGTGACACGGTCGAGTGCAAGAACAACGGTCCGGTCATGGTCAACGGCAAGGCGCTGGACGACAAGTCGTTCATCTTCAAGGGGAACACCGCCTGCAACGACGAGCCGTTCGGCCCGGTCAAGGTGCCCAAGGGCCGTATCTGGGTGATGGGCGACCACCGCCAGAACTCCCTCGACTCCCGCTACCACCAGGAGTTGCCGGGTGGCGGCACCGTCTCCAACGACGAGGTCGTGGGCCGGGCCATCGTGGTCGCGTGGCCGGTCAACCGCTGGGCGACCCTGCCGGTCCCGGACACCTTCGATCAGCCGGGGATCAACGCCGCGGCCGCGATGGCTCCGAGTGCGCTGGGCTTCGCGGGAGCCGTGCCCCTCGTGCTCTGGCGCAGGCGGAGCAGGGCCGCGGCGGCGCGGCAGAAGTAGCCCGGGGAACCCCCGCTCGTTGTCCAGGGGGGTGGGTTTGTGATCGGCGGGCCCGGGGGGGCCGCCGTTGGCGCAGAGTGAGGAATGAATGTGAGCGACGTGGCAGGCGGAGCGCGATCCGGACATGGACAGTCCACGGAGAGGACCGAGCAGCCTGCCGACGCTGCCCTCGATCCCGTGGGAGGGACACCGGGTCCGGCCGCGCCGGAGGCCGCGCGCATCCCGGAACAGGGGGGCAAGCGGGCGAAGAAGCCCCGTCCCCTCTGGAAGGAGTTGCCGCTCCT
>CBRG010000548.1 GCA_000470535.1 Streptomyces sp. AW19M42
GGTGCTTGGCCGAGGCGCGGGAGTGGCCGCGCGGGAAGCAGCCGAGGCGTGCGGCTGTGTCGGCGTTCGGGATGAGCGGGACGAACGCCCACGTGATCCTTGAAGAGGTGGAAGAGGCACCCGAGGAGACGGAGGCCGGGGAGACTATCTCCCAGGCACCGTCCGTGGCGCCGTGGATCCTGTCGGGGCGGAGCGCTGCCGCTCTGCGGGGTCAGGCCGAGGCATTGCGTCCGCTGGCGGACGGCACCGATCCGGTGCGCGTCGGGTGGTCGTTGGCGTCGTCCCGGGCGCGGTTCGAGCACCGGGCCGTCGTGGTGGGGGAGTTCGGTCCGGGCCTGGCCGAGTTGGCGGCGGGCGAGCCCGCCGGTCAGGTCGTCACCGGGCTTGCGGCTCCCGTCGGCCGTACCGCGTTCGTCTTCCCCGGCCAGGGCGCGCAGTGGGCCGCCATGGGCGCCCAGCTGCTGGAGTCCTCCCCGGTCTTCGCGCAGGCGGTAGCGGAGTGTGAGGCGGCGTTGTCCGCTTACGTGGACTGGTCGTTGACCGAGGTACTGAACGGGGCACCGGGTGCTCCGTCGTTGGATGCGGTGGATGTGGTGCAGCCGGTGTCGTTTGCGGTGATGGTGTCGTTGGCGGCGTTGTGGCGGTCGTTCGGTGTGGTGCCGGGGGC
>CBRG010000549.1 GCA_000470535.1 Streptomyces sp. AW19M42
GGCACCTCCCCACCTGACCCGGCCCGGAGACAACCCACCCCTCGTGCAAGGAAGGCACAGTCATGTCCACACGCGCCCGAACACGGGCACTGCTCGCAAGCACGGCCGCCGCGTCGTTCGCCGCTCTCGCCCTCGCCACCTGCGGTGCGGCCTCCGCGGCCCCGCCCGCCCCGGCCGGAGTCACCAGAGGTGACGAGATCGCCTACCTCAAGAGCCTGACCGGCAACCACGTGCTCTCCGGCCAGCAGGGCGGCGCCAACAGCGACCCGGCCTACTGGACCCAGAAGGTCCACGACATCACCGGGAAGTACCCGGGGATCTGGAACGGAGACTTCGGGTTCAGCCAGAACGACATCGACAACCGCCAGAAAGTCATCAACCAGGCGAAGACGGAGTGGAACAACGGGAGTCTGCCCGGCCTGATGATGCACGCCTGCCGGCCCGACGTCGCCACCTGCGCCTTCGAAGGCGGCTCCGATCCGGTGAAGGGCAGCAGGCTCTCGGACCCGGAATGGCAGCAGGTGATCACCGACGGCGCCGCACTCAACACCGCCTACAAGCGCAAGCTCGACCAGTTCGTCCCGTACTTCCAGCAGCTCAAGGACGCCGGCGTTCCGGTGCTGTTCCGGCCGCTGCACGAACTCAACGAGGGCTGGGCGTGGTGGGGCGGCCGGTCCGGCGCGAACGGCAGTGCCCGTCTCTTCCAGATCACCCACGACTACCTGGAGTCCAAGGGTCTCGACAACATCATCTGGGTCTGGGCGCCCAAGGACGTGCAGGGCGCCGCGGGCCAGGCCGCCGCGTACTACCCCGGCGACGCCTACGTCGACGTGGTCGGCCTGGACGTGTGGTGGAGCAAGTTCCCCTCCACCGACTGGTACAACGCGCTGTCGAACATCGCCGGGTCCAAGCCCATGGCGCTGGCCGAGGTAGGCAGTGTTCCCCAGCCCGCACAGCTGAGCAGCCAGCCCAAATGGGTCTACTGGAACGTGTGGCTCGACTACCTGACCAACTCCTCCTACAACTCGAACGCCTCGGTCCAGGCCGGGTACAACGACTCGCGGGTGTTGAGT
>CBRG010000550.1 GCA_000470535.1 Streptomyces sp. AW19M42
CCGCCCCCGGTGCCCGGCCGCCACCTGCCCACGACCGGTCCGCCCGCCGGGCGGCCGGGCCCGCTCCCCCCGGTCTTCCCGTCGGCGCCCGTCCCCGCCTCGCGGCTGCGCCGGATCGCCGCCCCGGCCGGTGTCATGGCGGGCGGCCTCGGCGCCTTCGCCCTCGTCGGCTCCGTCGACCCCAACGAGCCGGGCCACTACCCGGTCTGCCCGCTGCTCCGCTTCACCGGCGTCTACTGCCCCGGCTGCGGCGGGCTGCGCAGCGCCTACGCGGTCGCCCACGGCGACCTCGGGACGGCGTTCGGCTCCAACGCCCTCGCCGTCATCGGCTACGGCATCTTCGCCGTGGTCTGGGTCCTCTGGATGGTCCGCGCGATCGCCGGGAAGCCCGCGCGGTTCACGCTGCGGCCCGTCCACTGGTGGGCGATCGGAGCCGTCCTGCTGATCTTCACCGTCGTCCGGAATCTGCCGTTCGGATCGGCGCTGGCGCCGTGAATGCCCAGGTACTGGGACATTCGTCGGCAGGATGCGGGCCCCCCGGCCTCCTGCGGATACCATCGGCATGGCTGATCCTGTTCTGTTGTCACCGTCCCGGAAGGGGGCCGATCGCGTGAGTGTGCTCGACGAGATCATCGACGGCGTACGCGCCGACCTCGCAGAGCGGCAGGCGCGCGTCAGCCTCGACGAGCTGAAGGAACGCGCGGCGCGCGCTCCCGAGGCGAAGGACGGAGTCGCCGCCCTGCGGGGCGAGGGCGTGACCGTCATCTGCGAGGTAAAGCGCTCCAGCCCCTCCAAGGGGGCCCTTGCCGCCATCGCCGACCCGGCCGCGCTGGCCGCGGACTACGAGGCGGGCGGCGCCTCCGTCATCTCGGTCCTCACCGAGGAGCGGCGCTTCGGCGGTTCGCTCGCCGACCTGGAGGCCGTCCGCGCCAAGGTCGACATCCCGGTCCTGCGCAAGGACTTCATCGTCACCTCCTACCAGCTGTGGGAGGCGCGGGCGTACGGCGCCGACCTCGCCCTGCTGATCGTCGCCGCCCTCGACCAGGAGGCGCTGGTCTCCCTCATCGAGCGCGCCGAGTCCATCGGCCTGACGCCGCTGGTCGAGGTGCACGACGAGGAGGAGGCGGAGCGTGCGGTGGACGCCGGCGCGCGCATCATCGGCGTCAACGCGCGCAACCTGAAGGACCTCAAGGTCGACCGCTCCGTCTTCGAGCGGGTCGCCCCCGAGATCCCCGACCGCATCGTCAAGGTCGCGGAGTCCGGTGTCCGGGGCCCGCACGACCTCATCGCCTACGCCAACTCCGGCGCGGACGCCGTGCTGGTCGGCGAGTCCCTGGTCACCGGCCGAGACCCGCGGGTCGCCGTCGCCGACCTGGTCGCCGCCGGCGCCCACCCGGCCCTCCGGCACGGACGGGGCTGACCTCACCCGTGTCCGCCGACCGTTCCGCGCCCCGTGTCCGGCCTGGCCCGCGCCGCGCCGCGGCCAC
>CBRG010000551.1 GCA_000470535.1 Streptomyces sp. AW19M42
CCGTGCCACAGGGCACGGGGCTTAACTATTTAAAAGGAGTTCGGCGGCGTCCTACTCTCCCACAGGGTCCCCCCTGCAGTACCATCGGCGCTGAAAGGCTTAGCTTCCGGGTTCGGAATGTAACCGGGCGTTTCCCTAACGCAATGACCACCGAAACACTATGAAATTAACCAACACCGGAACACAACACGGCCGTTCGTTATTTCAGAACTAACACAGTGGACGCGAGCAACTGAGGACAAGCCCTCGGCCTATTAGTACCAGTCAGCTCCACCCGTTACCGGGCTTCCACATCTGGCCTATCAACCCAGTCGTCTACTGGGAGCCTTAACCCTTCAAGAGGGTGGGAATACTCATCTCGAAGCAGGCTTCCCGCTTAGATGCTTTCAGCGGTTATCCTTTCCGAACGTAGCCAACCAGCCATGCCCTTGGCAGGACAACTGGCACACCAGAGGTTCGTCCGTCCCGGTCCTCTCGTACTAGGGACAGCCCTTCTCAATATTCCTACGCGCACAGCGGATAGGGACCGAACTGTCTCACGACGTTCTAAACCCAGCTCGCGTACCGCTTTAATGGGCGAACAGCCCAACCCTTGGGACCGACTCCAGCCCCAGGATGCGAC
>CBRG010000552.1 GCA_000470535.1 Streptomyces sp. AW19M42
CCCGCGCCCTCGCCCCAGCCTGCCGTCGGCGTCGTCGGAGAACGCCTTGCAGCGGCCGTCCGGCGACAGTGCGCGCTGGCGGCTGAACTCGACGAACGCGCCGGGGGTGCTCATCACGGACGCGCCGGCCACCAGGGCCGCGCTGCACTCGTCGGCGCGCAGGGCCTGGCAGGCCAGATGCAGCGCGACCAGGGACGCGGAGCAGGCGGTGTCCACGGTCATGGCGGGGCCTTCGAGCCCGAAGGTGTAGGAGATGCGGCCGGAGAACACGCTGGCGGAGCTGCCGGTGGCGATGTAACCGGCGACGTTCTCCTCGGAGTTGTGCAGGGCCACCGGGTAGTCCTGGCCGTTGGTTCCGGCGAACACGCCGATACGGCTGCCGCGTGCGGAACGCGGGTCGATGCCGGCCCGTTCGAACGCCTCCCAGGAGCACTCCAGCAGGAGGCGCTGCTGCGGGTCCATGGCCAGCGCCTCGCGCGGGTTGATGCCGAACAGGTCGGCGTCGAAGTCCGCCACGCCCTGGAGGAAGCCGCCCTCCCGTGCGTAGGAGGTGCCTTCGTGGGCGGGGTCGGGGTGGTGGAGGGAGGCGGTGTCCCAGCCGCGGTCCTCGGGGAACGGGCCGATGCCGTCCGCCCCGTCGGTGAGCAGCCGCCACAGTTCCTCGGGGGTCCGGATGCCGCCGGAGAACCGGCAGCTCATGGAGACGACGGCGATCGGTTCGTCGTCGGCCCGCGCCGCCCCGGGCAGCGGGAGGAGGCTGTCGTCGGGGGTGCCGTCGGCGTCGGCCAGCTCATGCAGCAGGTGGCGGGCGAGCGCGTCGGCGTTGGAGTGGTCGTAGACGAGGGTGGCGGGCAGGACGAGACCGGTGAGCGTGGAGAGCCGGCCGCGCAGGTCGAGGGCGAGCAGCGAGTCGAAGCCGAGTGCCGAGAACGCGGCCTCCGGTTCGACCGCGGCGGCGGACGTGTGCCCGAGCACCTCGGCGGCCTGGGCGCGCACCGCGTCCAGCAGCGCGGAGTACCGCGCCTGTTCGGGCAGGGCGAGCACCTCGCGCCGCAGCGTCGGTGCGTTGCCCCGCGAGTCGGCGGCGCCGGCGTCCACCGTCGCGCCGAGTCCCGTGAGGAGACCGCTGGGCTGCCCGGAGGTCATCCGCGTCCAGTCGGCGTCGGCGATCACCGCGCAGGACGCGTCACCGGTCAGGACGGGCTCCAGTGCGGCCAGCGCGTCCGCGGCGTCCATCGGGTTGAGACCGGTGTGCCGCATCCGCTCCGCGAGGCCGTCACCGGCGGCCATGCCGTCACCGGCCCAGGGGCCCCACGCGACCGACAGGGCCGGCCGTCCGGCGCGCCGGCGCGTCTCGGCCAGCGCGTCGAGGTAGGCGTTCGCCGCCGCGTAGCCCGCCTGGCCGACGGCGCCCAGGGTGCCGGACAGCGAGGAGAACAGCACGAACGCGGTCAGCTCCCGGTCACCGAGCAGCTCGTTCAGGTGCGCGGCGGCCGTCGCCTTCGCCGCCCAGATGTCCGCCAGTTGCCGCGGGGTCATCGTGTGCAGCAGGCCGTCGTCGACCACTCCGGCGGCGTGGACGACGCCGTCGACGCGGACGCCGTCGGTGTCGAGTCCGTCGATCAGGGCGGCGAGCGCGGCCCGGTCGGAGACATCGCAGGCCGCGAGGGTGACGCGGGCACCGGCGGCGGTCAGTTCCTCGCGCAGCGCGGCCGCGCCGGGCGCTTCGGGCCCTCGGCGTCCGACGAGTACGAGGTGCTGGGTGCCGTGTCCGGCCAGCCATCGGGCGACGTGGGCGCCCAGGGCTCCCGTACCGCCGGTGACCAGGACGGTGCCGCCCAGCGGCAGTTCGGCCGCCTCGCCGGACGGCCGGGCGCCGCGCTCCAGGCGCCGTACGGACATGCCTGCGGGGCGGATCGCGATCTCGTTCTCGGTGGTGCCGCCGGCCAGCAGCCCGGCCAGCCGCTCGATGTCCCGCGCGGTCGGCAGTACGGGCAGGTCGACCTGGCCGCCCCATCGGTCGGGGTGTTCCATCGCGGCCACCCGCCCCAGGCCCCAGACCGCTGCCTGTTCGGGGTCCGGTGCCGCGTCCGCTTCGCCGGTGGCGACGGCACCGCTGGTGACGCACCACAGCGGCGCCGCGACCGAGGCCTGGCCGAGTCCGCGTACCGCCTGCGCGAGCCAGCCGGCCCGGCCCGGTCCGGGGCCGGCGCCCGCCGCCGGCAGGCAGATGACCCCCGCGATGCCGGTGTGCCCGGCGAGCAGCTGTGCGGGGTCCGTGTCCGGGGCGAGGACGATCAGTTCGGGCTGCGCGCCATGGGCCAGCAGTCCTTCGGTGAGCGGGGCGACGAGCGGGGCGTCGGCCTCGGGCACGAGCAGCAGCCAGCGTCCGGCGAGCCGGCCGCGCCGCTCGGTGATCCGGTGCCAGGCGACCTGGTAGCTCCAGCCGTCCTGGGTACGGGACGGGCCCGCGCCGAGCCAGTAGCGCCGGCGCTGGAAGGCGTACGTGGGCAGGTCGGTGACCCGCGCGCCGGCGGGGGCGAAGAACGCCGCCCAGTCGGCCTCCGCACCGGTCGCCCACAGGTGTGCCAGGGCGGTGACCGAGGTGACGGGCTCCGGCTTGTCCCGGCGCAGGAGCGAGACCACCGACACGGTGTCCCCGCAGGTTTCCTCGACGGCCCCGGCCAGGCTCGCGTCCGGCCCGAGTTCGACGAAGCGGGTGACGCCCAGGGACTCCAGGCGGGTGATCGCGTCGGCGAACCGCACCGTGCCCCGGACCTGGTCGGCCCAGTACGCCGGGAAGAACCCGGTGACCGGCTCACCCGTCAGCGTCGACACGACCGGGATACGCGGAGTCCCGTACGTAACCGCGTCCGCCGCAGCCCGGAACTCGTCCAGCATCGGGTCCATCAGCACCGAGTGGAAGGCGTGGCTGACCTCCAGCCACCGTGCCTGGCGGCCATCGAGGGCAGCCGACGACGCGACCGCCTCGACCGCCTCACGAGCACCCGACAACACCACCTGACCGGGAGCATTCACCGCAGCCACCGACACACCCTCGACCAGCAGCGGAGCGACCTCGTCGAGCGTGGCCCGGACCGCCCACATCGCACCACCGGCAGGCAACGCCTGCATCAACCCGGCACGCGCCGACACCAGCTTGCACGCGTCCGCCAGGGAGAACACCCCGGACACATGCGCAGCCGCCAGCTCACCCACCGAGTGACCGACCAGGTAATCCGGCCTGACACCCCACGACTCAAG
>CBRG010000553.1 GCA_000470535.1 Streptomyces sp. AW19M42
CCCCCCGCCGTTCCTGCCGCGCCTGCTCCGATTCCCTCTCCCGCGTCTCCCCCCGAGTCTCCGTATTCTTCCGGCCCTTCTCCCTCTCCCTCATCTCCCCCTTCTCCGTCCTCTCCGTCGGACGGGCGGGGTGCGTACGAGCCCACCGCGTACGAGGGGGTCCAGGCGTCCTCGCCGCAGCCGCCGGTGGGGGCCACGCCGTGGGCGGGGACCGATACCAACGCGGGTTCCGACGAGGGGGAGGTGGCACTGCCGGCCACGGTCTTCGCGCCGCCGCTCTCGGGTGCGGACGACGAGGAGGAGCCGCCGCGGGTGGTGTCGGCCGAGGCGCCGACCGCCCTGATGTCCGGGGGCAGCCAGTTGCCCCGGACAGCGATCGTGCCCGGCCTCGACTCGCAGAATCCCGGACCTCTGGGGCCGGGGGCGCCTGGTGTTCCCGGCGTGCCTGGCGCTCCCGGTGCTGCGGACATCTCGCAGGAGGCCACCAGCAAGGCGGCCGTCTCGCCGCGGGGTGCGCGTGGTGGGGGTTCGACGACTCCGCCGCCGCCCGGCGCCCCCGGCGTTCCGGGTGCGCTGCCCGGTGCGCCGGTGCCGCCGCCCTCCGGACCGGGTGCGCCCGGTGCCCCGGCGGGCGGGTACATGCCGACGCAGCTCGCCCCGCAGCAGAGCCCGCCCGGTGCGCCGCGGCCTCCCGGCCCGCCCGGAGCGACGCCGCCGCCCGGTAGCGACATGCATCAGGCGGCCACGATGTTCGCGGCCCCGGGCCAGGTGGGTCCGCCGGCTCCGCAGCCGCCTGGTCCGCCCGGTCCGCCCGGTCCGCCCGGTGTCCCGGGTGTGCCGCAGCCTCCCGGTCCTCCTGGTCCGCCCGGTCCGCCCGGACCTCCTGGTGCGACGTCGCCGCCCGGTGCCGGTGTGCATCACGCGGCGACGATGCTCGCGGGTCCGGCGCAGATGGGGCCGCCCGGTGCGCCGCGGCCTCCCGGCCCGCCCGGTCCTCCCGGTGGATCGATGGGGGGTGTCCCCGGACAGCTGCCGCCGCCCGGTCACACCCCGCCGCCGGCGGCGTACGGGTATCCGCAGGCACCCCCCGGGCAGCCGGTCGTCGGCCCCGGCTACCAGGCCGTGCTGCGCTACCGCGGCCCCGACGGCAGCGAGCAGCAGCTGATCCGGCGTTCGGCGCCGGGCACCCCGCACCCCGAGTGGCAGATGCTGCACGAGCTGCGGGCCATGAACGTACCGCCGCAGCAGGTCATCGAGCTGCACACGGAGCTGGAGTCCTGCGAGCTGCCGGGCGGCTACTGTGCCCGGATGATCCGCGAGACCTGGCCGCAGGTGCGGATCACCAGCGTCGCCCCGTACGGCACCGATCACGCGAGCCGGCAGCAGGGCATGCAGCATCTGCTCACCCATCAGGGCGAGCTGCACCAGGTGGCGGACGGGCCGGCGCGTCCGGCGCCGGTGCGGGCGCCGCTGCCGCAGCTGCCGCCCGCGATGCCGGTGCCGCCGGAGGCCGTCGCGGAGGAGCTGCTGCAGACGTTCGGTCCGCAGGGCGTGCTGCGCTTCGATCAGCGTGCGGTGTCCCGGCAGGGGGTGCCGGAGATCGTGGCGCGGACCCTGGTCTGGGCCGGGCTGCCCGCCGACTTCGGGCCGTTCTTCTGGGCGCAGCCGGGTCAGCCCGTGGTGCCGACGCTGGCCGAGCTGGCCGCGCAGCGCCAGGTGCAGCCGGCGCCCGACGCGGGGTCTTACCTCGTGATGGGTTCGGACTTCGGCCGGGCGATCTGTGTGCAGTACGGGACGGCGAACATCGTGGCCGTACCGGTGGAGGCGGGGCCCGGCGGGCAGTCGGTGGCGCCGCAGTTCGTGAACACCGGGCTGCCCGAGTTCACCCGGTCGCTGGCCCTGTTGGGCCGGATGTGGCGGCTGCGGGTCGGGCTCAATCCGGAGCAGGCCGGCCGCTGGACGGTCGACTTCCAGGCGCAGCTGGTCGCGCTGGACCCGGCGGCGCTCGCGTCGCCGGAGAGCTGGTGGTCGGTGCTGCTGGAGCAGATGTGGGACGGCTTGATCTGATCGTCGAACATCCGTAGCACGTCAGCGGG
>CBRG010000554.1 GCA_000470535.1 Streptomyces sp. AW19M42
CCCCGTCCCGCGGCCGGCGCGGTCCAGCACCTCACGGTGCTGGACCGCGCCGGGCTAGTCTCCGGGGCCGGGTCGGCCGGGAGGTGCGGTACTCGGTTCGGCCCGCCGCGCTCGACGTGACGACCCAGTGGATGGCCGGTGCAGCCGACTGGGACCGGCGGCCGGCGCACATCAAGCGCGTCGCCGAGGCGGCGGGCCGGGATGTGCACTGAGCCGCGACGGCACCCCGGGACCGGAGGGCCGGGTCAGGGCTGGATCGGCATGCTCCAGCAGTTGGACGTGGCCGCCCGGCCCGCGAGCCGGCCGGTCAGCCAGGAGATCGCTTCCCCCTGGTCGGTGATGAGCGGCACCACGTGGTTGGTGAGGAGCTTGTCACCCAGGTTGGGCAGGATGATGGCGTCGTACGTGACGTCGGCACCCTTGCGACACCAGTCCACGGCCAGTTGCCGGGCCTGCCCGTGGGGAACGATGTCGTCCTGGACACCGGTCGCCAGGCGCACCGGTCCGGCCGGTGCGAGGTTGCCGATGCGCTGTTTGTCGAGGGCGGCCTGCGCGCGGGGCTCGGCAGCGATGACGTCACCTATGGACTTGCCGCTGTTGGTCCACTTGTTGCTCTTGGCGAAGCCGTAGCCGAGGATCGCGTCGCCCACGCACATGGTCGAGGCGTCCTTCAGCGCGGCCTTGCCCGCGGCGTTGATGTTCGCCTCGACGACGTCCCGGAGGTCGGTGTCGGCCTGGGCGAAGCCGTTGATCGACCAGGCCAGTGCGCCGGCGAGGGCGCTGCCGTCGATGCCCTTCATGACGGCGGTCAGATCCGCGGGCGGCGCCCCCGAGTAGGTGCCGGACAGTTCGACGTCGGGTGCGTAGGAGGGCTGCAGCTCGGCGGCCGAGGCGCTGGCCCCGCCGCCCTGGCTGTATCCGTACAGGCCCGTGCGCGAGCCGGTCGTGATGGACGCCCCGGGCACGGCGTGCGCGGCGCGGGCCGCGTCCAGCAGTGCGTGGCCCTCGTCGACCCGGTTGACGTAGGTGTGCAGCCGGTCGGTCGCACCGAGTCCGACGTAGTCGGTGACGACGACCGCGGTACCGGCGGCGAGCAGGCGGTAGATGGCCAGGGCCTCGTAACCGACCGACACCGTCTCGCCGTTCAGGGTCAGCGGGTACTGGAGCGCCATGGAGGGGGCGCACTGGTCGCCCTGGCCCATCGTGCCCGCGGCCACCGCCACCAACGGCCGGGGCCCTCCGCGCTTCCAGGCGGCCGACGGCTCGATGTAGGCGCCGGTCACCGCGACCGGCCGCCCGTTGGAGTCGGTCGACCTGTACATCAGCCGGGTGGCCGTACCGGGCATCGGGCGGCCGTCGAGGCCCGGGATGCTCAGGCCCAGAGGGAGCGGCTCG
>CBRG010000555.1 GCA_000470535.1 Streptomyces sp. AW19M42
TACGGGACTCCGCGTATCCCGATCGTGTCGACGCTGACGGGTGAGTTGGTCTCCGAGTTCACCGGGTCGTACTGGGCGGATCAGGTGCGGGGCACGGTTCGTTTCGCCGATGCCGTTTCCCGGTTGAAGGCGCTGGGGGTGACGCGTCTGGTGGAGCTCGGGCCGGACGCCTCTCTGGTCGGCGCGATCGGTGAGGCGAGCGAGGACTCGGTGTTCGCTGTCTCGATGCTGCGTCGGGACAGGCCCGAAGCGCGTACGGCGGTGACCGCGCTGGCCGGGCTGTGGGCGGAGGGCGGCCGGGTGGACTGGGCGGCGTTCTTCGCGCCCAGTGGTGCCTGCACTGTTGATCTGCCCACGTATGCGTTCCAGCGTCAGCGTTTTTGGCCGAGTGTGCGGCGTGAGCGGGTGGCGTCGGCGCCGGCTGGTGATGCGGTGTTCTGGGATGCGGTGGAGCGTGGTGACGGTGAGTTGTTCGCGGCGGAGTTCGGTGTGGATTTGGGGGCGCCGTTGCGGGAGACGTTGCCGGTGTTTTTGGCGTGGCAGCGTCGGCGTCAGGAGCGTGAGGTAGCGGACAGGCTGCGGTATGGGGTGTCGTGG
>CBRG010000556.1 GCA_000470535.1 Streptomyces sp. AW19M42
CTCCGGCACCGACACCGACGGCGTCCCGGCGAAGGGCACCCGCGTGCCCGACTTCGTACGGCTCTCGGAGGCGATGGGCTGTGTGGGCCTGCGCTGCGAGAACCCGTACGAGCTCGACGCGATCATCGACAAGGCCAACTCGATCAACGACCGCCCCGTCGTGGTGGACTTCATCGTCCACGAGGACGCGATGGTGTGGCCGATGGTCCCCGCCGGCACCTCCAACGACGACATCATGGCCGCACGCGACGTACGCCCCGACTTCGGCGACTCCGCGGACGACTGAGAGGACCTCCCGACATGTCCCAGCACACGCTCTCCGTCCTGGTCGAGAACACGCCCGGCATCCTCGCCCGGGTCGCCGCCCTGTTCTCCCGCCGCGGCTTCAACATCGACTCGCTCGCGGTCGGCACCACGGAACACCCCGAGCTCTCCCGCATCACCATCGTCGTCCGGGTCGATCACGAACTCGCCCTGGAACAGGTGACCAAGCAGCTCAACAAGCTGGTCAACGTCCTGAAGATCGTCGAGCTGGAGGCCGACTCGGCCGTCCAGCGCGAGCTGGTCCTGGTGAAGGTGAGCGCCGACAACGCCTCGCGCGCCCAGATCGTGCAGATCGCCGAACTGTTCCGGGCCAGAACCGTGGACGTCTCGCCCGAAGCCGTCACCCTTGAGGCGACCGGCTCCGGCGACAAGCTCGACGCGATGCTCAGGATGCTCGCGGCCTTCGGAATCAAGGAGCTCGTCCAGTCCGGCGCGATCGCGATCGGCCGGGGCTCCCGGGCGCTGGCCGACCGCGCCGCGCGCGAGGCCCGGCCGATCCGCCTGACTCCGGCCGACGCCACCACCGCGGCACGCGCGCAGAGCGCGTGACACCCTCCACTCCTCCGTACACCCTCATGTTCCAGGACCAAGGAGAACTCCCCATGCCTGCCGAGATGTTCTACGACGACGATGCCGACCTGTCCGTCATCCAGGGCCGCAAGGTCGCGGTCCTCGGTTACGGCAGCCAGGGCCACGCGCACGCGCTGTCGCTGCGCGACTCG
>CBRG010000557.1 GCA_000470535.1 Streptomyces sp. AW19M42
GGGACCCCGCCGCCATCCGGGCCGCCCGGTGCCGCGCGGCCGGCCATCCTGCGGCGTCCCCGGCGGCCAGCCCGAGGAGCAGTCCCTCGATCCGGGCGCGGCGGGCGGTGCCGGTCATGGGCGCACCGCCGGTGCGTCGTCGAGGGCCTCGCGGTGACCGGCGCCGGGGCTGTCGGCCGCGCCGGAAGGGGGCGCCCCGCCGCCGGGTCCGGGGTCCGGGGGGCGCTGCCCGACCCGTTCGTCCGCCTCTGCCGGGGTGAGGAGTTCCGCGATGTCCAGGACGTGGTAGCCGCGCATCGAGGGGAGACAGCTGCCCCGGACCGGGCCGATCGCCGCCGCCCAGTGCGCCGGAATGGCCGAGACCCCGTGCAGCGCACCGGCCAGCGCGCCCGCCACCGCGGCCGTGGTGTCGGCGTCGCGGCCCATGTTGACCGCGGTCAGCACCGCCGTACGGAAGTCGCCGCGCGCCGCGGCGAACGCCCCGAAGGCCAGCCCGACCGCCTCCGGGGCCAGGTCCGTCCACGGGTAGCCGCCGACGACCACGGCCGAGCGCACCGCGCGCTCCATCGTGAGCCGGTCCGGGTACGGGCGCTGGGCGGCGGTCACCGCGCGGCGCAGCGAACGCGCCGTCCAGGAGTCCATCGGTACGACGGAGAGCGCGGCGGCGATCACGGAGGTGACCCCGGCCCCCGTCATGGCGGCCGCCACCCCGGCAGCCACCGCCTGGCCGCCGTAGATGCCCTCGCCCTCATGGCTGACCCGGCCGTCCACCGCGACCAGCCGGGCCGCCTCGGCGGGCCGGC
>CBRG010000558.1 GCA_000470535.1 Streptomyces sp. AW19M42
CCCCGGTGACACCGCGGCCGCCACCCCGGAGCGGGTGGCCCGGCTCGCGGCGGAAGCGGGCAGCCCGCTGCTCGTCCTGCTGGACGGCCCGGAGGAGATGCCGCCCGTCCTGGCCCACCGGCTGGCCCGGTGGACCACGGGCACGGTCGACTGGCTGCGGGAGAACGGGGCGCGGCTCGTCGTCGCCCGCCGCCCGGAGCACTGGGAGACCGCCGGCGCTCTCTGTCCGCCGGACGCGCTGCACCGCCCGGCCAGGCCCGCCCGGCGGCTGCCGTCCGCCCTGCGCATCGACGACCTCACCGTGGGCCAGGCCGAGCTGGCCCGGCAGCGGTACGGGCTCCCGCCCGACGCGCTCGCCACCGGCCACGACCGGCACCCGCTCACCCTGCGGCTGCTGGCGGAGGTGCGCGAGGCCCTGCCGCCGGACACACCGGGGCGGCCCGGCACGGAGGAGGTCTTCGGCGCGCACCTGGACCTGATGTGCCTGCGCATCGCGGTCCGGATCGCCGCCCAGTGGCGGCCCGCCCCCCACCGGACCCCGGTACGGCGGCTGGCGGCGCAGGGGGCGGGGGGGGGTCG
>CBRG010000559.1 GCA_000470535.1 Streptomyces sp. AW19M42
AGATCGGACCGGACACGCCGATTCTCATTACGGATGCGCGGCATCGGGCGGATGCGAAGAGTGCGCTGATCACGTTGGTGGAGCATGCGCTGATGGCTCGCCTGCGGTAGGGCCTGCGGCCCGCTTCTGCGGATACGCGTGAGGCCCCGCGCTCCTGGAGTGCGGGGCCTTTCGCTGCGTGCTGCCCGGCCTTCGGCCAGGCTTTGCCCTCAATCGCCGGACGGGCTCGAATTGGCCGGCGAGGTCCTGGTGTGGCCGCCTCGGGCTTGCATCGGCCGGCGGAGTCCTGATGTGAGCGGCTCGGTCGTGAGTTGGCCGGGCCGACTTGGGTCGGGTCAGCCCTGCCAGCTGTGGGGGGCTCGGAAGCCGGGGGTGCGTTCCAGGCGGCGCCAGCCGGCTGTGTCGCGGCCCCGGTGGGCGGGTGCGGGTGCGGTGGGCTGGGCGGCGGCGCGGGCGAGCAGGACCGCGGTTATGGCGGCCAGCTCCTCGGGGTCGGCCAGACCCTTCTCGACGCGCAGCACGGACTCGGCGGCAGTGGTCATGGGTGTCTCTCCGTCTTCTCGGCAGGGCTGCGGACTACTGCGGGGGGTTGCCGTGCTTGCGGG
>CBRG010000560.1 GCA_000470535.1 Streptomyces sp. AW19M42
CGACCCGCTGCCGGACCGGCTCGCGGCCGCGCTGACCGAGGCTTTCCGGCAGTGCGACGAGCCGGGCAGCCCTGCGCTGCTCCAGGTCGCCGTCACGCCCGCGCTGTTCGGTCTTGAGGTCGACCGCTGGACGCTCCCCTCCGACGGGCTGCCCCTCGGAGCCGTACGCCCGGTGGTGCTGCGCAGCTCCGTCCAGGGGCCGGCCGAGGAGCGCCTGGCGCGCTGGAAGCTCACCCAGGACAGCGGGGCACGGGCCGAAATCGTCGACTGCGAGAACGAATTGCGGGTACGAGTCCCGGAGGTCGGGCAGCTGCGCACCATGGCCCACGAAAGCGTGCCGGTGCTCTGCCGTTACGGCAGCCGGCCGGACCCCGAGATCACGGCCGGGGCGGTGCGGGTGCTGGAAACCGGCTTCGGAGTCGCCCTGCTGCAACGGCGGCCGACGGAGACCGACACGGTCTGCCGGGAATTCCACCGACGCGTGACCGAGGCCGTCTTCGACGCCCGGACCCGTGACGGGCTGCCGCTGAAAATGCTGGAGCTGAGAAAGGGAGTGAGTGCGGAACGCCCCGAGACGTATTGGTCCGATGGAATCGCCCTGTTCTATGACGATCCGCACCATCCGCTGCCCGGTTCGGACGAGTTCCTGGAGGCGCCGTGACCAGACGCGCCGGTCATCGTAGGGAAAGGACCCCGGAGGACCGTGCCGGTCCTCTTACGGGGGGTGCGCCTGATCGCTACGGTAATGCACGTTCGACGGCTGCCGTCCCCGGCGGACCAGCTGCCGTACCCGGCGGACGAGTGACACAAGGACCACGCTATGAGTGAACCCACTGAGTGGCTCATCTATCGCGGGATCGGTGAACCGCACGACGGTTTACCGCAGTTGCCGCCCCCGCCGCCCTGGCGTGACTTCTCGGGCGGCCGCGGCGCCCCGGTGGACGGGGACGACTCCGCGGACCGCCGGCTCGGCATCCCCGGGCGCATCGCGGAGGAGCACCGGCCGGGCGCAGAGGAGCTCGAAATGATCAACGCCGCGCTGTATCTGCGGCGGCCACTGCTCGTCACCGGGGACCCGGGGGCAGGGAAGAGCACGCTGGCCCACTCGGTGGCTCGTGAGCTCGAATTCGGCAAGGTGCTTCGCTGGCCCATCGTCAGTCGCTCCACGCTGCTCGACGGCCTCTACCACTACGACGCGATCGCCCGGCTGCAGGACGTGCAGATCGCCTCGCACGCGGCCACGAACGGCGGCTCCGAAGCCGACTCGACCCAGAACGTGGGCAGTTACATCCGGCTCGGCCCGCTCGGCACCGCCCTGCTCCCCTCGGACCGGCCCCGGGTGCTGCTCATCGACGAGCTCGACAAGAGCGATATCGACCTGCCGAACGACCTGCTCAACGTGCTGGAGGAGGGCGAGTTCGCCATTCCCGAGCTGGAGCGGATCGTGGACCGGCTGCCCGACGGCGAGGCGGACGTGCTGGACCACGACGGCAACAAGGTGCGGATCAAGGGCGGCCGGGTGCAGTGCCGGGCCTTCCCGTTCGTCGTCCTCACCAGCAACGGCGAGCGGGACTTCCCGGCCCCCCTGATGCGCCGCTGCATCCACCTGGAGCTCGACCGCCCCGACCACAAGCGGCTGGCCTCTTTCGTCAAGGCCCATCTGGGCGAGGAGGCGGCCCGCTCCAGCGAGGACCTCATCACCCGCTTCCTGGAGCGTTCACGCAGCGAACTCCTTGCCACGGACCAGCTGTTGAACGCCATCTACCTCACCCACGCCGCTGCGCCGGCCGGCCGCGACCGGCTGGCCGAACTGCTCATCCAGCGGCTCGACCGGCCGAGGTGAGGTACTGATGCCCGGGGCGGACGACGCCGTCGCGCTGCCCGGTGCGGCCGATGCCTCGGAGCCGTACGGCGGAGAGCCGCTGCAGGCGCTGGTGGCCCGGCTGCGCGGCGCCGGGCTCGACCCCGATGTCGAGCAGCTCTGCGACGCCCTCTGGCTGGCGAGCCGGACCGGTGTGCCCAGCGGCCCGGAGGAGGGGGACGAGTCCGGGCCACCGGCCCCGGACGCCCTGACTTCCCAGGAGCAGGCCGGTCCGGGGGTACGGGAGCGGCCGGGCGTGAACGGCGGCCGTGTCGCGGACGCCGGCCGGCCCGATGACGACCCCGAGCCGGGTGACGGGCCGGCCGCCGACGGACGCATCGCCCTGTACCCCGTCCCCGGCACCCCGCGCTCCGGAGACGACCGGGACGGGGACGGACCGCCGGACCGCCGGACATCCCCGGCCGGGCCCCGCGGCACCGAACTCGCGCTCGGTGTACCGGCCGCCCCCGTCCTGCCCGCACCCCTGGAACTCACCCGCGCACTGCGCCCGTTGCAGCGCTACCGCCCGGTCTCCGCCCCGCTGCGCCGCGCCCTGGACGAGACGGCCACCGCCGATCTCAGTGCCCGCGCGGGCGGCATGGTCATGCCGGTGTTCCGTGGCGTCGGCCGGGGCGACGCGATCCTCCAGTGCGTCATGGACGCCTCGTCCTCCATGCTGGTGTGGGACCGGATGTTCGGCGAACTCCAGCAGATATTCGGCCAGCTGGGCGCCTTCCGGGATGTGCAGGTGCGCTATCTGCACCAGGGCCCGGACGGCGGCTGCACGGTCAGCCGGAGCCCCGACCCCGCCGCGGCCCCACTGCACTTCGCCGACCGGCTCAGCGATCCGACCGGCCGCCGGGTCACCGTGGTGATCAGCGACTGCGCCGGGCCGCTCTGGCACAGCGGACGCGCCCACCGGCTGCTGTACCAGCTCGCCCGGCAGGCCCCGGTCGCCGTGCTCCAGCCGCTGCCGCAGCGCATGTGGAACCGCACCCGGCTGCCGGTCACCTTCGGCTCGCTCTCCCGCGGTGACGGCCTCGCCGGAGCCACCCTGCTGAAGGTCACGGAGGACGCCGGAACCGGCCTCGCGGTGCACCCCGGCGCCCTGGCCGTCCCGGTCCTCCCGCCGGCGCCGGACGCGCTGGCGGCCTGGGCCAGGCTGCTCTCCGGCACCGGTGCGGCACGGATCTCCGGAGCGGTCGGCTGGGTGCGGGCCGACCAGCCCCCGGCGGCCGTCCAGCGCTCCGGGGCCACCCTGTCCTCGCTCCAGCTGGTCAGCCGTTTCCGCTCGGCCGCCTCGCCGGCCGCGGGACAACTCGCCGTCTATCTCGCCGCCGCGCCCCTCTACCTGCCGGTGATGCAGCTCGTGCAGCGCACCATGCTGCCCCAGTCGGGCCCCTCCGAACTGGCCGAGGTGCTGCTGAGCGGCCTGCTCTCGCGCGCCGACGGCACAGGCGGCGGGCGCGGCCAGTGGTACGCGTTCGAGCCCGGCGTCCAGGAGGCACTCCTCGGTCCGCTGGGCAGGGACGAGGCACTGCTCGTACTCAAGCACTGTTCGCAGTACATCGAGACGCGGTTCGGCAAGGGCGGGCCCAACTTCCCGGCGCTGGCCTTCGCCCAGCTCGGTGACGCGGGGGCGAACGACTCCCCGTACGCCACCGGCCACGCCGGCACCGCTACCGGGTACCGGGGGGCCGACCAGGGCGACGAGGGCGACGACAAGGAAGAGAGCGACGACAGCGAGGAGAACGAGGCGGAGGGGGCGGCCGGGAGGCGCGGCGGACCCCGAGTGCCCCACGCCTTTGCCGAGGTCGCAGCCCGCGTACTGGAGCGATTCATGCCTGTGCCCCCCAGATTCGTGATCCCTCCGAAGCCTCCCGTTCCAGGACCGCCGCCCCCCGGCACCACCTCTGTCGTGGAGCGGACCCGCGAGCTGGTGCGCCAGTTCGAGGCCGACAAGATGGTGCAGCGCCTGATCGACGCGGTCCAACTCCTGCGCGGCGCCACCGAGAACGGTCCGCGCCAGGCCGTGGACCCCGGACTCTGGGCGGAGTACGCGCGCTGCGTCCTGCGGCTGTGGGAGGTGCAGGGCGGCGGCGAGCTGCTCCGCGAGGCCGAGCACGCCGCCGAGCGGGCCGCCGCCGTTCCCGGTGCGGTACGCGAACGGGCGGTGCTGGCCAAGGTGCTGCACGCGGCGGCCGACGACCGGCGGCGCCACGGCGACCGGCGCGGCGCCCTGGAGCTGCTGCGGCGCGCCGACCGCGAGTACACCGTCGCCTGCGCGGCCCCCGGCCTCGCCCCGGCCGAGGCGCTGCGGCTCACCCTGGAGCGGGTGCGGGCCCTGGAGGCGCAGTGGCGGCTCGACGGGGACAGCGCCCTGCTGCAGAGCGCCTGCGGCATGCTGGAGGCCTTCGCGGACGCCTGGCCCGACCAGGAGAACCGGCCGGCCGCCCTCCCGCTCCAGCACGGCCGGACACTGCTGAAGCTGGCCGGCGCCACCGAGGACACCGAACAGTCCAGGGAGTTCGCCCGGCAGGCCGCCCGTTCGCTGCGCACGGCCTTCGCCCAGGGCGGCCGGCACACCACGGGCACCGAGGTCCGCATCGTGCTGGACCTGGTGGACGCACTGCTGGCCTCCGGCGAGGAACCGGACGAGGCCGCGACCCTGACCGGCCAGGCGCTGGAGACCGTACGGGAACAGCGTCAGCGCGCCCAGTTGCAGACCAGGGCCGGCCGGGTCCGGGTCGCCCGCTACGAGCACACCGGCGACCCGGACGAACTAGTGACGGCCACCGACTGGTTCGCCCGCGCCGCCCGTGGCATCCCCCGCGACTCCAGGGCCCACACCGACCTGCTCGCCGAATGGGGCGGCACGCTGCTGCGCCGCGCCGAACTCCCGGACGGTGCGGCGCACATCGGGGCCGCGGTCCGCGTGCTGCGCGACTGCCGGACCGAGACGCCGGCCGGCGGCGCGCATCAGTCGGAGCGGCTGCTGATGCTCGGCCGGGCCCTGATGCTGCGGCACCGGGCGACCGCGGACCGGGTCGACCTGCGAGAGGCCGAATACCTCTTCGGGCTGGCGGCGCAGGAGGCCGCCGCTCCGCTGACCGCCGCACGCTGCTGGCTGGAGCTGGGGCGGGCGCTCCTTGAGGCCGCCGTCGCGCTGGTCCGGCCGACCCGGCGCGACGAGGCGGCGGAGGCCTGGCTCGGCGGCGCCACCCGGGGGCGGGAACCGGCCCCCCCCCACGTCCGCCGCCCAAGCGGCGAGGGCGCCGCCCCGGCTCACCGGAACCGCCACGCG
>CBRG010000561.1 GCA_000470535.1 Streptomyces sp. AW19M42
CTCGCCGGGAAGTTCGCCGGTGGCCGGGCGGGCGGACCCGGCCGCGGCGTCCAGGGCGGCCGCGAGCCTGTCGGCATCCTGTCCCTGCTGGCCGTCGACGGGATCGACCGGTACACGGCGGAGAAGTCTCTCCGCCGCTTCCTTGTCAAGCCATTCGTACTGCTCGTCGGCCATCACATGTCCTTCTGCGTCCAAGGACGCGAATGCGTCACACCGGCGGGCGCCACCAGGCCGGTGCGGGAGGGGCGCTGCGCGGGCACGGCGCCCAGTTCCGCCGTCCGGCCGGCCGCACTGCCGTGCGGTGCCTGTACGGGGGCCGGACCGTCGGCCGGACCCCTGGGGGCGCCGCCGTGCGGACGGCCGTCCTCCGCGTGGTCCGTACCGCTCCCGCCCCCCGGACGCGCGGTGCCGTCCGGCACCTCCGCGCTGTCCGCCCGCAGCAGCTCGGCGAGCCGCTTCAGTCCGCGGTGAGCGGCGGTGCGCACCGCGCCCGGCCGCTTGCCCAGCGTCTGCGCCGCGCTCTTCGCGTCCAGCCCGACCACCACACGCAGCACGACGGCCTCGGCCTGGTCCTGCGGCAGCTGGGCGATGAGCGACATGGCGCGCCCGGTGGCCAGGGCCTCGATCGCCTCGGCCGCCGTGTCGGACTCGGCGGGCTTCTCGGACAGTTCGGCCTCGTCGCCGCCGGCCGAGGGGCGCCTGCCGCGCATCCTCAGGTGGTCCAGGGCGCGGTTACGCGCTATCCGCGCCGCCCAGCCCCGGAACCGGTCCGCGTCCCCGCTGAACCGGTCGAGGTCGCGCGCTATCTGGAACCAGGACTCGGACGCCACGTCCTCGGCGTCCGGCTCCCCCACCAGCGTCCTTATGTAGCCCAGCAACCGCGGCTGCACAGCGCGGTACACAGTACGGAAGGCGTCTTCGTCCCCGTCCTGCGCCGCGAGCACCGCGGCGGTAAGCCCCGCGTCGTCCCCCAGCACTCCCTCAACCTGCCCTGCTGTCCTGAATCGCAGCTGGTCACCACTGTCGCGCCACCCTGCGCGAATCAGCACGCTACGTCCTTCGCGGGCATCACGTCCATGACTTGTACAACCCGCAACATTATGCGGACGCGACGCGGTGTGACAGAAACCGCGGTCCCGGCGCTGAGATGAGTACGGGGTCGTTCCGCGGCCCCGCGGAAGACGACCGGGGCCTCTCCTGTGGGGGGTGGCGGCCCCGGTCGTCGTTCCATTTACCCCGCCCGAACGGGCAGAACGCGGGTGCCGTCACCCCGGGTCCCTCCGGTCGCCTACCCCGACGTCATCAGCCGAATGCCGACCGCACGTGGTTCGCTCCGAAGGACGTCCAGCTCGTCGTCGAGGTCGTCTCCCCGAGTCCGCGCACCGGGGCCGCACGGTCGGACTCCGCAAGTACGTCGACCTGAACAAACTGGCGCCGCCCCGCCGCGGTTGAGGGTCAGCTCACCACCCGCCGGCGACCTCCCGACCGCGTCACCCTCCGACTCGTGCGCGTCGCGAGACCGCCGCGCGCAGCACGCGCTGCCCCTCGGCCGACACGTCCAGCACCTGGCGCAGCCCGGCTCCGGCCGGGGCCGTGGCCGCGATCTCCGCGAGCATTTCCAGGATCCGGGTCTGGCGCGCGGTCTCCCCGGCCAGCAGCGGTCCCGCCCCTCGCGGATCGCCCGCACGGCAGCGCGCCACCAGCTCCGCGGGGCCGGTGCGTTCGGCGTCGTGGCCGAGGTGGACCTCCAGGGCCAGCACCGAGCAGGCATCGGCCCAGTCGCGCAGTCCGGCGCCCGCGCGGTCCGCCGGGGCTTCGCCGAGGAGTTCGCGGACGCGGCGGACGATCGCGTCCTCGCCGGGCAGGGCGTCCAGCGCCGCGCGCGCCTCGGTCAGCCGGTCCGGCCAGACCGCGCCGTCCGCGCAGCCGGCCCAGAGCGGGCGCAGCGGATCGGGCTCCGCGCCCTTGTCGGGCTGCGGCAGGCAGCGGTCGAGGCAGGCGGCCCCGCTCGCGGTCAGGCCCCGCTCGTCGGCGGCGGCGATCAGTTCCAGCAGGCTCATCGGCAGTCTCCCGTCGGCCCTCCCCATGCCGGGACGCATGGGGACGCAGCGCTTCCTGTTATCGCGTTCAGCGCCGGATGGCCGAAAATCGTCACTCTGGAAGGCCGAAACCGCTTGCTTCCCGTGGGCCGGGCTAAGGCCGCGCGCTCCTCCCCAAGTGCGCGCGGCCTCCGGAACCTGGCCCCGGGCCACCGCCCTGTCCCCCGCCCCCTGTCCACCGGGGATCCGGAGGCTCCCCGGCACGCCGTCCCCGGTGCGGTGCTCAGCCCTTGTCGATCTCCCCGGCCAGCTTCCGGAACCCGTCCCAGCTCAGCTTCGGCTTCCCCGGGTCCCACAGCTTCTGGGACGTAGCCCGCAGGGGCATCCGGATGCCCCGTGCGACCTGCGCCGCGGTCTGGGCCTGCGGCAGATCGCCCCAGACGGCGAACCGGCCGCCGAGGATCTGGCGGGAGTAGCGCGCCGGGACGGGGGTGGTGCCGCGCAGGACGAGCGGGGTCCACTGCTCGTAGATCCGCTTGCCGGTGGGGTAGACGAAGTCGTTGGGCTGGCCGAGCACGTAGTAGAGGAACTCGTCGTTGAGGTTCAGCACCTGGCGGCCCTCGCGCAGGTACTCGTCCGGCTGCCGGGCCCCGTACTCCTTGCCCGTCCAGTACTCGATCTCGATGTTCTTGTCGGCCTTGACGATGCTGTCGCGGAAGAGGCCGTCGTTCCATACCTTGGGCTGTTTGCCGTGTGGGCGGACCACCGCCGCGCGGTCGTTGAGCCAGCCGGTGGCCAGGTCCTGGATCCCGGCCTTCGCCCCGTACTTCCGCACGGCGGCGCGCTGGAGCTGGGGGTAGGAGGCAGCCGGGTCCCGCGCCATCAGCGCGAGGTACTCGTCGGCGCCCAGGTGCCAGTACGTGCCGGGGAAGAGCTCCGTGTACTCACCGAGGAGTTCGTCGATGAGTTTCGCCGCGCCGGGCTTGGAGATGTCGAGCGATCCGGCCGAGGCCACGCCCGACACGTTGCGCAGTTGGAGGTCGGGGTGGGCGCGCAGGACCGCGCCGAGGTGGCCCGGGGAGTCGATCTCCGGCACCACCTGGATGTGCAGCCGGCCGGCCAGGGCGACGATCTGCCGCACCTGCGCCTTCGTCAGGTGCTCGGGCGACACGATCTCGGGGTGGGTGTCGGACTGGACGCGGAAGGCCTGGTCGTCGGAGAAGTGCAGGCCGAGCTGGTTGAGCTTGAGGTCGGCCATGTCGCGCAGCCGGTCCTCGATCCAGCCGACGCTGTAGAACTTGCGCGCGATGTCGAGGTTGAGCCCGCGCTGCGGGCGGTCGGGGTGATCGCGCACCTCGCCCTCGGGCATGACGCCGTCGGCCCGCACCGACTGCTTGAGGGTGCGGGTCCCGTAGAAGACGCCCGCCTGGCCGGGCCCGCTGATCGTGACGCGGCCGTCGTGGGTCTTCAGGGTGTACGACTCGGGCCCGCCCTCGGCCGTCGGCGTGAGGGCCAGTTCCACATCACCGGCCCGCGCCGCCGCCTCACCCCGGTAGCCGATCCTGAGCTCGCCCGCGAGCAGCCGCCCCTCGTCGCCGAGTCCCTTGCTGCCGTCCGCGATCACCACCGCGCTGCCCTTGCCCGGCCGCCAGCCGGGACCGTGGGCGGGGGTGTGCTCGCGTACGGCGGGG
>CBRG010000562.1 GCA_000470535.1 Streptomyces sp. AW19M42
GACGCCGAGGTGCGGCTCGCGGCCTGCGACGTCTCGGACCGGGACGCCCTGGCGGCCCTGCTCGACACGGTGCCCGCCGCGCACCCGCTGACCGCCGTCATCCACCTGGCGGGCATCCTCGACGACGGCATCATCCAGTCGCTGACTCCCGAGCGCATCGACGCCGTACTCGCCCCGAAGGTCTCCGGCGCGCTCAACCTCCACGAGCTGACCCAGGGCCTGCCCCTGACCGCGTTCATCCTGTTCGCCTCGGCCGCAGGTACCTTCGGCGGCCCCGGCCAGGGCAACTACTCCGCCGCCAACGCCTACCTCGACGCCCTCGCGGAGAACCGCCGTCGGCAGGGGCTGCCCGGCCTCTCCCTGGCCTGGGGCCTGTGGGAGGGCCAGGACGGCATGGTCGGCGGCCTCAGCGACGTCGACCTGCAGCGCGCCGCCAGCATCGGTGTCCTCAGCCTGGGCGGCCCCGAAGGACTCGCCCTGTTCGACACGGCCCTCGGCAGCCCCGAGGGCAACCTGGTGCCCGCCGCCTTCGACTTCCCCGTCCTGCGCGGGCAGGACGGCAAGCAGGCCATGCACGCCCTGCTGCGCGGCCTGGTACGTCACCAGAAGCCCGCGGCGGCCCCGGCGGCCCGGCCGGTCCGCACGATCGACCTGGTCCGCAGCCGGGTCGCCGCCGTACTGCGGCACTCCTCGACGAGCGCCGTCGACCCCGACAAGTCGTTCTCCGAGCTCGGCTTCGACTCGCTGATGGCCGTAGAACTGCGCAACACACTCAGCGAGCAGACCGGCCTCAGACTGCCCGCGTCCGTCATCTTCGACCAGCCCACCCCGGCCGCACTGGCCGGCCACCTGGA
>CBRG010000563.1 GCA_000470535.1 Streptomyces sp. AW19M42
GGCCGCACCCGGGCGGCTCGGGCTGCGGATGCCCACCTGGACCGCGACGCTGGCCTGGAAGTCCGCGGTCTTCATCACCGTGATGTGCTGCGTGCTCGCTGCGCTGCTGGGCGTGCTGGTGCACAGCGCGGTCACCCGCCAGACGGTGGGCCACGCCCGCGAGAAGGCGCTGGGCCGGCTGGCGGACGTGACCGCCGCCTATGGGGCGGGCGAGGCGCTCCCGCCGCGTTCCGGCATCGACCCGCCGGGGCTGCCCGCGTCGCTGCGCCAGCTGGCGCTGGGCGGGGAGCGCGGCACCATGGTCGCTGAGCGTCTCGGCCACCCGACGATGTGGGCCGCCGCCCCGGCCGACGGCCACGCGCTGGCGACCCGGATCGACTACAGCCAGAGCGCCCGCACGATCAACGGCCTGGACGGGGCGATCATCGGCTCCTCACTGCTGGCGATCGGCGCGACGCTGCTGGCCGGCGGGTTCGCCGTCACCCGGGTGACCCGGCGGCTGCACCAGACCGCGCGGGTGGCCCGCCGGATCGGGGCCGGCGACCTCGACGCCCGCGTCAACGATCCCCGGACGGCCGACCCCTCGCGGCGGCAGGACGAGGTGGCGATCGTCGCCGGGGCGCTGGACTCGATGGCCTCGGCGCTCCAGCGCAAGCTGCTGACCGAGCAGCGCTTCACCGCCGATGTGGCGCACGAGCTGCGCACCCCGCTGACCGGTCTGTCGGCCGCCGCCGAACTCCTGCCGCCCGGCCGCCCCTCCGAGCTGGTTCAGGACCGGGTCCGGACGATGCGCGCCCTCACCGAGGACCTGCTGGAGATCTCCCGGCTCGACACCCGTTCCGAGCAGGTCGACCTGGATGTGTACGAACTGCCGCCGCTCGCCCGGCGGGTGGTGTCCGCGTCGGGCACCGACACCGAGGTCGAGGTCGTCGGGGACGGGCCTCCGGTGCGCGTCGAGACGGACCGGCGGCGGCTGGAGCGGGTGCTCGGCAATCTGATCAGCAACGCGCACCGGCACGGCCGCCCGCCGGTCGTGCTGACGGTCGACGGGCCGGTGGTGACGGTGCGCGATCACGGCGGGGG
>CBRG010000564.1 GCA_000470535.1 Streptomyces sp. AW19M42
GACAACGTCAACAACCACGAGCGGCAGTACTACACCGCGGGGAACAGCAACGCGGCGCTGGACGGCCAGGGTCATCTGGTGATCACCGCGCGCAAGGAGAACCCGAACAACTACCAGTGCTGGTACGGGACCTGCGAGTACACCTCGGCCCGGCTGAACACCTCGGGCAAGTTCACCCAGGCCTACGGCCATGTCGAGGCCCGGATGAAGATCCCGCGCGGCCAGGGCATGTGGCCCGCCTTCTGGATGCTCGGCGACGACATCGGACAGGTCGGCTGGCCCAACTCCGGCGAGATCGACATCATGGAGAACGTCGGCTTCGAACCCGGCACCGTCCACGGCACCCTGCACGGACCCGGCTACTCCGGCTCCGCCGGCATCGGCGCCGGATACACCCTTCCCGGCGGCCAGGCCTTCGCCGACGCCTTCCACACCTTCGCCATCGACTGGGCCCCCGACTCCATCACCTGGTCCGTCGACGGCAACGTCTACCAGCACCGCACCCCCGCCGACACCAACGGCAACACCTGGGCCTTCAACAAGCCCTTCTTCCTCATCCTCAACCTCGCCGTCGGCGGCTACTGGCCCGGCGACCCCGACGGCAACACCACCTTCCCCCAGCAACTCGTCGTCGACCACGTCCGCGTCACCACCAACGACA
>CBRG010000565.1 GCA_000470535.1 Streptomyces sp. AW19M42
GGCCGCCGGAGACGACGATCGCCGCCTCGGTCAGCTCCGGACGGCCGGTCGACTCCCGCGGGGTGCGGGAGACGACCTTGGTGCCGGTGGCCTGCTCCGAGAAGGAGACCGCGAGGGCCTCGACGGCGCCGGCAGCCGGAGCCGGCTCGACCGGGGCCGAGTTCGGCTTGACCGTGACGACCGGAACACCCTTGGAGACACGGGACTTGGTGGTGTACGAGGCGGCGAACGCGGCCTGCGTGGCAACCGGGCCCTGGTCACCCGCTTCCAGGTCGACGGCGTCAGTGATGATGCCGGAGCCGATACGGACCGCGAGGCGGGCCGCGATCTCCTTGGCCTCCGCGGAGGAGGGCAGCAGCACGGCGGCCGGGGACACCGCGTCATACGCCGCCTGGAGCGCGTCAACCTTCGGCACGACGAGGTAGTCGGCGAACTCGGAGGCGTCGGCGGTCAGCACCTTGACCGCACCGTGCTCGGCGAGCGTGGCGGCGGTGTCCGCGGCACCGTTGCCCAGGGCGACGGCGACGGGCTCGCCGATACGGCGGGCGAGCGTCAGCAGCTCCAGGGTGGGCTTTCGGACGGCACCGTCCACGTGGTCGACATAGACGAGAACTTCAGCCATGGGTCTTCAATCTCCTGCGTGTGCGAGATAGGCGGGGATGGTGAGGGGACAGCCGGGGCTCAGATG
>CBRG010000566.1 GCA_000470535.1 Streptomyces sp. AW19M42
GCTGCTGGCCGGCCACGGCGATGCCGGTGACGGCGGCCGGGTCCAGGCCCGCTTCCGCGAGGGCCGCGGCCACCGCGGTGCAGGGCCTGCCACCACTCCTCCGGGTCGCTCCCCCGGGCGCCGCCCTGGCCGGTCACGGTGGGCGGGCGCGGCCGACGGCGAGCAGCCGGCCGGTCCCGGCATCGACGACGGCGGCCTTGGCGGACTGGGTGGAGCTGTCCACGCCGATGACGGCCGATACCGGCCTGGGGCCGGTTCGCGGGCTGGTCGCGACGTCATGCCCTACCTCGTTCCTGTGGGTTCCGGTGCGGATCCCGGTTTTGATCGTACACAAAACAAATATCTCGCGAAGCGCTTCGACAGCCCGCGAATGGATGCTGGAGCGCACCCCGACCTGAACCCAAAAACCCGCAATCCGCCCTCGGGTTGCCTCTACGTGACGGTCATGTCACAGGGATGGTCTAGAAACCGTCGCCGTGATGGCGTATTAGTACTGCCAGCAAACAAATCGGTCGGACGGCAGCGCAGCTGTCCGGGCATGTCGACAAGAGGCAGCAGAATGTCGAACCGCTTCACCCCCACCCCCGCCGACAGGTTCACCTTCGGACTCTGGACCGTCGGCTGGCGCGGCAACGACCCCTTCGGTGACGCCACCCGCCCCGCCCTGGACCCGGTCGAGTCCGTCGAGCGCCTCGCGGAACTCGGCGCGCACGGTGTGACGTTCCACGACGACGACCTGATCCCGTTCGGCTCGACGGACTCCGAGCGCGCCGCGATCGTCACGCGCTTCAAGGACGCCCTCGACCGCACCGG
>CBRG010000567.1 GCA_000470535.1 Streptomyces sp. AW19M42
TCCCCGGGTTCGCCTCTTTAACCTATGAATTCAGTTAAAGATACATGCTTATGCATGTGGGTTTCCCCATTCGGAAATCGTTAGCTCAAATGCTTGTTACTAGCTCGCCAACGCTTATCGCAAGTTACTACGTCCTTCATCGCCTCTGACTGCCAAGGCATCCACCATATACGCTTAGTCACTTAACCATACAACCCAAATAAGTCTCTATGAGAAATACTCGTTGTTTCAAGCGGGTAAGCTTAAAACAGCCGTATCATAACTAATGGTTTCTACTTTCGCCAAAATTAGAATTTTTCACTTATTGCTGCGACGCAATAAGCCAAGACACTTAATGTTTAAGTGTTTAGAACTCAATTTTTAAATTTCGCGTTAACCCTATAAACAACAACCTACAAGTAAGTCGCTGTCCCTTTTCAGGTTAACACTATCAGCTTTCCAAATTTTTAAAGAACGGGCTTAAAAAAGCCAAAGATAAATTTTTCATTTATCTTTGGCATCTCTATCCAATGCATGTCTTACTGTTCAGCTAGAAAAGTAAGTTTACTAAATCAATCAGATATCATCTGATGACAAGAGTAAGTAAATGGTGGA
>CBRG010000568.1 GCA_000470535.1 Streptomyces sp. AW19M42
GGGGGGCGAAGGCGGGTGGTGCGTGGAATCTTCATCATGCTTCGCTTGGGCGGGAGTTGGATGCGTTTGTGGTGTTCTCGTCGGCTGCGGGTGTGTGGGGTGGTGCGGGTCAGGGGGCGTATGCGGCGGCGAATGCCGCGCTGGATGGGTTGGTGGACTTCCGTCGGGGTCAGGGGTTGGTGGGCTCGTCGATTGCTTGGGGTCCGTGGGCCGAGGGTGGTATGGCTGATGACGCCACGGTGTTGGCCCGGATGGAACGCGGTGGGGTAAGGCCGCTTGATCCTGATGCGGCGCTTGGCGTGCTGGGGTCTGTGTCGGGTTGTGTGACGGTTGTTGATGTGGAGTGGGAACGTTTCGTTCCCGGGATGACCGCGTTGCGGGCGAACCGGTTGTGGGACGAGGTCGCACCGCGTGTGGCGGTGGTTCCGGTGGTGGGTGCCGGTGGGCTGAAGGAGCGGCTGGCCGGGGTGTCGGGGGTGGCCCGGCGTTCGTTGGTGACGGATGTGGTGCGCGGGCAGGTCGCGGCGGTTCTGGGCTTCGCGGACGGAGCTGCCGTGGAGGTGTCGAAGGCGTTCCGGGATCTGGGCTTCGACTCCCTGACGGCCGTCGAACTGCGCAACGCCCTCACCGCTGAGACCGGCCTCAAACTCCCCTCGACGCTCGCCTTCGACCACCCGACCACCCTCGCCCTCGCCGAGTTCCTGCTCGGCGAGCTGTCCGAGGATTCGGCCGACGAGCCCCGGGACGTGGCAGCCGAACTGGACCGGCTCGAAACCGCCCTGCTGGCTCTGCCCGCTCCCGAATACGCGCGGCTGAGGATCGCCTCGCGCCTGCAACAACTGATGAAACGACTGGACGGTGCGCCATCTGACGCGAATGCCGTGGACATCTCGGCAAAGATCGAGGCCGCTACATCCAACGACATCTTCGCTCTTATTGATCACGAGATCGGGACGCGGTGAGCTTGATGAGTAACGAGGACAAGCTTCTCGGATACTTGAAGAAGGTCACGCTTGAGCTTCATGAGACCAAGCAGCGCCTTCACAGCATGGAGTCCGCCGGAACCGAACCCGTGGTCGTCGTCGGCATGGGCTGCCGCTTCCCTGGTGGGGTGAGTTCGCCGGATGACCTCTGGCGGCTGGTGGCGGACGGTGTCGACGCGCTGGGCGCGTTCCCACCGGACCGGGGCTGGGACGCCCTCCAGGGGGTCGGTGGGTTCGTCGAGGGTGTGGCGGACTTCGACGCCGCCCTCTTCGGGATCTCGCCGCGTGAGGCCCTTGCTATGGATCCGCAGCAGCGGTTGCTGCTTG
>CBRG010000569.1 GCA_000470535.1 Streptomyces sp. AW19M42
ACGCTCAGCACCCCGACCCACCACCCACCGCGCAACCCGAGCACCCAACGCACCCAACCCACCCGTCACCAACACCGTCCCCGACGGCGACCACACCACATCCCCAGACCGGGCAGGGGCCAGCCGCCGGCCCAGCACCGCCCCACCCCGCACCACAACCTCATCCTCATCACCGAAACCACCGGCCAACACATCCACCAGCCGACCAACACTGTCGGCAGACACCCCCTCCGGCACATCAACCAGCCCACCCCAACGCCCCGGCTCCTCCAACGCCACCACCCGACCCAACCCCCACACACCAGCCCGCACCGGACGCGACACCACATCACCCGCACCCGTCGACACCGCACCCGACGTCACCGACCACACCGCAGCATCAACCCCGGCATCACCCAACGCCTGCACCAACACCGCAGACCCCACAACACCCTCAGCCCCCGACTCCACCTGACCCAGGAACGACACCACCCGCCCAACACCCGCAAACTCCCCAACACGACCAGCCAAAACCACCCGGTCCACATCCTCTGAACCCACCACCAACCGGGACACCTCAGCGCCCCGGGCCGTCAGCTCATCCGCCAACACACCCGCCCACACATCCTCAACACCACCCGGCTCAACAATCAGCCACCCACCCGACACCCCAACACCAGCACCAG
>CBRG010000570.1 GCA_000470535.1 Streptomyces sp. AW19M42
GCCCCCCGCGAAGGGGCTCGGCCACAGCGATCCGAAGGCCCTCGCCACCGACCGGGCTTTCAAGGGCCTCGGGTTCGACTCGCTCACCGCCGTCGGTCTGCGCGACCGGCTGGCCAAGGCCCTCGGCACCCGGCTGCCCACCACGCTCGTCTTCGACCATCCGACCCCCGCACTGCTCGCCGAGCACCTGCGCGGCGAGGTCCTGGGCGAGCAGCCCGCGAACGACGACGGCGCACCGGTCCGTGCTTCCGCCGCGGACGAGCCGCTCGCCATCGTCGGCATGGCCTGCCGGCTGCCCGGCGACATCGACGGCCCGGAAGCCCTGTGGCGCCTGCTCATGGACGGGGGCGACGCCATCGGCGCCCTGCCCACCGACCGCGGCTGGGACATCGAGTCGCTCTACGACCCCGACGCCGACCGGCACGGCACCAGCTACACGCGCGCCGGCGGATTCCTGCACCGGGCCGCCGAGTTCGACCACGAGTTCTTCGGCATCTCCGCCCGCGAGGCACTGGCCATGGACCCGCAGCAGCGGCTGCTCCTGGAGACCTCGTGGGAGGCGTTCGAGAGCGCCGGGGTGGTCCCCGCCGACCTCAAGGGCAGCGACACCGGAGTGTTCGCCGGAATCCTGGCCAGTGACTACGGCCGGCTGCACGGCATGCCTGGTGAACTGGAGGGCTACCAGGTGACCGGCGGCGCGCCGAGCGTGGCGTCCGGCCGGCTCTCGTACACCTTCGGCTTCACCGGCCCCGCGATCACCATCGACACCGCCTGCTCCTCGTCGCTGGTGGCCCTGCACATGGCGGCCGGTGCGCTGCGCTCCGGAGAGTGCGGACTCGCCCTGGTCGCGGGCGCGTCGGTGATGTCGACACCCACCCCGATGATCAGCTTCAGCAGGCAGCGCGCCCTGTCCACGGACGGCCGCTGCCGGTCCTTCGCGGAGGACGCGGACGGCTTCGGCATGGCCGAGGGCGTGGGCGTCCTCCTGGTCGAGCGGCTGTCCGACGCACGTCGCAACGGCCACCGCGTGCTGGCCGTGGTGCGGGGCAGCGCGGTCAACCAGGACGGCGCGTCGAACGGCCTGACCGCGCCCAGCGGC
>CBRG010000571.1 GCA_000470535.1 Streptomyces sp. AW19M42
CCGCCGCCGCCGTCGGCCTCGGCGTCCTGACGGGCGCGCCCGCGCCGGCCGCCCAGCGCGGCCCCGCCGCCACCCCCGCCACGGCTTCGCCCGTCACCCGCGCCGCCCTCGATCCGGCGCTCGTGGCGGGCCGGGGCGCGGACGTGCCGTTCGTCGAGCAGGAGGCCGAGAGCGCCGCGACCAACGGCACGGTCATCGGCCCCGACCGCGCCGCTTACACGCTCCCCGCAGAGGCGTCCGGCCGTAAGGCGGTCAGCCTGGAGCCGGGTCAGCACGTCGAGTTCAGGCTGGAGCGCGCGGCCAACGCGATCACCGTGCGCTACAGCATCCCGGACGCCCCGAACGGCGGCGGGATCACGGCACCGCTGGACGTCGCGGTGAACGGCAGGAAGCGCTCCACCATGACGCTCACCTCGCAGTACTCCTGGCTGTACAACCAGTACCCGTTCTCCAACGACCCGGGCGCCGGGCTGCTCCACCCGGACTGGTGGATCACCGAGTGCTCCTGCGTGCCCAGCGGGACGACCCCGGCCCCGGTCATCGCGAAGCCGTACCGGCCCAGCCACTTCTACGACGAGCAGCGCCTCCTGCTCGGCCGCACCTACCGCGCGGGCGACACCGTACGGCTGACCGTCCCGGCGGGCAGCCGGGCCGCGGCGACGACGATCGACCTGCTGGACTCGGAGCTGGTCGGCCCCCCGCGCGTCGAGCTGCTCGCCGCCAACGTC
>CBRG010000572.1 GCA_000470535.1 Streptomyces sp. AW19M42
ATGCGGTGCGTCGCAAGGCGGATGGGCGTCCGCATCCTGGACGTATTCGGGCGTGCCGACGACGCGGCGAGGTGCCGTAGCTGTCGTCGTGCGCCCGGCAGGGATCGCGGGACAGCCCTTTAGTGTGACCGGGTGACAGAATTCAACGCCCTTGGCGACAACGGGGATTGGCAGAACGATTTCGAGCGGCGGCTGACCGCGTCGCTTCTGGCGGCCGGGCTCGGTGACGCCGCGGCGCAGCGCACGATCGAGGAGACGCGCGGCAAGCTCGGCAACTGGACCGTCGTGGGGATCACCGACGCCGGGACCCGGGTGGGATACGTCGCGGTGTCCGTGGAGGACGACGACGGGGTGCCCACGGGGCGCATAGGCGACCTCCGCGTCGAGGCGGACCACGTCGGCCGGGGGTACGAGGAAGCTGCCCGGGGCTGGGCCGAGGAATGGTGCGCGGAGCGCGGCGCGGGCCGGGTGGACATACGGATCACCGAGCCCGTCGGCGGGCTGTTCGACCGGTACGGCGTTCGGGGCCAGCTCAGAGCGCGGCGCATCGTCTCCCCGCCGGAACCGGTCGACGGCGTCACCGCGCGGCCGATGACGCGGGCCGAGTACCCCGAGTGGCTCGCCGCCGAGAAGCTCGCCTATGTCGATGACATCGTCCGGGCGGGGGCCAAGAGCCCCGAGGACGCCGCACGCAAGTCCGACGACGACTTCGCGAAGCTGGTTCCCGAGGGCCTGGCGACGCCCGGGACCACGCTCCTGGTCCTTGAGGCGGCCGGCGAGCCGATCGGCACGGGCTGGCTGAAGCACGGGCACCTCCCCACAGTCACGTACGGCTACTCGCTCCACATCGACGAGCGGTACCGCGGCAAGGGGTACGGCCGGGCGGCGATGGCGGCCGGCGAACAGGCGACGCTCGCGGCCGGTGACTCGGTGCTGATGTTCACCGTGTGGGGCGGCAACGAGGTGGCGATGAACCTGTACACGAGCGTCGGCTACCGGATCGTGGAGGAGTACCGGTCCGTCGACCTCCCCCGCTCCGCGGCCTGACGGGCCCCCGGGGCCGGTGGGGAGCGGCGTGTGCCTCGGGCGGTGGATCAGCTGCTTCGGTACCGGGTGGCCAGCTGCGGGCTCTGGCCACCGAAGGCGGCCAGGTCCGCGGTGAAGACGTCCTGGAGGAGCCCGGCGTTCTCGACGCCGGGGGCGCTGACGACCTCGCCGAGCTCCAGGCCGCGCAGCGCGCCGGTGACGAGGTCTTCGGCGCTCATGCGGGGCACGGCGCTCATGTCCAGGCCCTGGGCGGAGTGGAACTCGGTGGCGACGATGCCGGGCCAGACCACATGGGCCCTGACACCCGTGCCCGCCAGCTCGGCGCTGAGCGCCTGAGCCATGGCCACGAGGTGGCCGAGGGTACCGGCGTACACGGCGCGGCGCGGCATCACCGACGGGTCGGCGGGTCCGGAGAACGCGATCATTCCGGCGACGTTGATGAGGGTGCCGGTGCCGCGCCGCTGCATTCCGCCGACGGCGGCGCGCATCAGCTGGGTGGGGGCGAGAACCTTGACGTTGATCAGTTCGCGGGCCTTGTCGGCGGGCAGCTCGGCCAGCGGCATGTAGTGGGAGACGCCGGCGTTGTTGACCAGGACGTCCAGTGGCTCATCGGCGCAGTACTCCGCGACGGAGTCGATGGGCGGTATGCCCTTCACGAGCGGGATCGGGGCCTGGCTGTCGTGGACGTTGGCGCCGGAGATTCCGACAGACAGGGGCGGACCGGTCCGCTCGGTGATCAGATGGGTCTTCGACCCGTCCTTGCCCCGGTCGACAGGATTGGGACCCGTCAGGTCCCCCTTTTCAGAGCCGCGTGTTCACCGAGTCGATCGCACGCCGGGACCAGTCCAGGTCACCGCGGGAGCCGAGTTCGTCGAGGACCAGGCGGTGCAGCTTGGCCCAGACCCGGGCTTTCGTCCACTCGGTGAACCGGCGGTGAGCCGTAGCCCCCGACGGACCGAACGAGGCGGAGGGAACCTGCTGCCACGTGCATCCAGACGTCGCCACGAACACGATCGCGGCCAGCACCTCACGGTCACCGTGACGGCGCCGACCGCCACCCTGAGGCCGCGACGGCGCCCCCCGGCACCACTCGCTGAAACAGCTCCCACAGCTCATCCGGCACCAGACGCTCAACAATCCCCACCATGGACAACAGCGTG
>CBRG010000573.1 GCA_000470535.1 Streptomyces sp. AW19M42
GGTTGTGGGACGAGGTCGCACCACGCAGCACGACCGCGCCCGCGCCGCGCACCGACGCCGGCGCTGGGGCATTGAGGGAGCGGTTCGTCGGCCTGTCACCCGCTGCCCGTCGTAAGACGTTCATGGAGACCGTGCGGTCCGTGGCCGCGGCAGTGCTGGGGTTCGAGGACCCGGCGGCCGTCGGGATGTCCACGGCATTCCGTGACCTGGGTCTCGACTCGCTGATGGCGGTGGAACTCCGTAACGCCCTGGCCACCACTTCGGGCCTGAAACTGCCCTCGACCGTGGTGTTCGACTACCCGTCCGTCGAGGCACTGACCGATGAGCTGCTGTCCCGGCTGTTCGGTGTGGAGGAGGAGGGTGCGGCGCTGGGTGTGGCGGTGCGTCAGGCCGACTCCGATGATCCGGTGGTTGTGGTGGGGATGGGTTGCCGGTTCCCGGGTGGGGTGGGTTCGCCGGAGGAGTTGTGGCGGCTGCTGGCTGAGGGCACGGATGCGATGGGTGGCTTCCCTGTGGATCGTGGCTGGGAGCTGATCAG
>CBRG010000574.1 GCA_000470535.1 Streptomyces sp. AW19M42
TGGAGGCGATGAAGATGGAGCAGCCGCTCAACGCGCACCGCTCCGGCACCGTCAAGGGCCTGACCGCAGAGGTCGGCACCTCCCTTTCCTCCGGCGCCGCGATCTGCGAGATCAAGGACTGATCCCCACTCCTCGCGTTCCGCCGGCGCCCCGGTCATGTCGTACGACATGACCGGGGCGCCGCCCGTTGACCACCGGATCCGCCGGGCTCCCGGGCCGCTGGGCCGTACTGGCGATGGCATCCTGGACCCCCGCGGCGGAATCAGGGAGGACTGCGCGATGGCGACGAGCACAGCAGGGACACCGGCCCGGCCCATGCGCGCCGACGCGCGCCGCAATTACGACCGGCTGCTGACCGAGGCCCGCACCGCCTTCGCGGAGCACGGCACGACGGCGTCCCTGGAGGATGTCGCGCGGTGCGCGGGGGTGGGGATCGGCACGCTGTACCGGCACTTCCCGACCCGGCACGCACTGATGAGCGCCGTCTTCCAGGAGGCGGTGGCCGACCTGATCGCCCGCTCCCGCGAGTTGGCCGGGGCGGAGCGGCCGTGCGAGGCGCTGGTGGAGTGGCTGGGCACGATCATCACTCATGCGGGTGAGTATCGCGGGCTGGCTCAGGCCCTCATGTCGACGTGCCGGGACGATACTTCGGCGCTGTCCCGGTGCAATGTGCCGATGCGCGAGGCGGGTTCGGTACTGCTGGCCCGAGCGCAGGCGGGCGGGGCGGTGCGGGCGAATGTGTCCATCGACGACCTGATGCAGCTCACGAACGCGATCGCGCTGGCCGCCGAGCAGTCACCGGACGATCCGGGGCTGGCGGACCGGCTGCTGACGCTGACGTTGCAGGGGTTGAGTTCTTCCAGCCCCTCCGGGAACAACACCGCCCTCTCGGAGAGCGAATCCAGCCCCTCCGGCGTTTGAGGAGCGGGGGTGCGGGGGCAGCGCCCCCGGGGCTCCGCCCCGGA
>CBRG010000575.1 GCA_000470535.1 Streptomyces sp. AW19M42
CCCGCCCCCGGCGCCGCCCCCGTCGTGGCGGCCGGCGCCCCCGACGGCGAGCCGATCGCGATCGTGTCCATGGCCTGCCGGCTGCCCGGCGGGGTCGAGACGCCCGAACAGCTGTGGGAACTGGTGCTGCGCGGCGACGACGCCGTCGTACCGATGCCGGAGGACCGGGGCTGGGACCTCGGCGCGCTCCTCGACCCGGACGCCGACCGGCCCGGCACCAGCTACGCCTCCGAGGGCGGATTCCTCGTCGGAGCCGACCGGTTCGACCCCACCCCGTTCGGGATCTCGCCCCGCGAAGCCCTCGCCATGGACCCCCAGCAGCGCCTGCTGCTCGAATCTTCCTGGGAGCTCTTCGAACGGGCCGGGCTCCCCGCGCGCTCCCTGCGGGGCAGCAGCACCGGCGTGTTCATCGGCCTGATGTACACCGACTACTCGGCCCTGCTGCACGGCCGCGCCCACGATCTGGAGGGCCACCTCGGCACCGGCACCGCGGGCAGCGTCGCCTCCGGCCGGCTCGCCTACACCTACGGCCTGGAGGGCCCGGCCGTCACCGTCGACACCGCCTGCTCCTCCTCACTGGTCTCCGTACACATGGCGGTCGCCGCACTCCGCTCCGGCGAGTGCTCGCTCGCCCTGGCCGGCGGCACCACCGTGATGTCGACACCCACCGTGTTCCAGGAGTTCAGCCGCCAGCGCGGACTCGCCACCGACGGCCGCTGCAAGCCGTTCGCGCAGGGCGCCGACGGCACCGGCTGGGG
>CBRG010000576.1 GCA_000470535.1 Streptomyces sp. AW19M42
ACCTCCACCTCGCGCGAACACAACGCAGGCTGCGCCCACCCGGTCGACTTCAACGCCTCCGCGTCGGTGGACATCACCTCACGCAGCGGCCGGTCCAGCAGTCCGTCGAAGTGCGCACACACCTCGTCCAGCGCGGTCGCGAAGACCGGGAAGGCCTCCGCCAGCTCGCGGCCCATGCCGAGCCGCTGGCCACCCTGACCCGAGAACACGAACCCGGTCAGACCGTCCCGTGCCACCACCGGCACCGCGTCCGGCGCCGGCTCACCGGCCGCCAGCGCCCCCAGCCGTGCGAGCAGCTCATCCGCGTCACTGCCGAGGACGACCGCCCGGTGCTCAAGCGCGGCCCGGGTCGTCGCCAGTGACACACCCGCATCCGCCGCGTCCAGACCCACCAGCCCGGACCGCAGCCGGCCGGCCTGCTCCACGACGGCCTCGCCCGACCGGGCCGACACCAGCCACGGCACGACGGGCAGAGGCGTGTCCCCCCGGGCGGGTTCCGGCTCGGCGGG
>CBRG010000577.1 GCA_000470535.1 Streptomyces sp. AW19M42
AAATTATACGTAAAAGAAGATAACCAAGTAGAAAACTTAGAGTTAACTTTAAAGGTTTTTAATTTTACAAATAACCTGATAAAAACATCATGTGTTAAATCTTCTGCTTCTTCCTTATTTTTAGAAAAACCATAACATTTGTTATAAACAACTTTAGAAAATCGATCATACAAAACAGCAAACAACTGTGTGTTGTTTGTTGCTACTATTTTAAAGATTAATTCCTCGTCGCTTAAAGCTTTAACGTCTATTGTTTTCAATTCAGTTATTATTTTGACACAAAGAAATCAAAGAAGTCACTATTAAATAAAAAAAAAAGTTAACAGGTAATTTTATGTCGTTGAATGGTAAAAAACATACTTTAAAAAAAATAATGAAACTTTTTGTAACATTTTCTTAAATACCAACGTATAATAGATTGTAGCAATACATTAATCCTTTAAAAAGTCATAGAGAATTAGATGAGACAACTTAAAATTACCAAGCAGGTTACTAATAGAGAAACCGCATCGTTAGATAAATATTTACAAGAAATAGGAAAAGTAGACTTAATTACTGCAGATGAAGAAGTAGAATTGGCACAGCTTATTAAGGCAGGAGACCAAAGAGCTTTAGAGAAATTAACGAAAGCCAATTTAAGATTTGTGGTATCTGTTGCAAAACAATATCAAAATCAAGGATTAACTTTACCCGATTTAATTAACGAAGGAAACTTAGGTTTAATTAAAGCTGCTAAACGTTTCGATGAAACGCGTGGTTTTAAATTTATCTCGTATGCCGTCTTCTGCTTGAAAAAAAAAA
>CBRG010000578.1 GCA_000470535.1 Streptomyces sp. AW19M42
AGCACTACGACCGGGCAGCGTCGGGCTGCATCGCCGCCGTGAGGACCTACGTGTCCGAGTGGACCAGGGCCCTGCACCGCAGTGGCTACCTGGCCGGCGTCTACGTCCACCAGGACTCGGGGCTGCGCGACCTCGCGGCCAGCTATCTCTCGACGAGCCTGGCCCGACCCGACGCCGTGTGGATGGCCCGGTGGGACGACGTCGCCACGCTCACCGGCTGGCCCACGGCCGGCAACACCCTGTGGGCCGAGTGGCAGCGCTCCAAGCAGTACCGCGGTGACCAGGTCGAGACCTGGGGAGGGGTGTCGATGCACGTCGACAGCGACATCATCAAGGGGCCGGTCGCGACCGTCGCCAGGTCCTACCGCGTGACCAGCTCCGGCTCGCTCAACGTGCGCAGCGGGCCGTCGAGCGCCTATCCCATCGTCGGCTCGCTCGCGGCGAACGCAGCGGTCTCGGTGATCTGCCAGGCGCGCGGTCAGGTCGTGGGGAGCACCGGGGTGTGGGACCGCATCAGCACGGGTGGGTACGTCACCGACTACTACGTCTCCACGCCCTCGCGGACCACGTTCAGTGCGCCGCTGCAACGCTGCTCCTACCCGGGACAGATCAGCATCTCCACTCCCGTCAACACCCGCAGCGGCCCGGGCATCTCGTATGCCGTCTTCTGCTTGAAAAAAA
>CBRG010000579.1 GCA_000470535.1 Streptomyces sp. AW19M42
ATTCGGAATGACAAACTGAATTTAAAAAGAATTTTATCCTTTTATTAAAAATTATGGAGTTTTAATTCATAGTGTTTATTTAACAATCAAAATATCGTTAATATTTGTGGTAAATCTAGCGGATAATCGTTCTTGACGCATTTTCCAAGTGCGGTTTAAATCTTGATTTCCTAATTTAATTTTGTCTGCCTTAAATTTACGATTTAATTTGTCTATTGCAGACATTAACGGTTTGTGTTTTGGATTTTCGCTTGAAAATAAATCCAATTGAAAATTATCATTAGGTACTAAACCCGTAACAATTACACCTGCTCTTTTGTATTTAACACCAGTTTTAAAAATAGTTTTTACAGCTTCTACTGCTGCGTTGGCAATGGTTAACGTCGAATCTGTAGGAGAGGAAAAAACAACTGTTGTACTTTCTCTATGTTGTTGAAATTCTTTTTTATGGCGATCGCTAGAAAGTTGCACAATAAGCATGTGGCAACTAGATTTCTGATTCCTTAATTTCTCTGCACAACTAGCTGCAAAGGTAGAGATGCGCTCTTTTATATTGTCAATATCAGAATAAGTGTATTCAAAACTACGTGTTGTAGCAATCATTTTTTTTGATGAAACTTCTTCTAACGGAATTTTAGAAATGCCTTGTAGGTCTTTTTGCAAACGCCATGCTACAATAGAAAATTCTTTTAAAACCCAATCGCTAGAAAGTTGTGTAATCTCGTATGCCGTCTTCTGCTTGAAAAAAAAA
>CBRG010000580.1 GCA_000470535.1 Streptomyces sp. AW19M42
GCCGCCGGTGGTGCGGCACTGGCCGCCCGCGCGCTGCGCCACCGTCCCGCCGCGGCCGCGACCCTGACCGCCGCCGCCACCTGGTCCGTCGTCGGCGGTACGTCGCTGGGGCGCGAGGCCCGGTCCATCAGCGGCGCGCTGGCCGCCGGGGACCTCGGCCTGGCCCGGGAGCGGCTGCCGCGCCTGTGCGGCCGCGACCCGCAGTCGCTGGACGGACCGCAGATCGCCCGCGCGGTGGTGGAGTCCGTCGCCGAGAACACCTCCGACGCCGTGGTCGGCGCCCTGGTGTGGGGGGCGCTGGGCGGGGTCCCCGGACTCGTCGGCTTCCGGGCCGCCAACACCCTGGACGCGATGGTCGGCCACAGGTCGCCCCGCTACCTGCGCTACGGCTGGGCCTCCGCCCGCCTCGACGACTGCGTGGGCTGGCCGGGCGCCCGGCTCACGGCCCTGCTCGCCGTTGCCGCCGGCGAACGGCCCCGGGACGCGCTGCGGGCCTGGCGGGCGGATGCCGCGAAGCACCCGAGCCCCAACGCGGGCCCGGTGGAGGCCTCGTTCGCGGGCGCGCTCGGCGTACGGCTCGGCGGCACCCTCACCTACGGCGGCCGGGGCGAGCACCGACCCGTGCTCAACGGCGGG
>CBRG010000581.1 GCA_000470535.1 Streptomyces sp. AW19M42
AGTGCAAGTCAGTTATACCTGCACGGTTGGGATAACCTACCCCAGGCCATCACCATTGCGTTGTTCTTTATTAGCTTACCTATCCAAGGATTACTCTGGTTCGGTTGGCGCTCCGCTCACCCCTTGCCATTGTCTCTACTCGACTGGGGTAATCAGTTATCAACAAAACTGAAACAAATGGGGGTTAATTGTCGCCCCTTAGGCACTAAAGCTTGTTACTTCGATATTGCGCTTATTCTAAAAGCGGCGTTCGAACGTTTGGATGCAAGTTATTGGGAAGAGCTTTAGTCTTTGTCTGCTTTTATTGTCTAACTCAAGAGCACTCAGTAAATCGCATTAATCCCCATATCGATGAAGACCTTCTTTATCTGTTCCATGATGTCAGCACTTGGAGGAGATATTTGGTTGAGTTCATACTCTTCACCCATCGCTTCCCATTTATGTTTACCTAACTCGTGGTAGGGTAGCAACTCTACTTTTTCAACATTAGTCATGGGCTTGATAAACTCAGCCAATGCTTGTGCTGATGGAATATCATCGGTAAAGCCACCGACAACCACATCTCGTATGCCGTCTTCTG
>CBRG010000582.1 GCA_000470535.1 Streptomyces sp. AW19M42
TGAAATACTTAACATCGATTAATATTCCAAATTAATTGTTAAGGTTTTACTAAAAGAAGCTATTTTTAATGAGGTTGATATATCCATCTTCGATATATCAACCTTGTTTCGCGCTTCTTTTGCATTATCGGTTAGTCGGTGTGGTCTAATTTCAATCTAACATCCTACTACTTAGCTTCATTCTACTGCTTCGCTACACCCTACTGCTTAACGACTTTAAAGCTATCCCATGCTTGAGATGTTGGCATGACTTCTAAACTATTAATGTTGATATGTGCTGGTTGCTCAGCAATCCAGAAGATAATATTAGCGATATCTTCAGGTTGTATAGCATTAGTGCCTTCATAAATTGAATCGTATTTATCTTGATCGCCATTAAATCTTACCAGGCTAAATTCACTCTCTGATAAACCCGGTTCTAAGCTGGTCACTCGAACACCTGTACCCGCAAAATCACTGCGTAAATTTCTAGAAAACTGTGCAACAAAGGCTTTACTCGCACCATAAACATGGCTACCCGGATAAGGCCAATTACCCGCAATACTTGCAAGGTTGATAATCGTTGAAGACTGTTGTGCTTTCAGCACGGGCAATAAACTGTGTGTGACGTTAACTAAGCCAGTGACATTAGTGTCGATCTCGTATGCCGTCTTCTGCTTGAAAAAAAAACAAA
>CBRG010000583.1 GCA_000470535.1 Streptomyces sp. AW19M42
CAACGCCTAAAGATGTTCTATTAGAAACACCAAACCAATGGTGTAATGCATACGGTAACCAAGAACCAACTACTGCTCCAAAACCTATTAAAGCTGTTTGTACACTAAAACCTTGCGTTCTTTGGTCTGTTCTTAAATTATCACCAACTAACGCCCTAAAAGGCTCCATGGCAATATTAAAAGAAGCATCCATAATCATTAAAAAACCTGCTCCTACCCAAAGTGCTGGTAAAAAGGCTATAAAGATATCGGCTTGTGGCATTAAAACTAAACCTATAGAAGCTAAAATAGCGCCTACTAAAAAATAAGGTTTTCTTCTACCGAATTTCCCCCAAGTTTTATCGCTATAATGCCCAATAATTGGTTGAACAATTAATCCCATTAATGGTGCAATAATCCAAAACCATGAAAGTTCATGAACATCAGCTCCAAAAATCTGTAAAATTCTACTTGCGTTTGCATTTTGTAGAGCAAACCCCATTTGTATTCCTAGAAACCCAAAACTCATGTTCCAGATTTGCCAAAAACTTAATTTACGCTTTTCCATATCTCGTATGCCGTCTTCTGCTTGAAAAAAAAA
>CBRG010000584.1 GCA_000470535.1 Streptomyces sp. AW19M42
CAACGTAGCCAGCAGGTAGTTCAAATAAGCCCGAGTTTGAGATAGAGCCACTAACAACTGTTTGTTTTATTACTGAAGTACCAGTGGAAACGGTATTGATATAGTTAATTGCATCTTGACTTGGTTTGCCGTTTCCAAAAATATCAACTGGAACACAACCCGCCGCTCTTGCATCTTTATCACGACAGACCGCTACCCCATTTTCTAGAATGGAATCTAGAGAGTTTGCATAGTTCGCTTTAATCAAATTGTTTTTATTGACACGCTTGATATCTGTTTGCCCGTATACGGCAGAGACATCATAGTCCCAATCGTCAAAAGCGACACCCTCTAAACCCAATACGTAGCGCTGTGTTTCACGAGTATCATCTTCTATTCTTAGACCTAAATCAGTCATGAAACGACGAATATTAATCTTGGTTAGTGGTGCAGGCTCACCCTCGTCATTAAGGTTGGCCTTCATTAGCGCGACAAGTTCGGGATCTATAAAAGCATTATCAATATTGACGTTGTTGAGTGTGTCACCGAAAAAGAACGCGGGTTATCCTTCATTAGTTGACTGGCTGTTTACATATTTGGCTGAAAAGTACAGGTTCATATTGTCATTAATGTCATAATTTGTTTTTAAATTAACATTATAACGTTCGAATTTTGGCTGTAATTCATCAAACTGATTAAGGTTAGTGACGTCACAATCTGCATCTCGTATGCCGTCTTCTGCTTGAAAAAAAAAAAAAA
>CBRG010000585.1 GCA_000470535.1 Streptomyces sp. AW19M42
ACAACAAATACCATATGCAATAGAAAGATTTACTGAGTTTGTCACCTCAACTTATTACAATAAAAATCACATCGAATATCCAAAAAAGACAGAGTTAATGACTCAAGATATATCAGTTGAGCAGGCTATTTTAAAAGCTGTCACTCAACCTGGATTTTGGGGGCATAATTTAATTTGTTTGTCCTGGTTGTTGGAGTGTGAGGACTCTGTCAGCACTGAATTTAAACAAAGAGTATTTAAATTCATTATTGAACAATCTGATTGGAATTTCCCTGATGTTGATGACGTACTTAATCAGGAAGTATTTGAACAGTTAATGGGTAGCAATGATCAAAGTAAATTTCATGAGAAGGTTGAATTCTTGATATATAACTCTACGCGAAATATACATCAAATTACTCTTGCTTCGGCATTGGTTCATTTGTGGGAACGTGTTAATTGCCTAAAAACAAAAGAAAACTTATATAAAATATGTTGCTACTTTTCAATCGAGACTTAATCGGGTAGCCGGAGGGATCTAGCCTCCAGTCCCCACACCACCCTGCATGCGGCTCCGCACAGGGCGGTTCCCAAAGACTTTCAGAGCATGTTGGCCGATTAGCTCCGACATGTCCCAATGCTGGCTTCTGTATTATCAACGCCAACACTCCTAAACCCGGTCGGGAATGAAATATTGAGTTGCACAGGCTCCTCACTGATCTTTAGGTTCAGGCCTTCACCATGTCCCAACAACTACGATGGGCGTTCGGCTACTCGGCAACTACTCCTGCGTTGCTCTATCTCCTGCACCCATGCAGTCGTATCTCGTATGCCGTCTTCTGCTTGAAAAAAAAAAAAAAA
>CBRG010000586.1 GCA_000470535.1 Streptomyces sp. AW19M42
CCGCGGACCATCGCGCTCATGCTCGTCGTGCCGTGCGTCCTCATGGGGCTGCTCGCGTGGATCTTCGACGGGACACCGGTGTTCGACCGCATCGGCGCGGCGCTGCTGGGTGTCTTCCCCTTCGTCGTGATGTTCATCGTCACGAGTGTGGCGACCCTTCGCGAGCGCACTTCGGGGACGCTGGAGCGCCTGCTCACCACTCCGTTGGGCAAGGGCGACTTCATGATCGGCTACGCGCTGGCCTTCGGGTTCGTGGCCGTCGTGCAGGCGCTCCTCACCACGGCGTTCGCGGTCTGGGTCTGCGACCTCGACGTCACCGGACCCACCTGGCTGCTGGTCGTCGTGGCGGTCGGCGACGCACTTCTCGGCACGGCGCTCGGTCTGCTCGTGAGCGGGTTCGCCGCGACCGAGTTCCAGGCGGTGCAGTTCATGCCGGCCTTCGTGCTGCCGCAGTTCCTGCTGTGCGGACTGCTCGTCCCACGCGAGAACCTGCCGTCGGTCCTGGGTCCGGTCTCGGACGTCCTGCCCACCTCGTAGGCCGGCTTCTGCTTGAAAA
>CBRG010000587.1 GCA_000470535.1 Streptomyces sp. AW19M42
TGGCTCAGCGTGTCGATGGTCGTATTACCCTCATCTCGCTCAACTGCAGAAAGCGTATTGACTGAAACCTTGCAGATTTTGGCCAGGCGAGTCTGATTGATCCCAGCCCACTCCTTGCGCATTCTGCGAATCGCCTGCCCCAATGTAATTTCACCCTGTTCAAGTTGGCGAATGAGCGCCTGCTTGTTCGCTGCGCGCTTTGCTGGATTTTCCTCTGTATTGCTTTTGCTCACAGACTTTTCTCCAACTGATCCAGAACTTCATCAACATAGTGCAGGCGCACTCCAGGGTGTTTGAGCATGAGATCCGGCGCACCTAAACCCTGGAGTTCATTTTGCCATCCAGGCAGAGTTTCAAGCTGTTTGATCAGATGTGATGTTGCTTCCGAAGGGTTCTCCGCCAACGCGCGAATCACTTGAACATAGGCTGCATTGAGGCCATCTCTCCGTAGGTTTCGAGGCCACTTCGTTGTTCGTGCAATGCCTTCGGGGTCAAGAACCATGGGAGCAATCTCGTATGCCGTCTTCTGCTTGAAAAAAAA
>CBRG010000588.1 GCA_000470535.1 Streptomyces sp. AW19M42
GTGGGGGTGGGGGTGTCCGTCGGGGTGGGGGTGGGTGAGTCCGTGGGCGTCGGTGTCGGGGACGGCTCCTCGCCGCAGTCCGGCAGATCTCCGTCGAACGGGTAGGCGTGCATCTCCTGGCCGCCCGACTCGCCCTCCGACGTGTGGGTCAGCGAACCGGCGGTGTGAAAACGGCCGTTGGTGCCGCTCATCATCAGGGTCGCCACGCTGGACCGCTGCCCGATGAGCACACTGCCCTGGAACTGGCCGGTGCCCTTCAACCCGACCTCGGTGGCATCCGGGAAGTTCCACATCAGCCGCTCGCGGAGCCCGGACTGGGGTAGCGAACCCATGTACGTGACGATGTTGCGGGTGCCTCCGTAGAGGTTGACCAGCACGGTCGCACCGTCGGGGACGTCGCGGAAGACGATGCCCTCCTGGCCTCCGGAGTCCGTGGCCAGATCGGCGTCCAGGGCGAAGACCTGAAGGGGAGAGGTGCCGTCACCGGTGAAGTAGGTCTCGGAGCCCTCCCTGTGCACCGTGCCGGTCGCCGGGCGGCGGTGGTCCTCGTCGTCGTACGCGTAACAGTGGCTGGCCGCCGTCAGCTGGTCGCGCAGGGCGGTGTACGGGGCGGTCGCGCCGGCCTCGTGGACCGCGGCCGGGATCACCGTCCCGGTGAGGTTCCGGGCGTAGCGCACCACGCCGTGGTTGAGCCCCTCCTCGGCGAGCAGCCGCTCCCCGGTGGCGACGCTCAGGTCGCCGCCCACCGTCAGGTAGTCGGACCCGTTGGGCGGCGGCACCCGTGATCCCACTCCGACGACGCCGACGTTGTAGATCTGCGAGGCCCCCGCCCGCTTGCTCATGTCGAAGCGGCCGAGGGTGACGATCTTCCCCTCGGCCTCCGCGGCGGCCTCCCTGACCAGGTAGTCGCCACCGACATAGATGTTGATGTTGTTGTCGTGATGGGTGACGGGCGTGTTGTTCGGGTCCTGCCAGGCCGTAGGACAGTCGTCCCCGAGGCACGGACCGAGGCCGCCGGGCAGCGGGTCGGCGGCCGCGCCGGGCGCGATGGCCCCCACCACGGCTGCCGCTGCCGCTGCCGCCACCGTCACCGCCACGCGGTGGTTTTTACCGCTTCTACGCGCTTCTGCTCCCATACAGCGCAATATGCAGCTTTATTGACTGCTTATCAGCTGTGCCACGCCGTTCGGGCGCCCGCTTCCGCCGACCGGTCGGCCCGGTCGTCCCCTTACGGCGGTCCGGAGCGGTCCGGCGGGGGCCCGGCCGGCGGCGCCCGTCAGCCCGCCAGCAGTTTCGCCTCGGTCTGCGGATCGAGGCCGACCGTGGGGCGGTCGGGGCGCTGGGGTGCGCTGCCGCCCAGCTCGCGCAGCCACCTCCAGGTGTCCTCGACCGTCTCCCCCACGGGCCGGCAGCGCAGCCCGGTGGCGTGCGCCCGGCTGACATCGCCCTGGTGCAGGCTGTCGTACAGCTCCCCCGGCGGCAGCCAGACCGGCAGCTCCGACCAGGGCTCGACGCCCGCCGCGAGGATCGTCTCCGTGTCGGTCCAGCGCAGCTCGGCATCGGAGCCGGTGACCCGCACACAGGCGTCGAGCAGCTCCCCCATCGTGGTGTGCCCGGGGCGGCTGACCAGGTTGTACGGTCCGTGCAGGCCGCTCTCGGCAGCGTCCAGCAGCCATCCGGCGAGGTCGCGGGCGTCGATGTACTGAAGGGGCAGGCCGGGTGTCCCCGGGGCCAGTACGGGACCGCCCCTGGCGATCCGCGTCAGCCACCAGGGCAGTCTGCCGATGTTCTCCCAGGGGCCGATGATGAGGCCCGCACGGACGAGCAGCGCCCGGTCACCGAAGGCGTCCAGCGCGGCCAGTTCGCCACCACGTTTGGCCAGGGCGTACGAGACGTCACCACCGGCGTCCGGTGAGGCACCGTCCACCACCGGACCATCCTCCGTCAGACCTGCCGGGGACGGGTAGGCGTAGACGGAACGGCTGGAGACATACGTGTACCGCCCGGCCCGGCCCGCCAACAGCCGGGCCGCGTCCCGTACGGCCGAGGGGGCACCGCTCCAGGTGTCGACGACCAGATCCCAGGCGTATGAGCCGTCATCCGGCCCACCGGCGGCTTCGAGCGCGGCCAGACCGTCCTCCGCGGTGCGGTCACCGAGCAGTTCGGCCGTGCCGGGCGGCGGCTCGTGGTGGCCCCGGTGAAATACGGTGACCTCCCAGCCGCGCGCGAGCGCGTCCTCGGTAACGGCCCGCCCGACGAATTCAGTACCACCCAGCATCAGAAGCCTCATGACCCCCGACTCTGCCTTCTCGCGCCCCCGAACCGGAACCGGCCTCGCTCTGGGCTGAATCGGGACCGGGCGCAACCGCCGGCCGGGCGCCGTCCGTACCTGGCGGCCGGGCGCGGGCCCGGTCCAGTACGCGCTCGGCCCGGTCCAGTACGCGCTCGGCCCCGTCCGGTACGCGCTCGGCCCGGTCCGGTGCGCGCTCAGTTGGAGCGGGCGAGCGGGCTCCGGTTGCGCAGGAGCCACTGGTGGTAGCCGTCGACCTGCCGGGCCGCCTCCCGGTACGCGGCCTCCAGTTCCCCGTACACCGCCGCCGTGTCGGCGCCCGGCCGGGAGACCAGCAGCAGCCGGACCGCGAGTGGGTCGTCGCGCAGCGGGCGGATGGCCATGTCGTCGCGCGGGCCCGAGGTCGGCTGGCAGGGGGCGACCGCCTCGCCGAGAACGACGAGGGAGGCGGCGGTGAGGTAGTCGCCGTGCAGCACGGTCGGCGCGACACCGGCCGCGCCGAACACCCGGCGCAGGCCGTCCCATTCGCCGTCCACCGTGGGATCGACCATCCACCGGTCGGCCGCCAGGTCGGTCAGGTCGACGACGGGCAGGGCGGCGGCCGGGTGGTCGCGGGCCATCGAGATGAACTGCGGCTCGCGGTCCAGGAGCACCCGCTGCACCAGGCCGTCCGGCACGTAGAGCGGGCAGCCCTCCACCTCGTGCACGAAGGCGACGTCGAGCCGGCCCGCCTCGACCGCGCGCAGCAGCGCGTGGGCGGACACGTCGACCCGCAGCGAGATGTCTGTGCCGGGCAGCCGGATGCGCAGCCTGCGCAGCCAGCCGCCGATGACCCGGCTGGCGGTGCAGCCGATCCGCAGCCGCGGGCCGCCGGACCGGGCCGCGTCCGCCTCCGCCTTGGCGTCGGTGACCAGCGCCCGCATGCCGTCCACGAGCGGACGGGCCCGGCTCAGGACGGCGTGGCCGAGCAGGGTGGGGCGGCAGCCGGTGCGTCCGCGGCTGAACAGTTCGGCGCCGAGGGAGTTCTCGATCCGGCGCAGCTGGGTGGTGAGCGAGGGCTGGCTCACGCCCAGCCTGCGGGCCGCCCGGTGCAGGCTGCCCGTATCGGCGATGGCGCACAGCGCCCTGAGGTGCCTCACCTCAAGCTCCATACCGCCGAGAGTAGGGCGGCGCCACCGTGCCGCACCAGACGTCCCAATCCCATCAAACTCCTGTAATTCAGCGGTAGGTGGAACGCCGGACGCCGTTTGTGCGCGCTCGCTTCATCGCGTCCTCGCCCAGGGGCCTCGGCCGGGTGATAGGGCGGCGCTATCGCCGATTGGCATCATCCGCAGGGGCTCCGATTCACCCACACTCACTCCGTACCGCACCCGTCCGAGTCCGATCATCGGACGGGTTCCTCGGACAGGTAACTGGTAGGAGACCCCCCATGAGACACCCCAGGACCGTCATGTCGGCCGTGGTCGGCCTCGGCTTCGGCCTCGCCGCCGCGCTGGGAACCGCGCCCACGCTCGCCTCTGCCGCCCCCGCACCTGCCTCTTCCGCTCCGGCCCCCCACGTCGCGTACACCTCCCACTCCGGATCACACGAGAGCGCCGCCGCCAACAAGGCGTTCTTCGAGGCGGTCGCGAAGTCGGTGGCCGAGAAGCGGGCCGCCCACCCGGGCGGC
>CBRG010000589.1:0-3734 GCA_000470535.1 Streptomyces sp. AW19M42
TTGCGGACGCGGTACCAGCCGTTGGTGAGCCACGGCACCCCGTCCGGACCGGCGGTCGGGAACGAGGTGATGCGCAGCCGCGCCGCGCCCATGGGGACGAGTGTGACGTCCTCCACCGGCTCCGTGCTGTGCGCCGGGCTCTCCTGGAGCGGGGTGACGACATGTTCGCCGTCGGCGGTCCACTCCGGGATCCGGCGGGCCCGCGCGGTCATGGTCAGCGGGGTGCCGTCCAGCGTGAAGGGGTTGTCGTCCTTGACGTGGCGCACGGTGTGGTGGCGCAGCGAGGCGGCCGGCTTCCGCTCGTCCAGGACGAGCCCGTAGTTCCACGGACCGGTGGCGTGCACCTCGTACTCGGGGAACTGATCGGTACCGCCGATGCGGCGGTACTCCTCACCGATCCGCAGCGAGTACGTGAGCGGGCCCCGGTCGACGCTGACGGAGTGGTGGTTCCGCTCCCAGGTGCGGACGGTGGTCGTCTGCGGGAAACGCAGGGTCACCCTGTCACCGTCGGCCCAGGTGCGTTCGACGCGGGTGAAGGCAGGACCGGCCGGGGCGTCCACCCGGCGCCCGTTCACGTTGATCTCCGGGGCGTCGCACCAGGCGGGCACCCGCAGGACCAGCGGGAAGCGCAGCTGCCCCGGCGCCTTCAGGGTGAGCGTGACCGTGTCCGTGAACGGGTAGCCGGTCTCCTCCGTGAAGGTGACCTCGGTGCCGCCGGCGACCTTCGCGGTGACCTCGCAGGCTGCGTACATCGCGGCGGCGAGACCCCCGTCGGGGGTGGCGAGCCAGAGCTCCTCGGTGAAGTACGGCCAGCCCATGCCGTAGTTGTGCGGGCAGCAGCGGTACTGGTCGACGCCGGGCAGGAACGCCTGCATGGCGAAGCCGTTCTGGAACTGCCGGTCCTTCTTCGGGACGTTGTCCAGATCCACGCTGTTGGCGCTGGTGACGTAGTGGATCGCCTTGCCCGAGGGGTCGAGCGAGGCGGGCAGCGAGTTGAAGGCCAGTTCCTCGCAGCGGTCGGCCCACAGCGGATCGCCGGTGATCCGGGTGAGCAACTGGTGGCTGGCCATGAACTCGACGATCCCGCAGGTCTCGAAGCCCTGCCGGGGGTCGCCGTGTCCCGGGCGGGCGTTCTCGTCCCCGGCGAAACCGCCGCCGGGGAACTGCCCGTACGGGTCCATGGCCTTGCCATAGGTCCCGTACGTGTTCCGGGTGTCCTGGGCCGAACCGCTGCGCAGCGCGTACTGGGCGGGCTCGCGGAAGCCCTGCGCGATGTTCACGTTGTGCGGGTTGACCAGGTTGTCGCCCCAGTCGGCACCGTTCGCGTGGATCTTGTCGGCGAGGTCGAGGAGGAAGGTGTCGCCCGTGCGGTTGAAGAGCCAGAACACGCTGTCCAGGCCGTCGCCCCAGCGGAGCGCGATCCAACTGGTGTTGAAGGCGCCGGGCCCCTGGGCGTTCATGTAGCGGAAGAATTTGCTGAGGAACGGGATGATCCGGGTGTCGCCGGTGTACTCCTGCCAGGAGCGCAGCGCCTGCACCAGCGGGAGGAAGGGCCAGAAGTCCGGGCCGCCGTTCAACGACGTACGCAGCGACTTCGGGCCGAAGAAGCCGTCGGACTGCTGGGTGGTGAGGATCGCGTCGAACCAGCGGCGCACGGCCGACAGCGCCTGGGCGTCACCGGTGACGATCGCGAGGTCGGTGTAGCCGCGCAGCCAGTACGGGACCTCCTCCCAGCCGCCGAGTTCGGGGCGGACCCAGCCGGTGGCGGCGAAGTCGAGGAAGTGGGAGAACTCCTCGTACCGGCCGCAGAGACCGTCCAGCTGGAGTTTCAGCTGCCCGGCCAGCCAGCCGCGTGCGGTGACCCGGCCGGGCGGGAGTTTCAGGAAGGCCGTCGGGTGCAGTGGAGCGGCGTTGGGGGAGTAGTGACCACCATGGGCCGGTTTCACCCGGTGCTCGGCCGCGGTCGCGGTGGTGGCCCAGCGGCCGTTCGCCGCCGTGGCGGCGGCGGCCGTGGCCAGCGCGCCTGCCATGAGTTGTCTGCGGTTCAGGGGCATGGAGGGGTCTCCTGCTCTCTGCCGGCCGTGCGGGGGCTCCGGCTCGGGGAAGGCACATGACACATGCGGGGGCCGTCATGGAACGTCGTGACGCAGCGGACCGGGGGAGCCGGAGCGCGTGCATGGCGAGAAGCGCCGTCGCGGCCGGAAGGGCTGCGCGGCACGTTGCTTGCAACGTTGGAAATTTGGCTACCGGCGGTATGACAGCACGGCGTCGTGCGGCTGTCCAGGGTTGCGGCAGTAACCGGGGCCCGGGGGCCCCCATTTCGCCCCGGGCAACTCCGACACATTTTGGAAACGCATCGACAACGCTCTTGCCGCCCGTGCCGCGCCGCCTATATAACGTTGTAAACCGAGCCGCCGAGAGGCCGCGCAGGCTCTCACGACCGCAGTTCGTGCAGTTGGGGCCCACCCCCGCGAAGCACTGGCGGGGGTCGTGAGGAATGCAGTGACATCAGCCGCCGCGCGGCAGATGCATCGTCCAGCCATACCCGACCGCACACCCGTCGGTGCGCCGTCAACCCGCCAAGGAGCTCCCGCGCATGATGATCCAGCGCCGAACCCGTACCCTCGCCGTGGCCTGCCTCCTCGCCGCCACCGCCACGCTGGCCGCCTCCGGCTGCTCCAAGTCGGAGGGCTCGGACAACGCGAGCGCTGACAGCAGCCAGGGCGCCCAGGCGGCCAAGTCCCCCGAGTCCTCCTCCGGTTCCGGCTGCTCGCTGCAGACCTACGGGGCACCCAAGCTGGACCTGAAGAACGCGGTGGTCGGCTTCTCGCAGTCGGAGAAGGAGGCCAACCCGTTCCGGATCGCCGAGACCCAGTCCATCAAGGACGAGGCGAAGAAGGTCGGCGTGAAGAAGCTGCTCACCACCAACGCCCAGTCGCAGCTGTCCAAGCAGATCAGCGACATCCAGGACATGCTGTCGCAGGGCGCGCAGTTCCTCATCGTCGCCCCGCTGAACTCCGACGGCCTGGAGCCGGCGCTGAAGGCCGCTGCCGCCAAGAAGGTCCCGGTCCTCACCATCGACCGCAAGCTCAACTCCACCGCGTGCAAGGACTACGTGTCCTTCCTCGGCTCCGACTTCGTCGAGCAGGGCAAGCGCGCCGCGGACGCGATGATCAAGACGACCGGCGGCAAGGGCAAGGTCGCCATCCTGCTCGGCACGTCGGGCAACAACACGACCACCGACCGCACCAAGGGCTTCGTCGACCAGCTCAAGGCCAAGGCGCCCGGCCTGAAGATCGTCGCCCAGCAGACCGGTGAGTTCGCCCGTGACAAGGGCCAGCAGGTCATGGAGCAGCTCATCCAGTCCAAGCCCGACATCACCGCCGTCTACGCGGAGAACGACGAGATGGGGCTGGGCGCGCTCACCGCACTGAAGGCCGCAGGCAAGAAGCCCGGCAAGGACGTCAAGATCGTCTCCGTCGACGGCACCCGCAACGCCGTCCAGGCCCTGGTCAACGGCGAGTACAACGCCGTCATCGAGTCGAACCCGCGCTTCGGCCCGCTGGCCTTCTCGACCGCCCAGAAGTTCTACGGCGGCGAGTCGATCCCGGAGAACGTCATCATCTCCGACCGTGCCTACGACGAGTCCAACGCGAAGGCCTCGCTCGGCGGCGCGTTCTGACCGTCACCGGTCACACTGCCCGTAGTACCCGCGGCGGGCGCCCGCCGGACCG
>CBRG010000589.1:3741-3808 GCA_000470535.1 Streptomyces sp. AW19M42
CCCGCCCCCCCCCCCGCGCACCCCCCCCCCCGGGGCGGCGACGCGGGTGGGGCCCGCCCCCGGGGGG
>CBRG010000590.1 GCA_000470535.1 Streptomyces sp. AW19M42
GCCTTGACGGCCTCCGGGGGGCTGCCGGCGGGCCGGGGCCGGACGAATTCGAGCGAGGCCCTGCCGGGCGGGGCGAGGGCCTGGACGTGGGCACGTACGGCGTCGCGCAGCGGGGTGAGCCCGGCCGCGGTCGCCGGATGGGCGCCGAGCACGTTCTCGTACTGCCCCAGCAGGGACGTGGATACGCCGGCGGCCTTCTTCCGCAGCGACATCTCCGCCCGCACCGCGGAGGAGCTGTCGGAGGTGGTCCGCGCGCCGGCGTGCGCGGAACCCTTCCGGCCGCCGCCCCCGTCGTCGGCGCCGTCTCCGCAGCCGGCCAGCACCGCCCCCATGGCGATCGCTCCCGTCGCGGTGAGCGCGCCCCTGCGCGTCGTCCCCGTGCGCCGCACTTGTTCTCCTTCGGGCTGGACCTGTCTTGACCGGATGTGTCCGGAAGTGATCACCGCAGGCGAGCGTACCCGCGCTCGGGGGGCCGGCGGACGGCAACACCCCCCGGGACCGGATACCCTTTGACCAGACACACGACGATCCCCACAACAGCACACGCGGCCGAGGAGTCACCCGGATGAGCACCACCCAGAGCGAGAGGCTGCGCGGGCTGGTAGAACCGCTCGTCAGCGCCGAGCAGCTGGATCTGGAAGAGATCGAAGTGTCCCGGGCCGGCCGCCGCCGGGTGCTGCGGATCATCGTGGACTCCGAAGAGGGCGTGGAGCTCGACACCTGCGCGGATCTGAGCCGAGCGATCTCCGAGAAGCTCGACGAGACCGACGCGATGGGCGAGGAGGAGTACGTCCTGGAGGTCAGCTCTCCCGGTGCCGACCGCCCGCTGACGGAGCACCGCCACTACGTACGCGCCACCGGCCGCCTGGCCAGGCTGACCCTGAACGAGGGCGGCGAACTGGTGGCCCGCATCCTCGCGGTCGACGACGAGGGCCTCGATCTTGAGGTACCGGGCGTCAAGGGCCGCAAGCCCACGTCCCGCCGGATCTCCTTCGACGAGATCGCCAAGGCGCGCGTGGAGCTGGAATTCAACCGCAAGGACAAGAAGGAAGAGGAGGCGTAGCCGTGGACATCGATGTGAAGCTTCTGAGGGGCTTGGCGCAGGACAAGGAGATCCCGTTCGACGTGCTCGTCGAGGCGATCGAGTCGGCCCTCCTCATCGCGTACCACCGCACGGACGGCAGTCACCGCAGGGCGCGCGTGGAGCTGGACGAGCGCGGCCATGTGACGGTGTGGGCCAAGGAGGACCCGGCCGATCTGGAGGAGGGCCAGGAGCCCAAGGAGTTCGACGACACCCCGTCGGGCTTCGGCCGGATCGCCGCGACCACCGCCAAGCAGGTCATCCTGCAGCGGCTGCGTGACGCGGAGGACGACCGCACGTTCGGTGAGTACGCGGGCCACGAGGGCGATGTCGTCACCGGCGTCGTCCAGCAGGGCAAGGACCCGAAGAACGTCCTGGTCGACATCGGTAAGCTGGAGGCCATCCTGCCGGTGCAGGAGCAGGTGCCCGGCGAGGAGTACACCCACGGACTGCGGCTGCGCACCTACGTCGTACGGGTGGCCAAGGGGGTGCGCGGTCCGTCGGTGACGCTGTCGCGGACCCACCCCAACCTGGTGAAGAAGCTCTTCGCGCTGGAGGTCCCGGAGATCGCGGACGGTTCCGTCGAGATCTGCGCGATCGCCCGCGAGGCCGGCCACCGCACCAAGATCGCGGTCCGCTCCACCCGCTCCGGCCTGAACGCCAAGGGCGCCTGTATCGGCCCGATGGGCGGCCGTGTGCGCAATGTCATGGCCGAGCTGCTCGGCGAGAAGATCGACATCGTGGACTGGTCGGACGACCCGGCCGAGATGGTCGCCAACGCGCTGTCTCCCGCCCGGGTCAGCGAGGTCGAGGTCGTGGACCTCGGCGCACGCTCCGCCCGGGTCACCGTGCCCGACTACCAGCTGTCGCTGGCGATCGGCAAGGAGGGGCAGAACGCCCGTCTCGCCGCCCGTCTCACCGGCTGGCGCATCGACATCCGCCCGGACACCGAGACCGACGCCGAGCGCGATGTGGCCGACCGTGAGCGGGCCGAGCGGGCCAGGGAGCGCGCCGAGCGCAACTGATCCGGCGACGGGCCGGGGCGCGGAACAGCCCGCCACGGCCCGGATCGGACCGGTCCACCAAGGAATAGATCTCGTCGACATCCCGCTGAGATCACGACAACATCCGTTCGATCGTTGCCCCAAACGGGTGAGGTCGGTACGGGGAGGTAGACTTAAACGTGTCTGGCCGGACGCACGCCCGCGCTTGCCCTGAGCGAACCTGTGTGGGTTGCCGGAAGCGAGCGGCCAAGAGCGAGCTGCTGCGCATCGTGGCGGACGGGGGCGCCTGCGTCCCCGACCCTCGCGGTACGCTGCCCGGCCGGGGTGCGTACATACACCCCGCATCTGTCTGTCTCGACCTGGCGGTCCGCCGCCGGGCATTCCCCCGGGCCTTCAAAGCCAAGGGGCCGTTCGATCCCGCCGCACTACAGCGGTTCGTCGAACGGGTGACACCGTAGGAACAGGAAATTGAACGGCACGGGTCCCCGTGCGGTCAGGTACCTCGCGAGTTGGAAGTAGGTCGAGATTGCGATGAGCACTCGATGAGTACGCGATGAGTACGCCCATGAAGTAGCGACGGTCCGGCGGTAACCCGGACCTAAAAGGAGCGAAGTGGCTAAGGTCCGGGTATACGAACTCGCCAAGGAGTTCGGGGTTGAGAGCAAGGTCGTCATGGCCAAGCTCCAGGAACTCGGTGAGTTCGTACGTTCGGCGTCCTCGACGATCGAGGCGCCGGTTGTACGCAAGTTGACTGACGCGCTGCAGGGTCCCGGTGGCAACGCCGGCAAGTCCGCTGCAAAGCCTGGCGCGCCCCGCAAGGCCGCCCCCACCGGCGCAAGCACCGGCTCCACTGGAGCAGCTGGCGCCGCACGACCGTCTGCAGCGCCCTCCCCGGCCGCTGCGGCACGTCCCGCTGCCCCGAAGCCCGGCGTACCGGCTGCCAAGCCGGCCGCTGCCGAGGCCCCGAGCAGCACCCCCGCCGCGGCCTCCGCGCCGTCGGCGGGCCCGCGT
>CBRG010000591.1 GCA_000470535.1 Streptomyces sp. AW19M42
CTGACCCAGGCGCTGGCGGGCGTCCCGGGGGCGAGGGCCTCACGTGCGCTCGTGGAGCTGTCACGGGACAGCGACCGGGCCGTCGCCCTGACCGCGACGTACCTGCTTCAGCTGCGCGGCGAAGGGTGACCGGCCCGCCGCCCGGGGCGCAATCGCCCTTCCCAGCCGACGGACGGCAGGCGACAATGCGTACCAGCGGCGAACCGCACACGGTTCCGGTTCCGCCGGACACACGGGGGGTCTCATGATCGTTGTCGTTGCCATGGTGGTCGTACTCGCTGCGGCGATCGCCGGATGCCTGATCGCACTTCGCCGCAGAGGCGGCTCGGGCGAACGCGGCGCGGTGGAGCGCGGGGCGGCGGACCAGGGACTAGCGAAGGGCCTGGGAACGGGGAACGCCCAGCGGCAGAACATGGGCCCCTTCTAGCGCCATTCGGGCGGCCTCCGGCCTCTGACCGCGAGCTCCCCGGGGCCCCGACGACCCGCTACTGCACTCCGCGCGGCCGGAACTGAACGCTGATGCGCCCACCGGCGGACCGGGCCGACTTCGGAATGGCGTGCTCCCAGGTCCGCTGGCACGAGCCGCCCATCACGATCAGGTCGCCGTGCCCCAGGGGGCGGCGGACGGTCTCGCCACCGCCCACCGGGCGAAGCAGAAGGTCGCGGGGTGCGCCGACGGAGAGGATGGCGACCATGGTGTCCTCGCGGGCACCCCGGCCGATGCGGTCGCCGTGCCAGGCCACGCTGTCGCGCCCGTCGCGGTAGTGACACAGCCCGGCTGTCGTGAACTCCTCGCCCAGCTCGGCGGCGTAGTGCGCGGAGAGGGACCGGCGCGCCTGGTCGAGAACGGGGTGCGGCAGCGGTTCCCCGGCCCGGTAGAAGGCGAGCAGCCGGGGCACGTCCACGACCCTCTCGTACATCTCCCGGCGCTCCGCCTTCCACGGGACGTCCTCGGCCAGCCGCTCGAACAGCTCCCCGGCACCACTGAGCCACCCGGGCAGCAGATCGATCCAGGCCCCGTCCCCGAGGACCGTCCTGCGCATCCCGCTCAGCGGGCCCAGGCGCACGTCGTCGCCCTGGTCGAAGAGCGATCCCTGGAGCTGGTGCGTTGCCATGCGTCCAGCGTACCGGAATCGAACGCATGAGCTAATTCATTATCCCACTCATCTCGGGACGGGCGGCCGGCAGGTCCGGCGTGGTTGATGTGCTGGCCCGGGGCGCCGCCAGGCGTGTGTCGCACCGGGCGGGCACGCGCCACGTCAGCTCGCGGTCGTCTGATTCTCCGAATGGGCGGCGTGGCGGTACTCGGCGTTGATGCGCTGGGCTTCTTCGAGCTGGTCTTCCAGGATGACGATGCGGCAGGCGGCTTCGATGGGGGTG
>CBRG010000592.1 GCA_000470535.1 Streptomyces sp. AW19M42
GCCCCCCCCCCGCGGCCCCGGGGCCCCCCCCCCCCCCCCCCCCCCCCCCCCCCCCCGACGGCGCCAAGGCCGTCGAGGCCAGCGGAGCGACCCTCGCCGACCTCTTCACGGACCTGGAGAGCCGCCACACCGGCATCCGTGAGCGCATCGTCGACGGCGACCAGCTGCGCCGCTTCGTGAACGTGTACCTCAACGACGAGGACGTCCGCTTCCTCGACGGCATCTCCACGAAGCTCAGCGACGGCGACAGCGTCACCATCCTCCCGGCCGTCGCCGGCGGCATGAGCTGATGCGCTACGACAGCCCGCTCGCCGCAGTGGGCAACACCCCGCTCGTCCGCCTGCCGCGGCTGTCACCGTCGGACGACGTCCGCATCTGGGCCAAGCTGGAGGACCGCAACCCCACCGGCTCGATCAAGGACCGCCCCGCGCTCCACATGGTCGAGCAGGCCGAGAAGGCCGGCCGGCTCACCCCCGGCTGCACCATCCTCGAACCCACCAGCGGCAACACCGGCATCTCGCTCGCCATGGCGGCGAAGCTCAAGGGCTACCGCATCGTCTGCGTCATGCCCGAGAACACCTCACAGGAACGGCGCGACCTCCTCACCATGTGGGGCGCCGAGATCATCCCCTCCCCGGCGGCGGGCGGCTCCAACACAGCCGTCCGCGTCGCCAAGGAGCTGTCGGCGCAGCACCCGGACTGGGTGATGCTCTACCAGTACGGCAACCCCGACAACGCGGGCGCCCACTACGCCACCACCGGCCCGGAGATCCTCACCGACCTCCCCTCCATCACGCACTTCGTGGCGGGCCTCGGCACCACGGGCACGCTCATGGGCGTCGGCCGCTACCTGCGGGAGAACGTCGAGGGCATCAGGATCGTCGCCGCCGAGCCGCGCTACGACGACCTGGTCTACGGCCTGCGCAACCTCGACGAGGGCTTCGTCCCCGAGCTGTATGACGCCTCGGTCCTCACCACCCGCTTCTCCGTCGGCTCGGCCGACGCCGTCACCCGCACCCGCGAACTCCTCCAGCAGGAGGGGATCTTCGCGGGCGTCTCCACCGGCGCCGCGCTGCACGCCGCGATCGGTGTGGGCAACAAGGCGGTCAAGGCCGGTGAGCGCGCCGACATCGTCTTCGTCGTCGCGGACGGCGGCTGGAAGTACCTGTCGACGGGCGTCTACACCGCGTCCACGACGGAGGCGGCGATCGAAACGCTCCAGGGCCAGCTCTGGGCGTAGCGCCCCGCGCTCTGCTCACCCCGGACGCCGGGGGCCTCGGACCACACGGGTCCGGGCCCCCGGCGTCCGCCG
>CBRG010000593.1 GCA_000470535.1 Streptomyces sp. AW19M42
ATCGAGGTGGCTGGCCCAGTGGCGGGCGGGCTCCCGCAGCGCGTCCTCGCCCCGGGCGGAGAGGACGACGAGTCCGGCCGGGCGTGCGGGGAGGGTGTCCCCCGGTTCTCCGGCGGTTTCCGGGGCGGGGGGCGGTTCCTCGACCAGCAGGTGGACGTTGGTGCCGCTGGCTCCGAACGAGCTCACACCGGCCACGCGGCGCTGCCCGTCCGAGGGCCAGGGGGCCGCCGCGGAGGCGACGGACACGTTCAGCCTGTCCCAGTCCACGTTGGGGTTGGGGGTGCGGAAGTGGAGGCTGGCCGGGATCTGTCCGTACCGGACCATCAGCACGGCCTTGATCAGTCCGGCGATTCCGGCGGCCGCCTCCAGGTGGCCGATGTTGGACTTCACCGAGCCGACGACCAGGGGGGATCCGTCCGGTCGCCGGCTGCCCAGGACCTGGTGCAGGCTGCGTAGTTCGATGGGGTCCCCCAGGGGGGTGCCGGTGCCGTGGGCCTCGACGTATCCGACCTCCCCGGCGGACAGGCCGGCGTCCTCCAGCGCGGCAGTGATCACGTCCTGCTGCGCCTCGGCGCTGGGTACGGAGATGCCGCTGGCGTGGCCGTCGTGATTGACGGCGCCGCCCCGGATCACCGCCAGGACGCGGTCGCCGTCGGCGAGGGCGTCGGACAGGCGCTTGAGGACCACGACGCCGCAGCCCTCGCCGCGTCCGTAGCCGTCGGCGGTGGCGTCGAAGCTCTTGCAGCGGCCGTCGCGGGCGACTGCCCCGGCCTTGCTGACCAGGACGAACCCGTACGGCGACAGGATGACGTTGACGCCGCCGGCGAGGGCGAGGTCGGTCTCGCCGAGGCGCAGTGACTGGCAGGCCTGGCGGACCGCGAGCAGCGAGGAGGAGCAGGCGGTGTCGACGACCTGGGCGGGGCCGCGCAGTCCGAAGGTGTGGGCGATGCGGCCGGCTACGAAACTGTTCTCGCCGAGGATCTGGTAGGCGTCGATGCCTTCGGGGGCGCCGAACTGCTGGCGCATACGGACGTAGTCGCTGGTGCTGACGCCCATGAAGACGCCGGTGCGTGAGCCGTCGAGGCCGTCCGGGGGTATCGCGGCGTCCTCCAGGGCCTGCCAGGCCACTTCGAGTGCGATGCGCTGCTGCGGGTCCATGCCGGCGGCCTCGGCGGGCGCGATGCCGAACAGGGCGGAGTCGAAGGTGTCGACGCTGTCGAGGAATCCGCCGTCCAGGACGTAGGCGGTCGCGGGTGTCTCGGGGTCGGGGTCGTAGTAGGAGGTGGTGTCCCAGCGGTCCCGGGGGAACGGTCCGATGGCGTCGGTTTTGCGGTCGAGCATCTGCCACATGGACTCGGGCGAGTTCGCGCCGCCGGGGAGGCGGCAGCCGATGCCGACGACGGCGACCGGGGCGCGCAGGGCGGCGCGCTGTTCGTCCACCTTGGCGCGCAGGGTGGAGATGGTTCGGGCGGCCTGGGCGAGCAGGGCCCGCACGTCGCGAGTGTCGGCGGTGGGTTGGTTCATCGTTCCTCCTGCTCGAACAGATCGGTGACGGCCGCCAGTTCCGCTTCGAGCCGGGCGGCCAGGTCGGCCAGGTCATCGGTGCCCGGCCCGTCGACGGCACCGTCGGGGGCCGCCGGCGCCCGGGGCGGGGCGGCGGCGGGGGGCTCCGGTGCGGCAGGGGCGGGGGGG
>CBRG010000594.1 GCA_000470535.1 Streptomyces sp. AW19M42
GGGCCCCCCCGCCCCGCCGGCCGCCCGCCCGGGGGTGGCTCGGGCCCGTGCCGCCCCCCCGCGGCCGGCGCTCCCGCCGGCCGCGGACGATTCCGTGGAAAGCAGGAACCCTCCCATGACCTACACCGAGGCGTCGATGGACGCCCTGCGCCGGGGCGGCGACGAGCTCGCCGACGCCACCGTCGCCACCCTCTTCGCACGCGGGGAGGTGGGCACGCTCAACACCTTGATGCGCCACGTCTCCACCGCGGGCGCTCCCCTGCCCGACGGCCTGCCCGACGTCGCACGCGAGTACCTGGAGGCGACCCGGGTCCCCCCGGCCTGGGTGGACTGGGAGGAGATGGAGAGGGCCCGGCTGTTCTTCATCGACAACAACGTGCACATCTCCACCGCACTGTCCTTCGCCTCCATGCCCGCCTGCTACGTCGTCCCACACGTGGCGAAGCTGCTGTCGGCCGCGCACGGGCTGAAGTACCCCTCCAAACGGATGGCGGAGACCGGGCAGTTCACCGTCTACCTGATGCGGCCCGACGCCTTCGAGGCCGGCAGCCGCTTCATCCCGGCAGCCCAGAAGGTCCGTCTCCTGCACGCGTCCGTCCGCCATCACCTCGGACGCGCGGGCCGGTGGGACACCGACGCGCTCGGAACGCCGATCTGCCAGGAGGACATGATCGGCGGGCAGATGTTCTTCTCGCTGCTCGTGCTGGACAGCCTGCACCGCCTGGGCATCCACATGTCGGTGGAGGGCGCGGAGGCCTACTACTACGCCTGGCGGGTCGTCGGCGCCATGCTCGGCGTCGACCAGGAAGCCGTCCCCAAGACGCTCGACGAGGCCCGTGAGTACCTCGACCTGTACATGCTCCGGCACATGGGGCCCTCGGAGGAGGGTGCGCTGCTGACCGGGCAGCTCATCGACCTCTACGAGGAGGTGGTACCCGGAACCCTTCTCGATCCGGTCGTCTCCGCTCTCATCCGCCACCTCGTCGGAGACACCTGCGCCGACTGGCTCGCGGTGCCCCGCACGCGGTGGAGCGCCGTCGTCAGGACCCTGCCCCACCTCCTCGGCGTGCTGGAGACCATCGAGGACCGCTCCCCGCTGGGCGCCTGGGCGCTGGACCGGCTCGGCCACCTCACCTCGGTCTTCGAGCTGTCCTCCCTCACCCGCGGACGCGTCATGCACTACGCCATCCCGGAACAGCTCAAGAAGGAGTACGGCGTCTCCAGCACCGTGCCCCGTACCCGCCGGTGGACGCCGCCGGCCGCCACGGTCAGTGGCTGAGCGACGTCCCCCGCGCGGCGGG
>CBRG010000595.1 GCA_000470535.1 Streptomyces sp. AW19M42
GGTCCATCGCGAGGGCCTCGCGGGGCGAGATGCCGAAGAAGTCGGGGTCGAAGGAGCCCGCGTCCTGAAGGAAGCCGCCCGAGCGGACGTACGAGTGCCCCTCGTCGTCCGGGTCGGCGCTGAAGAGCCCGTCGAGGTCCCAGCCCCGGTTGTCGGGGAATCCGCTGAGGACCTCGTCGCCGGCTGTGACGATCCGCCACAGGTCCTCGGGTCCGGCGATCCCGCCGGGGAAGCGGCAGCCCATGCCGATGATCGCGACGGCGTCGTCGTGGTCGGCCGCGTCGGCGGAGATCTGTGCGATCGCGGGCTCGAAGCCGGGCTGTTCACCGAAGAGGGTGGCGTGCAGGTGCTGTGCGAGGCGGGTGACGTTCGGGTGGTCGAAGACGAGTGTGGTGGCGAGCTTCAGGCCGGTCGCCGTGGTCAGGGCGTTGCGCAGCTCGACCGCGAGCAGCGAGTCGAAGCCGAGGTCGCGCAGCGGCCGCCCCTCCTCGATGGCTTCCGGCGACGCGTGTCCGAGGACCGTCGCCGCGTGGGCCCGTACGAGGTCGCGCAGCGCGGTCTCGCGGTCCTCCGCGGAGAGCGGGCGCAAGCGCTCCCGCAGGGTGTTCGCCTCGGTGGTCCGGGTGCGGTCGCCCTCGGTGCCCGGGTCGCCCTCCAGGACGGCGCGGGCCTCCGGTATGCCCTCGATCAGGGGGCGCGGACGGGTGGCCGTGTACGCGGGGGTGAAGGCGTCCCAGTCCACGGCGCCTATGGCGAGGAACTCCCGGTCGTCCGACATGACCTGCCGCAGTCCCGCGATCGCGGTCTGCGGTGCCATGGCCGACAGGCCGTGCCAGTTGAGCGAGTCGCGGTCGACGGTGCCGCCCAGGCCGCTGCCGTCGTCCGCGGACCACAGGCCCCAGGCGATGGTGGTCCCGGCCAGGCCGCGGGCGCGCCGGCTGCGGGTGACCGAGTCGAGGTAGGCGTTGCCGGCCGCGTAGGAACCGTGGCCGCCAGCGCCCCAGACGGCCGCGACGGAGGAGTACAGGATGAACGCGTCGAGTTCCGTGCGGTCGAAGATCCGGTCGAGGTTCGCGGTCCCGGCCAGCTTCACCTCCGCGCCGGTCTCGAACTCCGCCAGGTCCGTGCCGGTGAGCGGGGCGGTACCGCCGGTTCCCGCGCTGTGCACGACCGTTCGGATCGGTGGGCCGTCCGCCTCGATCCGCTCGACGAGCCGGGCCAGTGCCGGGTAGTCGGATGTGTCGCAGGCCGCGATGGTCACTCTGACGCCCAGGGCGCCGAGTTCTTCGGCGAGTTCGGGGGCGCCGGGGGCGTCCGGCCCGCGCCGGGAGGTCAGCACGAGGTGTTCGGCACCGGCCTCGGCCAGCCAGCGTGCCGTGTGCGCGCCCAGCCCGCCGGTACCGCCGGTGAT
>CBRG010000596.1 GCA_000470535.1 Streptomyces sp. AW19M42
AGAACCTGTGGCTCGCCGCCCGAGCGGAGGGGCTCGGCGTCGGCTGGGTCAGCTTCTTCGACGAGCGCGAGATGGTCCGCTCCCTCGGCCTGCCCGAGCACCTCGAAGTCGTCGCGTACCTCTGTGTCGGTTACGTGGACGAGTTCCCGGAGGAGCCCGAGCTGATGCAGGCGGGCTGGTCCAAGCGCCGCCCGCTGTCGTGGGTCGTCCATGAGGAGACGTACGGCCGTCGCGCCCTGCCCGGCGAGGAGCCGCACGACCTGTTGCAGGAGACCATCTCCAACATCCGGCCGCTGGACGCCAAGGCGCTCGGCGAGGCCTGGGAGCGCCAGAAGCGGATGACCAAGCCGGCCGGCGCGCTCGGCATGCTGGAGATCATCTCGGCGCAGCTGTCCGGGCTCTCCCGGATGTGCCCGCCGCCGATCCCGGAGCCCGCCGCCGTCGCGATCTTCGCGGGCGACCATGGGGTGCACGCCCAGGGGGTCACGGCGTGGCCGCAGGAGGTGACCGGCCAGATGGTCGCCAACTTCCTCGGCGGCGGCGCGGTCTGCAACGCCTTCGCGGCCCAGGTCGGCGCAGAGGTGTGCGTGGTCGACGTCGGGGTGGCCTCGGAGCTGCCCGCGACCCCCGGCCTGCTGCCCCGCAAGGTGCGCGCGGGGACGGCCGACTTCACCACCGGCCCCGCGCTCACCCGCGAGGAGGTCCTCTCGGCGATCGAGGTCGGTATCGAGACCGCCCGCGACCTGGTCGCGGCCGGCAACAAGGGTCTGCTCACCGGCGAGATGGGCATCGCCAACACGACGGCGTCGGCCGCCCTCATCTGCGTGTACACCGGGATGGACGCGGCAGAGGTGACCGGTCGCGGCACCGGCATCAACGACGAGATGCACGCCCGCAAGGTCGACGTGGTCCGCCGTGCGCTCGACCTGCACCGGCCGGACCCGGCCGATCCGATCGGCGTGCTCGCGGCCGTCGGCGGCCTGGAACACGCGGCGATGGCCGGGTTCCTCCTCGGCGGGGCCTCGCTCCGTACGCCGGTCATCCTCGACGGCGTCAGCGCGGGCGCCGCGGCCCTGGTGGCCCGTGCCATCGCGCCGGAAGCCCTGGCCGCCTGCATCGCGGGCCACCGCAGCGCCGAGCCCGGCCACGTCGCCGCGCTCAACAAGCTGGGCCTGCGCCCGCTGGTCGACCTGGACCTCCGCCTCGGCGAGGGAACGGGCGCACTGCTGGCGCTGCCGATCGTGCAGAGCGCGGCCCGCGCGATGCACGAGGTGGCGACGTTCGACTCGGCGGGCGTCACGGAGAAG
>CBRG010000597.1 GCA_000470535.1 Streptomyces sp. AW19M42
GCTCCCCGCCGCGGCGGGGAGCCGATCCGTACGTGCGCCCGCGGGTACGGACCTCGTCAGGGGGCGACGAGGACCTGCGCCGAGTAGCTGAGGCCCGAGCCGAAGCCGGCCGTGAGTACGAGCGCCCCCGGCCTGATCCGGCCGCCGGCGATCAGGGTGTCGAGGGCGAGCGGGATCGAGGCGCCCGACACGTTCCCGTCCTCCCGGACCGTCCGCGCCACCTCGACAGAGGGTGGCAGGCGCATCGCCTTCACCGCCGCGTCGATGATGCGCACATTGGCCTGGTGCGGCACGAACGCCTCGATGTCGTCCATCGTCACCCCGGCCGCCCGCAGAGCCCGGCCGGACACCTCGGCAACCGCACCGATGGCCCAGCGGAAGACCTCCTGGCCTGCCATTTCGAGGAAGGGCCAGCGGGCCGTTGGGTCGTGTCGCAGCTCCGCGAAGGACCGGCTCTGCTCGATGGCGCGCAGATGCTCCGTGTCCGTCCCCCAGACCGCACGCCCGATGCCCGGCTCGTCTGCGGGGCCGACCACGGCCGCACCGGCGCCGTCGCCGAAGATGAACGCCGTCGAACGGTCCCGGGGGTCGACGATGTCGCTCATCCGCTCCGCCCCGACCACCAGGACGTGCTCCGCCTGACGGCTCGCCACCAGGCTGCCGGCCACGGCCAGGCCGTGGGAGAACCCGGCGCAGGCCGCGCCGATGTCGAAGGCGGCGGCTCCGCGTGCCCCCAGCTCGGCGGCGCAGACCGCCGCGGCGGGCGGCGCCTGGTGCAGATAGGACATGGTGGACAGGATCACGCAGGAGACGTCCGCGGGGGCGAGGCCGGCCGCGCTCAGGGCCTTCTCCGAGGCCCTCGCCGCCATGACGGGAATGGTCTCACCGCTTTCGGCGAAATGGCGGGGCATGATTCCCGACCGCGCCTCTATCCATTCGGTGTCTGAATCGATGAGCCGGCATATTTCCTCGTTGCCGACCACGCGCCCCGGACGATACGAACCCACCCCGAGAAGGCGGGCGAACCGGCTGGGCAGGGATCGAATTTCAGTGGTCATCGACGTCATCAATCCAATCGCGGATCAGTGCACCCGGATGATTCAAGCAGCCAGCAATCTCGAACTGTCAAGAGGGGGCTATCGGGACCTTTGGCCCATTGACTCGACGGGCCGTCAACTAGCAGTGGTAAAAGGGATGTTGCGGGCAGTCGTCGACACTGTCAGACTGACACCCCCTCATACTTGTTGCCCAACTAGAGGAGCGAAATGTCAGAGGTGCCTGCCCGCAGTACTCACACCGCCACAATCGAATGGCGGGACCAGGGACCGCTTTTTGCGACCCAGCCCGGAGCAACGGGACTGTCGTATCTTCAAGGGCTTGTCTCCGGTGATATCGTCGCACCGCCCGTCGCGCAAGTCCTCGGTATGGACGTGGTCAAAGCCGACCCCGGCAGGGTGCAGTTCACGATGCCGGTGCAGAACTTCTTCACGAACCATCTCGGTCTGCTTGCCGGGGGGATTCTGTCGACGCTCATCGACTCCGCCCTCGGGTGCTCGATCCTCTCCGCGATCCCCGAGGACAAGGACATCGTGACCCTCGACCTGAACGTGGACTTCCTGCGTCCGGTGCGTGAGGCGTCCGGTCTGATCACGGTCGACGCCGAGATCGTGCACCTCGGGCGCAACCGAGGCCTGGCGACCTGCCGCGTCTTGGACTCGGACGGCAAGCTCTGCGCCGTGGGCAAGAGCAGTTGTCTGGTGCGGGACAAGTCCCCCGCAGCCCCCTCTCCCGCCTTCGCCGTTTTGATGGAGACACGCTGATGAGCGGGCCGGCCGACGACAAGGCCGCACCGCCCGACATCACGGTGGGCCAGGTGCTGCGCGAACATCGCCTCATCACCGTCGAAGACATCAGGGCCTTCGCCGACCTCGTGGGGGACCGCGGGCGGCACCACCTGCCCGACGAGGGTCAGGCCATGGCGCATGGACTGTTCACCGCCTCGCTCGCCACGGCGATCGGTGGACAACTGGACTTCATCGCACGTCGCATGGGTTGGGAGTTCCTCCGGCCGGTCTGGACGGGCGACACCATCACCGCCGAGGTGACCGTACGGACGCTGAGCGAGTCCCGTTCGGGCACGAGGGTGGAGTTCGACATCGAGATCCTCAATCAGGACAGGGAGACGGTGCTGCGCGGGGACAGCTCGGGCGTGATCCGCCACGAGAGGAGCTAGGGCGTGTCGTGAAAGTCCCGCCTGCCCCGCGGTGTCTGGCACGCACGCTCGCGGCGTTGCGGGAATGCCCTGGTAGCTCTCCGCTACGAGACCATTCCCG
>CBRG010000598.1 GCA_000470535.1 Streptomyces sp. AW19M42
GGACTTTCGAAACACGCCCCAGGTCACGGGCCACGGCGGGACCCTGGGCGTGGGCCGCCGGAGCCGCGTCTCCAACCTCCATGGACAGAACACCTGGGCCTCGCACAACACCGAAGGTGCTGAGATCCGGAACGTCTGGCCGACCATGGGCGGGAGCCGTGGGAGCAGTCATAATCCGCCCACGGATACGGGACTACCAAAAGCCCAGGCCCCAGCCGCGCAGGGCTCGTATGCATGCCCTCAGCGCCACGTTCGCTGCACCTCCGCGCAACGTCCGCCACACGCAAAAACGCCCCCGAAAAAACGCGTTTCCCCAGGTCAGAACGATTCTGCCTGGGGATGCTGGGTGGGGCGGGTGGGACTCGAACCCAAACTGGTGGCGCGTCTCACCTGCGGCTTTACCAAAGCGCCCTGCTTGTACCCCCATTTCGATCCGGCTGCGTCCTACTCGATCCGGCTCGATCGGGGGTGGTGCAGCGTTCGCTGCACCACCTTCCAGTGATCCGCAGAGTTCACGGCTCCACAAGCAGAGAGCCACGAGGGCTCACTCGGTCTCGCCGTACTCGACCTCGCGTCGCACTGACGACCGCGCTCGAAGCACTCGCTCGGTTGCGGACCGTACGATGTCACGCAGAAGGGCAGTGACGCCTGGCGGGGCAGAGAGGCTGCGCGTCTGCGCCCCCAGGGCGTGACACTCGTGATGAACGCGCACCGGCTGCACTTGTCGCTTGTGCACAGCGGCGCCTCAGGCCATCCCCTCCGGGCTCGCCCGGCTGTGCATGAACCTGGCCAGAGCCTGCAGATCGGGTCAGCCGAGGACGTAGGTCTCATCACCGAAGTCGGCGACGATCTTCAGCTTGCCGCCGAGCGCCTTGACATAGGCAGCCAGGGTGTCGACCTCACTGCGCTCCAGTTGGCCCTTCTCGATACGGGAGACGCGGGCCTGGGTGACACCCATGACTTCGGCCACCTGGACCTGCGTGGTGTGCTGCCGCTTCCGCAACTCGGCGAGGCGGTGGACACGGGAGGCCAGGACCAACGCCTGTGCCCCCTTCTGAATCCGGTCCTTCTCCGCGTCGCTGAAGGAGAACTCCTCGGCCAGGCTCTCCCAGGAGACGGCCTGTGGGTCCCTGAGGTGATCAGTCATCGCGCCCCGTCCTCTCCGTCGATTCGCTTGAGATGTTCCGCGTACGCCTGCTCCGCCCGGGGCACCGCAACGCGGTACCAGCCGGACCAGTTGCCGGCCTTGTCGCCACCGACCAGGATCACGGCCTGACGGTCCGGGTCGAACACGAACAACAACCGCACTTCCGTGGCCCCAGCGGAGCCGGGGCGGAGCTCCTTGAGGTTCGGCAGCACCGAGCCCTTGATCGTGTCCACCAGAGGCCGGCCCAGCGCGGGGCCTTCTTCCTGAAGGGCAGTGACAGCCTGGCTGACCTGAATCAGGGTGTCGCGGTCAGCCCGGCGCAGATGATGCAGCCACGAAAGAGCCGGCTCGACCACGACAATCTTCCAAGCCATGCACGAACCCCCATTTGCATTTTATTACCCTGGTAGCATACACCACTGATGTAATAATGACAGGGGTTCCTACCTTCCCCCTCTCGACCTCTCACCGCCCACAGCAGGCATTCACTTTCCGTAGTGGATGCAGCTCGTTCGGCCGGGTCCACGGACCGGCAGGTTCGCAGTTCGGCCAGGGACTCCGCGCCAGCCAGCCGCGCACGCGGCGAGCGCGTGAGGACGAGGGCCAGGGGGCGGCGCCCCCTGGCTCGGCGCAG
>CBRG010000599.1 GCA_000470535.1 Streptomyces sp. AW19M42
CCCGCCCCCGGCCCCGGCCAGCGCGGGCGGGGGAACCGCGCCGCCCGCCGCGCCGGTCTCCGCCTCTGTCTCCGCGGGCGTCCGCACCTGCGCGTGCAGCACCCGCTCGCGCAGGCCGGGCACGGCCGCGTCCGCCGCGTCGATCAGGGTGTCCGCGTACCGCTTCCGCAGCGCGGCGTCCGTCCAGTCCACCGGGCCGTGCGGGGCGACCGTCGCCATCAGGGTCACGGCCTCGTGGGCCGCGTCGGGACGGGTCGAGGGGTCATCGGGGCGCAGCACCGTCACCGTGGGGCACGCGGCGAGCCGGCCACCGAACACCGCCTCGCGCTCGGCCGCCCCGTCCGCAGGATGCACCAGCGTCCGGTGCACGGCATCCGAGGGGCGGGCGCCGCGCAGCGACAGCAGCACCACGAACCGGCCCGTCGCCCCGGCGCCACCCGGCCTCGGCTGAACCGTCACATCGCCGTTCCGCCAGATCTCCTGACCGGAGATCAGCCCCGGGCGCGGCTGGGCGCCCAGCACCACATGGGCGGCTTCCTGGACCGACCCGTCGGCCAGCTCCACACCGGCCGCCCGGCCGTCCTTCTCCACCACCCGGGCCACCTCGCCGCCGAAGACGAACTCCACCCTGCGCGCCAGGCACCGCTCGTACACCGCCTGTGCCAGCGCCCGCATGCCACCGGAGACGTACCAGCTGCCGAACGTCTCCTCCATGTACGGCAGCAGGGCCGCGCTCGCCGGGGCGTGCAGCGGATCCAGACCGTAGGACAGCGCGTACCCGTCGAGGAGGGCGGCCAGCCGGGGGTCGGCCAGCTCCCAGGAACCTACCTCCGCCACCGTGCCGGCCCGCAGGGCAGGGCGCAGCAGCCGCCGTCGCGCCGGGGCCGGGTACGGATCACGGGCCAGCACCTGCCAGTCGGGGCGCAGCGGCTCCTCCAGCAAGGGTCGCCTGGACCGGTCCCAGGCATCCCCGGCCCGGTCCAGGAACGCGCCCCAGCGTTCACCCGCACCGCCCCCGAGCGCGGCGTCCAGCGCCGTGACGACCCCGGACCGCGAGGCGTTCGGCAGAGACACCTCGGTCCCGTCCGCGAAGACATGACGGCTCGCCGGATCGACCTGGGACAGCGTGACGCACCGCTCCAGCGGCTCCTTGCCCGTCTTCACGAACAGGTCGCGGTAGACCGCGGGCAGATGCAGCAGGGAGGGCCCGGTGTCGAACGCGAAGCCGTCCCGGGTATGGCGGCCGGCCGAGCC
>CBRG010000600.1 GCA_000470535.1 Streptomyces sp. AW19M42
CGGATGCAGGCCGACGCCCAAGGAGGCATACCCGCCCCGACGCCCTCGCCCGACCACCGCCCCGCCGGGCCGTCCCGCTCCGCCCGCCCGGGAGCCGGCCCGAGCCTCCTCGCCCCCGGCGGCGCCCGCGACCCGTACCGGCTCTACCGGGTGCTGCGTGAGGACCATCCGCTGTGCTACGACGCCCCGCTGGGCGCCTGGCTGGTCAGCCGGTACGACGACGTGGTCGCCGCGCTCACCGGCCCCCGGTTCACCGGCTTCCCGCACGACGGAGCGCCGCGCGGCGGCCCCGCCCCGCTCGGCCTCTGCCACGGCAGCGCCCGCTGCCTGCCCCGCGAGCGGTACACGGTCGTCACCGGCACCGTGCCCCGGAACCTGGCGGAGCGCGTCGAGCGGACCGCGTTCGTGCTGGCCCGGCGCCTCGCCGGGCGGCGGCAGGCCGATCTCGTCGAGGAGTTCTGCCGCTGGCTGCCCGCGGGCAGCGGGCCCTTCCGGACGCGTAGGGGCGACCCCGCCCACATCGGTGACGGGCCCTGCACCCGGCACACCGGACTCCGTGAGACGGCCCTCGCCTCGTTCCTGGCCAACCTGCTGGACGACCCAGACCTGCTGGCCGCCCTGCGCGTCGAACCCGCGCTCGCCGGCCGCGCCTGGACGGAGACGATGCGGCGGG
>CBRG010000601.1 GCA_000470535.1 Streptomyces sp. AW19M42
CTGTTAATAGTCTAGGAATACGGGTTGTGGCGAGTATTTGTTGTTCGATACTGGTGTTATCAAAGTGAAATAAGTAAGCGTATAAATGTGAAAAATTTAGCGGAAAACTTGACCATGCTATTAATGAATAGCCCAACGTCAACAGTAAGAGAATAGGCACAACCAACAACGAAATATAATGACGAATAGAGAGAGGCATAATAGTTTTTACCTTAGTAATGCTTAATAGATAATCGTTTATTTGCTAAGGCTCAACGATAAAAAAATCAGCATAACCCGTCGGTTGAGTATTCTATTTCAAATAGAAATGACAATCAATATCAAATAAAAGTCTTATCTTGGTTGAAAGTGGCTTTTTGACTTGCAGATGATATAGGTTATCAATATCATCCGAAAATGGGTTCGCAAGTATTTGAATTAAATTAATTCAAATCAGGTTAATTGAGCCCAAGTGTCCCATACAGAAGGCTGTAAACGGATTTTCTCTCAACTTAAATTACAAAAATGAGCTGCCTCATGAAATTTGCTATTAACCCAGTTACCCAAAGTCTTGCTCTGATTTTGGGATTATCTCGTATGCCGTCTTCTGCGTGAAAAAAAAAAACGTAGTTAGATGGGACGATCGCGGCTC
>CBRG010000602.1 GCA_000470535.1 Streptomyces sp. AW19M42
CGACCGGACCTGGGTGGTCTCGCACTGGGCCATGAAGCCGCGCTCACACATCCAGCAGGACCCGCAGGAGATGTTGAACGGGATGACGACGCGGTCTCCGGGAGCCAGGTGGGTGACGTCCGCCCCCACCTCCTCGACCACACCCATCGTCTCGTGTCCCAGGACGTCACCCGGCGAGAGGAACGGGCCGAGCGGCTCGTAGAGGTGCAGGTCCGAACCGCAGATCGCCGTCGAGGTCACCTTGATGATGGCGTCCGTGGACTCCTCGATCCGGGGGTCGGGGACGTCCTCGACGCGCACGTCGTGCTTGCCGTGCCAGGTCAATGCCCTCATGGAGTGTCCTTTCGCGGGCCCACGCCGGGCGGGGCCAAGTCGTCTGCTGAGGTCGGGACCACTGGTCCCATCCTGCCCCGTACCCGCGTTGTGACGGTCCTACGCATCGGGCCTGCTCACACTCCGGGCGCCCGACGAGAGGCGTCGCGTTGACAGCATCTCGTATGCCGTCTTCTGCTTCAAAAAAACAAAACACCGCACGAGGCGGGAGTCGATCCC
>CBRG010000603.1 GCA_000470535.1 Streptomyces sp. AW19M42
CACGATGGTCGACCAGCTGTCGAACTTCGCGGAGCAGGTGACCAGGGTCGCCCGTGAGGTGGGCACGGAGGGCATCCTCGGCGGCCAGGCCGAGGTGCAGGGCGTGTCCGGTACGTGGAAGGACCTCACGCAGTCCGTCAACGGCATGGCGAACAACCTGACCCTTCAGGTCCGCAACATCGCGGAGGTCACCACGGCGGTCGCGAAGGGCGACCTCTCCAAGAAGATCACCGTCGACGCCAAGGGCGAGATCCTCGAACTGGTCACGACCGTCAACACGATGGTCGACCAGCTGATGAACTTCGGTGACGAGGTGACGCGGGTCGCCCGTGAGGTGGGCACCGAGGGCATCCTCGGCGGCCAGGCCCGGGTGCGCGGTGCCACGGGCATCTGGAAGGACCTCAGCGAGAACGTCAACCTGATGGCCAACAACCTGACCAGTCAGGTGCGGAACATCTCCCGCGTCTCGTCCGCCGTCGCCAACGGCGACCTGACGAAGAAGGTCACCGTCGAGGCGCGTGGTGAGGTGGCCGAGCTCGCGGACACCGTCAACACGATGGTGACGACCCTGTCCTCGTTCGCGGACGAGGTGACCCGGGTGGCCCGCGAGGTGGGTACCGAGGGCGAACTGGGCGGCCAGGCACGGGTTCCCGGGGTCGCCGGTACCTGGAAGGACCTCACCGAGTCCGTGAACTCGATGGCGTCCAATCTGACCGGTCAGGTGCGCCAGATCGCCACCGTCACCACGGCCATCGCGAAAGGCGATCTCACCAAGAAGATCGACATCGATGCCCGCGGCGAGATCCTGGAGCTGAAGAACACCATCAACACGATGGTCGACCAGCTGTCCTCCTTCGCGGAGCAGGTGACCCGGGTGGCCCGCGAGGTGGGT
>CBRG010000604.1 GCA_000470535.1 Streptomyces sp. AW19M42
AGGAGAGCCGGCGTGAGCTTGAGGATCGTTGTCTGTGTGAAGTACGTGCCCGACGCGACCGGTGACCGGCATTTCGCCGATGACCTGACGTTGGATCGTGAGGATGTCGACGGGCTGTTGTCGGAGCTGGATGAGTATGCGGTCGAGCAGGCGTTGCAGATCGCGGACGGGGCTGATGATGCGGAGGTCACCGTGTTGACGGTGGGTCCGGAGGATGCCAAGGACGCGTTGCGCAAGGCGTTGTCGATGGGTGCGGACAAGGCTGTTCACGTCGAGGACGACGATCTGCACGGTACGGACGCGATCGGTACGTCGTTGGTGCTGGCGAAGGCGGTCGAGAGGACGGGCTTCGACCTGGTGATCTCGGGGATGGCGTCGACGGACGGCACGATGGGTGTGGTTCCGGCGCTGCTGGCGGAGCGGCTGGGGGTGCCGCAGGTGACGTTGCTGTCCGAGGTGTCGGTGGAGGGCGGTGTCGTGCGGGGCCGTCGGGACGGTGACACGGCGTCCGAGCAGTTGGAGGCGTCGTTGCCGGCGGTGGTGTCGGTGACGGACCAGTCGGGTGAGGCGCGTTACCCGTCGTTCAAGGGGATCATGGCGGCGAAGAAGAAGCCGGTCGAGTCGCTGGATCTGGATGATCTGGGGATCGAGGCGGACGAGGTGGGTCTGGGCGGTTCTGGACCGCGGTCGACTCCGCGGCTGCCCGTCCGGCCCGCACCGCGGGCACGATCGTCAAGGACGAGGGTGAGGGCGGTAAGGCTCTGGCCGGGTTCCTGGCCGGCCAGAAGTTCATCTGAGCC
>CBRG010000605.1 GCA_000470535.1 Streptomyces sp. AW19M42
GCACCCAGGACGGCGCGTCGAACGGGCTGACCGCGCCCAACGGGCTCGCCCAGCAGCGGGTCATCCGGCAGGCACTGGCCAACGGGGGGCTGAACACCGCCGACGTGGACCTGATGGAGGCGCACGGCACCGGCACCTCGCTGGGCGACCCCATCGAGGCGGAGGCGCTCCTCGCGACGTACGGGCAGGGGAGGGCCGAGGACCGGCCGCTGTGGCTGGGATCGGTGAAGTCGAACATCGGCCACACGCAGGCCGCTTCGGGCGTGGCCGGAATCATCAAGACCGTCCTCGCCATGCGGCACGACACCATGCCGGGCACGCTGCACGTCGCCCGGCCCACACCGCACGTGGACTGGTCCTCGGGTGCCGTGCGGCTGCTGACCGAGGCCCGTGCCTGGCCGGAGGGCGACACCCCCCGCCGGGCGGCGGTCTCCTCGTTCGGCGTCAGCGGCACCAACGTCCACATGATCATCGAGCAGGCTCCGGCGCCCGCTCCGGCTCTGCCGGAACTGCCCTCGCCCACGCCGCTGTCCGGCGGTGCGAGCGGCACGGACAGCGCGGGACGGCTGCCGTTCACCCTGTCCGCCCGCAGCGCCACCGCGCTCACCGCGCAGGTGGAGAACCTGCTCAAGGTGCTCGACAGCCGGCCGGACACCGACGTCGCGGCCATCGGCCGCGCGCTCGTGGCTCGC
>CBRG010000606.1 GCA_000470535.1 Streptomyces sp. AW19M42
CGCGGCGGGGGGGTGTGGGGCCCGACCGGCACGCCGGCCGTTCCGGGCGGGTGCTCGACAGACTGCCCGAGGCGCTCCCCGCCGAGTCGCCCGAGTCCACCGGAGAGAAGGAAGAGGCGGGCTTCGCCGGCAGCCTCGCCGGGCGTGCGCCGGCCGAGCGGGAGCAGCTGCTGTCGACGCTGGTGCGCACCCAGGCGGCGGCGGTGCTCGGTCTGACCGGACCCGAGACGATCGACCCCGACCGGGCCCTGCGTGAGCTCGGCTTCGACTCGATCACCGCCGTCGAACTGCGCAACCGGCTCAACTCGGTCACCGGGCTGCGGCTGCCGGTCACCGTCGTCTTCGACCACGTGGCCGCCGGACCGCTGGCCCGCTACCTGGACGGAGAACTGTTCGGCGAGGTCTCCGGCGGGGCGTCCGCCGCCCTCGTGACCCCCAGCGCGCAACCGGCCGCCGTGGCGGCCGGCACCGATGACGACCCGGTCGTCATCGTCGGGATGGGCTGCCGCTTCCCGGGCGGCGTCCAGACCCCCGAACAGTTCTGGGACCTGCTGTCCGAAGGCGGCGACGTGGTCTCGGACTTCCCCACCGACCGCGGCTGGGACCTCGAAGGGAACTTCCACCCGGACCCGGATCACTCGGGCACGTACTACACCCGGGGCGGTGGCTTCCTCCGGGACGTGGGCGAGTTCGACCCGGTGTTCTTCGGCATCTCGCCCCGGGTGGCGCCGGCCATCGACCCACAGCACCGGCTGCTGCTGGAAACCTCGTGGGAGGCGTTCGAGAGGGCCGGGATCGACCCGGCGACCGTGAAGGGCACCCCGGTCGGGGTGTTCGTCGGCTCGAACTACAACGACTACGGGCACCGGCTCCTCGGCACACCGAGCGAGTTCGAGGGACAGCTCGCCACCGGCAGCGCGTCGAGCGTGACCTCAGGCCGGGTGGCGTACACCTTCGGTCTCGAAGGGCCCGCCGTCACCGTGGACACCGCGTGCTCGTCGTCGCTGGTCGCCCTGCATCTGGCCGCCCAGTCGGTCCGGTCCGGTGAATGCGCCATGGCTCTGGCCGGCGGCGTCACGGTGATGTCCACCCAGGACACGTTCATCGAGTTCAGCCGCCAGGGCGCGCTCTCGCCGGACGGGCGCTGCAAGGCGTTCTCCGCCGAGGCCGACGGGGCGGGCTGGGCCGAGGGCGTCGGCATGCTCCTGGTCGAGCGGCTGTC
>CBRG010000607.1 GCA_000470535.1 Streptomyces sp. AW19M42
CGGTCAACCAGGACGGCGCGTCGAACGGCCTGACCGCACCCAGCGGCCCGTCCCAGCAGCGCGTGATCCGGCAGGCCCTGGCAGCCGCCGGGCTCACCGCGCAGGACGTCGACGCCGTCGAGGCGCACGGCACCGGTACCCGGCTGGGCGACCCGATCGAGGCGCAGGCGCTGCTCGCCACCTACGGCGCCGGCCGGCCGGCCGAGCGCCCGCTCTGGCTCGGCTCGCTCAAGTCCAACGTGGGCCACACCCAGGCGGCCGCCGGTGTCGTCGGCGTCATCAAGATGGTGCAGGCGCTCCGCCGCGGAGTCCTGCCGAAGACCCTGCACGCGGCCGAGCCCACCTCGCGCGTCGACTGGGAGTCGGGCGCCGTACGGCTGCTGTCCGAATCCCGGCCGTGGCCCGCGACGGAGCACCCGCTCCGGGCCGGCGTCTCCGCGTTCGGCATCAGCGGCACCAACGCACACGTGATCCTGGAAGCCGCACCCGAGCCGGCCGCCGTCACCGAGGACCGGCCCGCCGGTGCCGTTCCCTGGATCCTGTCCGCCCGCGAGCCGGAGGCGCTGCGCGCCCGCGCCGCCGCGCTGCTCCCGCTCGCGGACACTTCCGATCCGTACGCCACGGCCCGTTCGCTGGCGGTGACCCGTGCGCGGTTCGACCACCGGGCCGTCGTCGTGGGGGAGCCCGGCCCCGCACTGGCGGCTCTCGCGGCGGG
>CBRG010000608.1 GCA_000470535.1 Streptomyces sp. AW19M42
CACCTACGGCCAGGACCGCCCGGAGGACCGGCCCCTGTGGCTCGGCTCCGTCAAGTCCAACCTCGGCCACACCCAGCTCGCCGCCGGTGCGGCGGGCGTGATCAAGATGGTGCTCGCCCTCCAGCACCGGCTGATGCCCAGGACGCTGCACGCGCAGAACCCGTCGTCCCGCGTGGACTGGTCCGAGGGCGCCGTGGAGCTGCTCTCCGAGGCGCGGGAGTGGCCGCGTGGCGAGCGGCCGAGGCGTGCGGGTGTGTCGGCGTTCGGGATGAGCGGGACGAACGTCCACCTCATCCTGGAAGAGGCGCCCGAGGAGGCGGAGGCCGAGCAGACGGTCTCCCAGGCCCCGGTGGTGGCGCCGTGGATTCTCTCGGGCCGCAGCGCCGATGCCTTGCGTGGCCAGGCCGAGGCGCTGGGTTCGCTGGCCGGCACCGCCGATCCGGTGGGCGTCGGGTGGTCGTTGGCGTCGACGCGGGCGCGTTTCGAGCACCGGGCCGTCGTGGTGGGAGAGCCGGCGTCCGGTCTCACCGCATTGACCTCGGGCGAGCCCGCCGGACAGGTCGTCACCGGGGTGGCCGGATCGGTCGGCAGGACGGTGTTTGTGTTCCCTGGTCAGGGGGCGCAGTGGGTGGGTATGGCGGTGGAGTTGGCGGAGTCTTCTGCGG
>CBRG010000609.1 GCA_000470535.1 Streptomyces sp. AW19M42
CCCGCCGCACGTTCGGCGATTGAGGACAGGCCCCCTCAGAGCCGGGACGCCTTCAGCGCCATGTGCAGCAGCAGCCGGTCCTCGCCGTCGTTCAGGTCCAGGCCGGTGAGCTGCTGGACCCGGGAGAGCCGGTAGTAGAGCGTCTGGCGGTGGATGCCCAGCTCACCGGCGGTCCGGGACGCCTGGCCCGCGCAGTCGAGGAACACCTCCGCGGTGCGGGCCAGGTTGCGGTGTGGAGGAGTGAGCAGCGGGCGGACCGTGTGGTCGGGCGGCGTCTCTGGGGCGAGTGCGGTCAGCAGGCGGTAGGGGCCGATGGCCGACCACTGGGCGACCGGGCCGAACCGGGTCTCCGCCGCTGCCGCCCGGTTCGCGGCGGAGGCCTCGTGCCAGGCGTCGGCCAGCTCCGCCAGGCCCCGGCGCGGCACCGCGATCCCGGCGGTGGCGGTGGCGCCGGCGGTGGCGCGCAGCCGGTCGGCGGCGGTGAGCGCCGGGTCGAGAATCCCGGGGGAGCGGAGCCGGACCAGCGCGGCCAGCGCCAAAGTGCCCGCCCCGTCCGCGGACGGGGCGCCGGACAGGGCCGCCGCGGAAGGCACCGTGCGGGCCGAGGGCGGGTCCTGCGTCCACGGGGTCACGCACACCACGGTGTGCAGCCCCTCGGCGTCCGGGCCGAGCGCCTCGCCGAGCGCGGCCACCGCCATCTCGCGCTGCCAGCCGCGCGCCGCCGTGATGACCGCGCCGAACTCCCGGGAGAGGTCGGTGCCCGCCCGCGCCTCGTCGGAGAGCAGCGCGCCGATCCGGGCCGCCACCTCCATCGCCGCGTCCAACTGCTGGTCGGTCGGCCCGGGGTCGGCGTCCAGCAGCCATACGTAGCCGAGCACCACACCCCGATGGCGTACCGGAAGGCAGATCCGGTCCCGGTTGACGCCCGCCTCCGGGGCGGCCGGGATGCGGACGGGGCCGGTGGCGCGGGTGATGCCGAAGTTCTCGAACCAGGCGCGGACCGCGGGGGTGGAGCGGCGGG
>CBRG010000610.1 GCA_000470535.1 Streptomyces sp. AW19M42
GGGCACGGGCAAGACCCATGTCGGCGCCCGCGTGATCGCCCGACTCGTGGGCATGGGCTGGAAGGTCGGCATCTGCTCGCAGGGTCACGCCGCCGTCGAAAACATCCTCGACGCGGTCGTGCGCGCCGGCGTCGACGGGGCGCAGGTCGCCAAGGCCCCCAAGTACACCGAGACGCCCCGGTGGACCGCCCTGGCGAAGTCCGACGAGATGGGGGCGTTCATCGCCGAGCACTCCGCTGCGGGCCGCGGCCTGGTCGTGGGAGGCACGGCCTGGGACCTGACCCACACGGGGCGGATCGCCCGAGGTTCCCTCGACCTCGTCGTGATCGACGAAGCGGGCCAGTTCTCCCTCGGCAAGACGCTGGCCGTCTCGATGGCGGGCCGGCGCCTGCTCCTGCTCGGCGACCCTGCCCAGCTGCCCCAGGTGTCGCAGGGCACGCACGCCGAACCCATCGACTCCTCGGCGCTCGGCTGGCTCGCCGACGACGGCGACCTGCTGCCGCCCGAGCTCGGCTACTTCCTCGAGACGACCTGGCGCATGCACCCCCGGCTGACCTCGGCCGTGTCACAGATCTCGTATGCCGTCTTCTGCTTGAAAAA
>CBRG010000611.1 GCA_000470535.1 Streptomyces sp. AW19M42
CCGTCCGGCAGCGTCGCGGACGGCGCCGCCTTGGGCAGGAGGGCGTCGTGCGTGATGTTGCCCGAGACCTGCTGGTTGAGGAAGAAGAGGAAGCCGCCCCCTGCCACGAGGGCGAGGGCGACGATCGAGGCCACGACGATGAGGAACCGACGTCCCCACCGCGGCTTGCGTCGGGCGGAGGGCGCGGTCCCACTGTCCTCGCTGGCGAAGTCCTCTAGCACCCGGCCCAGTGTAGGTGGGCGTTCTTGCCCTGCCAGCCGACCGGCATACATTGGAGGGGTGAGTGATCTCGGCACGCGACTGCGAGCCGCTGGCCGGCGGCTCACACCGCAGCGCCAGCAGGTGCTCGACCTCGTCGAGCGTCTCGGCCACGCCACGCCCGAGCAGATCGTCGACGCGGCCCCGAGCGATGGTGCGCCCATGGCGCTGTCGACGGTCTACCGCTCGCTCGAGGCGCTCCAGGAGCTCGGGCTCGTGACGCACACGCACGTCGACCACCGGGTGCCGAGCTACCACCTTATGACGCACGCCACCCACATCCATCTCGTATGCCGTCTTCTGCTTGAAAAAAAAA
>CBRG010000612.1 GCA_000470535.1 Streptomyces sp. AW19M42
GCTACCAGTTAGTAAATAAGTCACAGTGAAAGCAACGCTAAAGTGAAGGATCGCAAAGGTTATTGTCTTGGTCATGGTGGTGCTCCTTTAAAAGTTAATCAAATGATAATGGTTATCATTTGCAATTGAAAGGTGTTTATATAGATAAATTTGATAGGTTTAATAGATTAGAACGTTTTTTTTGTTATAAACCCATCAACATAGTCAATGTATTGATGGGTTTACATCATCTCTGTTTAATTGCTTTATCTGTAAATTAGTAGTGCCACGGGAAAGATGAGAAGTCCTGTTCACGCTTTTCTAAGAATGCATCACGCCCCTCTTGAGCTTCTGCGGTGCCATAAGCTAAGCGTGTCGCTTCACCTGCAAAAAGTTGCTGTCCAACTAAACCATCATCCGGTAGATTAAACCCGTATTTGAGCATACGCATTGCTGTTGGTGATTTAGAATTTATCTCTTTTGCCCAGCTTAATGCTTCCGTTTCAAGCTCGACATGGGGAATAGCACGGTTAACCATGCCCATGTCAAATGCTTCATCTGCTGTGTAATTAAAGCCAAGAAAGAAGATCTCTCGTGCTCGCTTTTGGCCAACCATCTTGGCTAAATAAGCACTGCCGTAACCAGAATCAAAGCTACCAACGTCAGGGTCTGTTTGCTTAAATACAGCATGTTCTTTTGACGCCAGCGTTAAATCACAAACGACATGCAAGCTATGACCACCGCCAACAGCCCAACCAGGCACAACAGCAATAACCACTTTAGGCATAAAGCGTATTAGGCGTTGTACTTCAAGAATATGTAAACGGCCCATACGAGCGACATCTCGTATGCCGTCTTCTGCTTGAAAAAAAAAAA
>CBRG010000613.1 GCA_000470535.1 Streptomyces sp. AW19M42
GTTTAAAACCGTAGATTTTGATTTAAGAACTCAACAAGATTTATCGAATATCAAGATAACTTTAAGTGAAGATTTATTAGGATTAGATGAGGTTGTGGTTGTTGCCAAAAAAACGATAAGTAGAGAAGGAAGTTCTACTTATAAGATAGGTAGTCAGGCAATAAAACAAGTACAGGCAATGAATTTATCAGATGTGTTAAGTTTGCTTCCTGGTAATAAAGTAGAGCAGTCTAATTTAACAACAAAAAAGCAAGCCAACATACGAAGTGCTGTTAGTTCTAATTCAAATTCTTTTGGTACTGCAGTTATTTTAGATGGAGCTGCAATTAGTACAGATGCTAATATGCAAGCAAGAAATTCATCCACTTTAGATGGAGGAAAAGCAGTTGTTGGTGGTGGTGTAGATTTAAGAAGTATCACCTTAGCAAATGTAGAATCTGTAGAGGTTATTGCAGGTGTAGCTTCTCCTAAATATGGTAATTTATCTTCTGGGGGAATCTTAGTAAAAAGTAAAGTAGGTAAATCTCCTTATATCGTTTCTACAAATGTAACATCTACCAATTACCAAGCATCGGTAGCAAAAGGGTATGAGTTAAATGACTTTGGAGTTTTAAATACAGATATCTCGTATGCCGTCTTCTGCGTGAACAAAAAGAGCGTA
>CBRG010000614.1 GCA_000470535.1 Streptomyces sp. AW19M42
AAAATCCCCTGTCCATTGTTCGATATACTGTTCGGTTCTCTTTGTGCTGTTATTGCAGGTTCGAATGGTTGGTTCGATATCCGAGAATACATTCTTGGTCACCACCATTGGTTCAAAACCCAAAAAATGTTTACTGATGGGATCCCTGCTGACGATACAATTGCTAGAGCAATTTCTGTGATTAACCCTGAGAGTTTTAACGAGTGTTTTCTAGCTTGGATGCAATCGGTTCACCAGCTTACAAATGGAGAAGTCATTGCGATTGATGGCAAAACGCTACGCGGCTCATATAATCGAGATGACAGAAATAGTACTATCCATATGATAAGTGCTTACGCTTCAGCAAATATGCTGGTACTTGGTCAATTAAAAGCAGACCAAAAAAGTAATGAAATTACGGCAATCCCAAAGCTTTTGAAAATGCTAGACCTACGCGGATCGCTAGTGACAATCGATGCTATGGGCTGTCAAACTAATATTGCTAAAACGATTATCGATAAAGGCGGTGATTACCTACTGGCTGTAAAAAACAATCAAGGACACTTAGCTAAAGCGGTAAATCAAGCTTTTAGGCAGCATCGTTCAGCAAGCTTAAGTAATGATGATTTCAATATAGAAACAGACCATGGTAGTATTGAAAAT
>CBRG010000615.1 GCA_000470535.1 Streptomyces sp. AW19M42
GATAGTTATGGTGATTCATGGTTCTATCTCCTTCGAAGCCTGCTTTTTTGTACAAACTTGTGATCTAGAGGGAAACCGTTGTGGTCTCCCTATAGTGAGTCGTATTAATTTCGCGGGATCGAGATCTCGATCCTCTACGCCGGACGCATCGTGGCCGGCATCACCGGCGCCACAGGTGCGGTTGCTGGCGCCTATATCGCCGACATCACCGATGGGGAAGATCGGGCTCGCCACTTCGGGCTCATGAGCGCTTGTTTCGGCGTGGGTATGGTGGCAGGCCCCGTGGCCGGGGGACTGTTGGGCGCCATCTCCTTGCATGCACCATTCCTTGCGGCGGCGGTGCTCAACGGCCTCAACCTACTACTGGGCTGCTTCCTAATGCAGGAGTCGCATAAGGGAGAGCGTCGATCGACCGATGCCCTTGAGAGCCTTCAACCCAGTCAGCTCCTTCCGGTGGGCGCGGGGCATGACTATCGTCGCCGCACTTATGACTGTCTTCTTTATCATGCAACTCGTAGGACAGGTGCCGGCAGCGCTCTGGGTCATTTTCGGCGAGGCCCGCTTTCGCTGG
>CBRG010000616.1 GCA_000470535.1 Streptomyces sp. AW19M42
TGTAAAACCTTTTTCTTTTGTGCGCTCTATACATTCATGGATAAGTGCTGTTGCTACACCCTTACCTCTAGCTTGTTGCGAGATAGCTAGCATACGTAACTCCGGATAATTGAGCTGTTCGTCCAGTAAACCTTCATAAATTTGCTTATCAGGTGCAAACAAAGCAACACTTCCTGCAATTTCTCCATCAATTTCTGCCACGATTCGTTCAATACCAGGCTTTGAATCTGCATCTGATAGAATAGATTGTTGAAGTGCATTCCAGTGGGCCTCCGGTATTTTAGCTGCATGCTCTTCATATGCATGTAATCTCATCACACGAATACGACCTAACTCATCCTCTTTCGCATTACGAATAATCATTTTTTTCATCTCCTTATTGAATGAGAAATTTCTCTTCCTTACCACTTAAAGTCTCACGGTCATGCATTGAGTTGAAGATAGACGTATCCGGACCTTTTGGTAATATATTATTTGGTCCTTTTTAATCGTCCCAGCAAAAATGTTTGGTA
>CBRG010000617.1 GCA_000470535.1 Streptomyces sp. AW19M42
AATGAAGGTGTTTATGCTGATAAAGCAGTAGAAAAAGCTTTAAAACGAGATAAACGTTGGGGAGCAAGAGACCGTAAATTTGTAGCAGAAACCATATACGACATTGTTCGTTGGAATCGTTTATATAGCGAAATTGCAGAAGTAAAAGCTCCGTATGACAGAGATAATATTTGGAGGTTGTTCTCTGTATGGTGTATTCTAAGAGGAATTGCTTTACCAGATTGGAACCAAATTGGTGATGTACCAGAAAGAAGAATTAAAGGACGTTTTGCAGAATTATCTAGAACCCGAAAATATAGAGAATCTATTCCAGATTGGATGGATGAAATGTGTGCTAAAGAATTAGGTGAAGAAATTTGGACAAAAGAAATTGCAGCTTTAAATGTACAAGCAAGTGTAATTTTAAGAACCAATACTTTAAATATTACTAGAGGAGTTCTTCAGAAAAAATTAAAAGCAGAAGGCGTAAATACAGAATTTGTACCAAATCACCCTGATGCTTTAATTTTACCAGAAAGAGCTAATGTTTTTAAAA
>CBRG010000618.1 GCA_000470535.1 Streptomyces sp. AW19M42
TCCTTCCTTAATAGTAATTGCATTAATACCATTTGTTCTAGGTCTAGAATACTGCTCTAAAGAAGTCTTTTTAACCTGACCTTTCTTTGTTGCCATAATAACATAATGGTTATTTACATACTCTTCATCTTTTAAATCTTGAGTTACTAAAAATGCCTTTACACTATCATCTTGCTCTATATTAATAAGGTTTTGCATTGCTCTACCTTTGGTGTTTTTACCACCTTCTGGAATTTCATATACTCGCATCCAGAATACTTTTCCTTTTTGAGTAAAGAACATCATATATTGGTGGTTTGTACCAACAAATAAATGCTCTAAGAAATCTTCATTTCTTGTAGTTGCTCCTTTTTGACCTCTACCTCCTCTATTCTGAACCTTATATTCTTCTAAGTTTGTACGTTTTAAATATCCTGCGTTAGAAATAGTAACCACAACTTTCGTATCAGGTATCATATCTTCTATACGCATATCTCCACCAGCAAACTCTATTACAGATCTACGCTCATCACCATATTTATCTTTAATAAGTGCTAATTCTTCTTTTATAATCTCGTATGCCGTCTTCTGCTTGAAAAAAAAACAAAA
>CBRG010000619.1 GCA_000470535.1 Streptomyces sp. AW19M42
AAGATGGTCAACGTGGACCACAAGCAGTTAACATTGTAAAACTTTAATTCTTCGGAATTAATTAAACATAGTTAGCAAAAAAGACATCCTTTCTAAGGGTGTCTTTTTTTTGTGCATTTTTTTATTGTTAATGGAAGAAAATAGCTATTCCAACTAAGCCATCTATTATTCCAACTAAACGAGCGTAGTGAACTGAGATCTTATTAATATGGCTAGAATTGTATTGTTTTTACCTTAAGTTTGGCTCACTATTAACATCTAGAACGCATGTTATCAGATTTTTTTAAAGCAAAGTGATAGTATATAAAGAAAGAACTTAGAAATAGGATGTGCAAAATATGAGCAATACACATATATTTTCAAAACGTGAAGAGATAGCTAATGCAATCATTCATGGGATAGGGGCTATTTTTAGTATCGCTGCGCTTGTCATACTAATCGTATCTTCTGCCATGCAGGGAACAGCTTGGCATGTCGTAAGTTTTACGTTGTTTGGTTCATCGATGGTCCTATTATATTTGTCCTCCACACTTGTCCATAGTTTTCCGGCAGGACGTGTAAAAGATTTCTTTGAGATTATGGATCACTCCGCTATCTACTTTTTTATAGCTGGAACGTATACCCCTTTTTTATTTCTTGCTATTAAAGGTGCGTTGGGTTGGACATTGTTCGATCTCGTATGCCGTCTTCTGCTTGAAAAAAAAA
>CBRG010000620.1 GCA_000470535.1 Streptomyces sp. AW19M42
CAATTTCTGCATCAAAGTCACGTACCGTCATCTTAACCACACTATTATTTTCCATATCCTTAATGCCGTGGTGAATAGCATTTTCAACAATGGGCTGTAATGTGAAAGGAGGAATCTTTTCACTTAGCAAATGTTCATCCACGTCATATAAAATGGTCAGTCGATCTATAAATCTAGCTTCAGTTATTTCCAAATAAGCTTTAACATGCAATAGCTCTTGCTCAAGTGTTATTTGAGACGCAGTTGTCCCTGTGACATTTTGTCGCAAAAAATAGGATAATGACGTCAGTAGTTTCCTTGCCCGATCAGGATCTGTACGAATCAACGACACAATAATATTCATAGAATTAAATAAAAAGTGGGGATTGATTTGCGCCTGTAACGCTTTGATTTCAGCCTCTTTTGCCAACTGATAAGCATGATCAGTTTCAGCAATTTCTAGCTGGTTACTTAATAGGGAGCTCAATCCGACAATTAGTTCAATATTATCTTCAGTTATGACTTTTTCAGATGGATAGTATAGTTTCAGTGTGCCAATGGTTTCTCCACGCTGTATAAGTGGGACAATGACTGCTGCTCCTAATTGACAGCCTGGATAATTGCAGTGAATGGTGCCATCATTGACAACAACTACCTCTCCATCTCGTATGCCGTCTTCTGCGTGA
>CBRG010000621.1 GCA_000470535.1 Streptomyces sp. AW19M42
GAATTTGATTTCTAGTAATGCCAAAGTCTGTATGTTGTTTGCTGATCCTGATGTTCAAGGCATGCCGGAAAAAAGTTGCACTTTATCAATCTCACCTTTAGTAAGGGAGCTAGCAATACATTTGAGTAACCAAGACCAACATTACCACCCTAACTCAGTCACGGCTAAATCAGTAGACGTACCCATTGACCAGTTAAAACAGATGCCTACCCAGCATTATGATTTTCCTACACCTGCTGATCCACGCCTAAAAGCGATAGCATCACAGTTAATTAAAATGCCAGATGATAGGCGCTCTATTGCTTCTTGGGCTAAAAACTATGCCATGAGTGAGCGAACGCTTACACGATTAATCAAACAAGAGGTTGGACTGACCTTTGGTCGTTGGCGAGGTCAATTACATATCGTTTTGGCATTACAAAAACTAGCGAGTGGTAACTCGGTTCAACGCATCTCAGAAGAACTCGGTTATGAATCTGCGAGCGCTTTCATCACCTTTTTCAAGAAGACCTTAGGTAAATCACCCAAACAGTATATTCAGCAATATTATCTGTAGCTTACTACCTAGAACCTAGAACCTAGAACCTAGAACCTAGCATTTATAGCTTAATAGTCTCATGGTAGTTGCCACAGCTCGACATCCCACACATTATCTCGTATGCCGTCTTCTGCTTGAAAAAAAAAAA
>CBRG010000622.1 GCA_000470535.1 Streptomyces sp. AW19M42
TTATTATATCTTAAACCGTAGCAATTTAAATTAGGCTATTTTTTATTCACAGGTTTCAGAGCTGATAATAAATCCTCTGTCTGTGGTGTTAACTTGCTGCTTTTAAATGGGTTTAAAGATAATGTTTTATCTTCATTTAACGTAATGTCATAAAATTGTGGCAGATTAAAGTTAATCTGCTCATCGAGCGAATCAGGAAGGTGACTATTAGATGCGTAGAATCGATTTACGTTTTGTACAAATTCATTTTTTGAACCTGCAAAATTCAAGAATGTTTCTACATCATTGTCAGCATTCGCGATATAAACATTAAAACCGTTATGGTAATTCTCAAAAAAGAATTGAATTAAACCTTCACTGATATGAGATTCAATGACGTTCGCTGTTTGGTCATAGTGAGTTGTTTTTAAATTCAACGAACTAGCCGATAGCTTCTTCTTAGATATATGACTATAAATATCTACTGCGCTTTCTAGATGCTGTAATGAAACACCTTTACGTTCGAAGTAAAAGCCAAACTTTCTGCCGCCCGTCCATAATGTTTGAACCGATCTCGTATGCCGTCTTCTGCTTGAAAAAAAAAA
>CBRG010000623.1 GCA_000470535.1 Streptomyces sp. AW19M42
TGTTCTATAAATTCTGTTGATTTTCCTTTTAAAAATAATTCGGTTTCAGTTGGTCCAGGAGCTAATGCATTTACAGAAATTCCTCTACCGATTTCTTTAGAAAACACCCGTGATATTTGTTCTACTGCAGCTTTTGTTGCAGAATAAATGGCGTATGTTGGTAACATTAATTTTACGGTACTAGAAGAGATGTTAATGATATTACCATTATCAGCAAGTTTACTTTCCGCTTCTTGTAAAGTATTATACAAGCCTTTTACATTTACGTTAAAATGAGTATCGAAATCTTGTTCGGTAATGTCTTTTAATTTTTTAGATTTCATAACACCTGCATTGTTAACTAGAACATCTATTTTGCCATAAACCTCAATGGTTTTATCAAATAGATGTGTTACTTCTTTTCTGACACTAACATCTGCTTTTATAGCTATTGCTTCCCCGCCGTTGGCGATTATTGTTTTTACGGTCTCATTCGCTTCAGCTTCACTACTAGAGTAATTTACAATTACTTTAGCTTTATTTTCTGCGAATAATATTGCCATCTCTTTTCCGATTCCTTTAGAAGAACCTGTAATAATAACTACTTTGTTTTTTAGTTTCATTTTTTTAATTTTTTATTAAAAGATACTATGTGGTATGTTTTTTATGAAAATAAATTAGACTTTAATTTTATTGATATAGGCAGATAAACCTAACGTGTATTGGTCAATAATTTCATCGTTGTCATATAGATCTCGTATGCCGTCTTCTGCTTGAAAAAAAAAA
>CBRG010000624.1 GCA_000470535.1 Streptomyces sp. AW19M42
TTAATGATTAATACACAGGGCATATCACTCCCTCGGTAGGATGAAACGCAAACATTGAACAAAGGCCTTTCAGGCAGAACGCAAAGGCATGAAGATAGCCTACCATGGCTTATCAAATGGCCAACACGTATTCATTATTAACCTTATAAGGAGACGAGAATGCAACAGATTACCCGCGCAGGCGAACCGCTAGATGTGGCTGGCACACTGCCTGCAAAAGGGCAGCCGGCACCTGCGATGACGCTGACCAACACTGATTTGCAAGACGTTACGCTCGATACCTATGCAGGCAAGCGTAAAGTGCTGAATATCATTCCCAGTGTAGATACGCCTACTTGTGCCATGTCTACGCGGCACTTTAACGAGCTGGCGTCTAACCTTGCGGATACCGTAGTATTGGTTGTCTCTGCGGACTTACCGTTTGCGGCCAAGCGCTTCTGTGGGGCGGAAGGTTTGGATAACGTCGAAACGCTATCGACTTTCCGTCACGCTGAGTTTCGCGAAGCCTGGGGCGTAGCGCTGTGCAACAACCCCATGGAAGGCCTTTGCGCCCGTGCAGTCGTGGTACTGGATGCCGATAACCGGGTGCTGCATAGTGAGCTGGTGAGCGAGTTGAAGAACGAGCCTGATTATGAGGCTGCCTTGGCGGTACTGAACTATCTCGTATGCCGTCTTCTGCTTGAAAAAAA
>CBRG010000625.1 GCA_000470535.1 Streptomyces sp. AW19M42
TTTGGTCTCTCTTCTCTTTTAATGCTATACGTCACTATTTCGGCACGAAATCGGGGCGTATAGTCGCTCTTTGCTCTTACTCTCTCAAGGGTTTCGGAGTTTCGGAAACGACTTTTTCTAGCATAGTGTTTATAAAAAAAGACTTGTTTCCTAGATTCCGAAGTTGTAAGCTAAAGTTACCACACAATAACAAATAAACTAGGAAAGGAGACAAGTCATCTTTTTATATAGTTTTTTATAAAAAACAATGTACGTTGACTTTACAATATATATGCAAAATAATCAAGCTAAAAATGTAGATAAAAGACAATTAAAAGATACCATTTTAGGAAAAGATTTGTTGAATAAATACACGCCTAAAAAGGATTTGAATAGAAAAGCAGCAAACTATATCGAGAAACATTTGACCATAAAATCAGTCGTGAGATTTGAAACATGTAGTAGTTGGATGCAATTTCTGACGAATGGAGAAATGAGTGTGAAGAGATTACATAAACCGATA
>CBRG010000626.1 GCA_000470535.1 Streptomyces sp. AW19M42
CGCGCGGAAGCCGCCGTTGCTGCCGTAGCAGACGATGCCGGCGACCTTGTCGTTCCACTCGGCATAGAGGAAGTCGAGGGCGTTCTTGAGCTGGCCCGGGATGCCGTGGTTGTACTCGGGCGTCACGAAGACGAAGGCGTCGTAGCCCGCGACCTTGTCGGCCCACCTGCGGGTGTGCGGCTGCACGGATCTGCCCGAGCTCGCGGGCTCCGGCTCGTCGAGGTTGGGCAGCCCCTGCTCGGCGAGGTCCACCAGCTCATAGCTCGCGGCCGGGCGGTCCTCGGTGCCCTCCATCACCCACCGGGCCACGGTGGGCCCGACCCGCTCGGGTCGTGACGAGGCGATGATGACGGCGATCCTCAGCGGTGTGGACATGCCACCCAGTGTGCCCGGGGCACCCAGCTCGATGTGCGCCACCGTCAGACGACCAGGTCGGCGTGGACCACGACGTTGTCGACATGGCTGCCGGTCTCGCCGTCGTGCCGTCCCCGCGGGCCAGCCCGATCCGGGCGCCCTCGGGGATCC
>CBRG010000627.1 GCA_000470535.1 Streptomyces sp. AW19M42
TGAGCGCGTATAGAAATGGATGTAGAAAAATCTAATCCATTTTTATTTAACGTTACTAGCGGTTTTACTGGATCTACTATTTCATCTAACTCATTGTTTACATCACAAGATGTAATGCTGAAAGCCAAAAGAAATAATCCTATATATTTATAATTTTTCATAAAGTATTTTATTTTAGTTATTAATTGTCCAAGAAATATAGTATTGAGAACCTATTGCTCCTACACCGGTAGCACCTAAATATTCTTGACCTGTTAAATTTGCTCCACCTAATTTAAATACAGATTTCATTGAAGGAACACTATAATTAACTTGAGCATCTAAAACGGTTCTCGCTTTCATTGTACCATCTAAGAAAGAAGATTCCCATCTATATTCATCTTGCCATCTTGCATTAACATTAAAACCAAAGTTTTTAAATAAGTCTGTTTTACCAAATTGTAATTTTACTTTATGTTCTGGTGTATTAAAACCAGCTTCAAAATCTGGATCTGAAGCTTGATCAAAATCAAATTTTGCATAAGTATAATTAAGACCAAGATTAAAACCTTTTAAAATTTTGGTATTTAAACCAATGGTTGCTCCATAAGAATTAATATCTGCATCAGAATTAGTATACAATTGAAAAACCTTAAATCTGCCGGCAGCATTGTAAGGTACAATTACATTTTTATTGGCTATAAAATCTTCATATTGATTATA
>CBRG010000628.1 GCA_000470535.1 Streptomyces sp. AW19M42
TCTCTTTAAATGGAATAGCGGGCTCCATTTCATTAGGCTTGCCATTAATTTCCACTAGAATCCCAATAGATTTTAGCTTTTGGAATAACTCGCTGTAAAAATCTGCAACCGTCATTGGTTTGAGGTCAATACTTGCTGTTTTTTCATTACTACACTGAATAAATAGCTTATGTTGCTCAAAGTCAAAGTCAATCTGGAATATTCTGCCATCGTAAGGAATACTTTGAGTAGAGTATCCATGTGACGTAATATAGAGCACTGTATGCCAAGAATGATTTTGCCAAGGCATTGTTTTTAAGCGTATTTTACCAACAATCTGAATCCATTGATGAAGCGTTTCGAGTGTATCCTGTATCTCATTAAAATTTAATTCGGGCCATTGTGTATCGTTTTGTTTAGCCATAATAATTTAGGTCCATTTATTTAACGTCATGAAGTTGTAATACAAAATATACTTTGTCTTAAGAATGAATAACTTCGACTTAAAACCCAGTGTCAAAGCATCGAACAACGCAGCTTTAAAGTCAGTCTAGTCACCAACCCGGTTTTTTCAAGGCAGATGGTACACTTTAATTCTAAGCTTTATTGTATCTCGTATGCCGCCTTCTGCTTGAAAA
>CBRG010000629.1 GCA_000470535.1 Streptomyces sp. AW19M42
GATTACTTGACTCTCGAACTCCTGGAAAACTATGTCGGCCGGAGTAGACATTGGGTGGTGGTGTGGTTTAGGTTTTCTCTCGTAGCCGAGATCAGCAAGGCCCGGCAGAGATGAACTGGCGGGCAGCGGTACCGGTAGTCGCAGTGCGCAGGACGGTGCGGTGGTGGAGTTTCGAAGCCAGGGTTGTCGCAGGACGGCGACGGGACTGATGACCGCACCGGGTGGCCCGCAGTGATCAGGGGCCGCCGCAGGATCAAGCAGTGAAGTCAGTGAGCAGCACCTCGGTGAAGGCGTCGGCTGCGGGCGCGCGTGCCGGGAGGTTCGGCAGTGGGGTTCCAAGCCGGAGCGGATGCAGGACGGGCGACGGGGCTGGCTGTCGAAGGGTGGCGCTGTCACAGGCCACGGAGCAGTACGCATCACCAGCAGTACGTAAGCGAAGGATCCCAGAGGGAAAGAACGGAGGGGCCGAGCGCCATCAGGATCGCCCGGGCGGAATGACTGGGCCCGGGTACCGCAGGACATCGATAGTGAGGTGGTCTCCGGTCAAGCAACCGCGATCCCCGCGTTCCCGACAGAGTTCAGGTCGGGTCGGCGGAAACAGACAGCCGGCGCAGTACCGAAGCCGGCAGATGGTGTAGCAGTTCCTTCGGGG
>CBRG010000630.1 GCA_000470535.1 Streptomyces sp. AW19M42
GAAGAAGCCGGAACAACGCCACCTCGACCGCGAACAACGCAGGCTGCGCCCACCCGGTCGGCTCAAGCGCCTCCGCATCGGTGAACATCACCTCACGCAGACCGTCGAAGTGCCCACACACCTCATCCAGCACAGCCGCGAACACCGGGAAGGCCTCCGCCAACTCCCGTCCCATACCGACCCGCTGCCCGCCCTGACCCGAGAACACGAACCCTGTAGGCCCTGTGCGGGTCTGGCCGGTGACGATGCTCGGTGTGGAGTCACCGGCCGCCAGAGCCGTCAGTGCCGCCCGCAGCTCATCGGCGTCCGCACCGAGAATGACGGCGCGGTGCTCCAGCGCTGCCCGGGTCGTCGCCAGCGACAGGCCGACATCGACCGCGTCCAGGCCGTCCACACCGGAAGCCAGCCGCGCAGCTTGTGCGGACAGCGCGGCGCCCACGTTCGTGGACACGACCCACGGCACCACCGGCAGCTCCAGCAGTTCCTGCGGGTCCAGCGCTGTCTGCGAAGTCGGCGCCTCTTCGATGATCACGTGTGCGTTTGTCCCGCTGACTCCGAACGCGG
>CBRG010000631.1 GCA_000470535.1 Streptomyces sp. AW19M42
TCGGCATCTCGCCCCGCGAGGCCCTCGCGATGGACCCGCAGCAGCGGCTGCTCCTCGAAACGTCGTGGGAGGCGATCGAGCACGGCCGCATCGACCCGCACAGCCTGCGCGGCAGCGAGTGCGGTGTGTTCGTCGGCGTCGGTCACGGCGGCTACGGCACGGGCCTGCGCCAGCTGCCGGAGGGAGTGGAGGGCCACCTCCTCACCGGCTCGATCACAAGCATCGCCTCCGGGCGCATCTCGTACACCCTGGGGCTGGAGGGCCCGGCCGTCACCGTCGACACCGGATGCTCCTCCGCCCTGGTGGCCCTGCGGCTGGCCTCCCAGGCCCTGCTGTCCGGGGAGTGCTCGATGGCGCTCGCCGGAGCGGCCTCCATCGGCTCCTCACCGCTCGGGTTCATCGGGTTCAGCCGCCAGCGCGGCCTCGCCGAGGACGGTCGTTCCAAGGCGTTCTCCGACGACGCCGACGGCATGGGAATCTCGGAGGGCGCCGGGGTCTTCGTCCTGGAACGGCTGTCGGAGGCCCAGCGCAACGGCCACCGCGTCCTGGCCGTCATCCGGGGCAGTGCGATCAACCAGGACGGTGCGTCGAACGGCCTCACCGCCCCCAACGGCCCCTCGCAGCAGCGCGTCATCCGGCAGGCACTGGCCAATGCCGGACTGACCTCCGCGGACGTCGATGTGGTCGAGGCGCACGGCACGGGTACCTCGCTGGGTGACCCGATCGAGGCGCAGGCGCTGCTGGCCACCTACGGCCAGGACCGCCCGGAGGACCGGCCCCTGTGGCTCG
>CBRG010000632.1 GCA_000470535.1 Streptomyces sp. AW19M42
GCCCGCAGCTCATCGGCGTCCGTACCGAGAACGACGGCTCGGTGCTCCAGCGCCGCCCGGGTGGTCGCCAGCGACAGGCCGACATCGACCGTCTCCGGGCCGTCCGGCTCGGAAGCCAGCCGCACAGCCTGTGCGGACAGTGCGGTGGCCGTCTTCGCGGACACCACCCACGGCACCACCGGCAGCGCGACGTCCGGGACCGTGGCCGGTGCCCGGGCGAAGTCGGGCGCCTCCTCGATGATCACGTGGGCGTTCGTCCCGCTGATGCCGAACGACGACACCCCGGCGCGCCTCGGCCGGTCGCCGCGCGGCCACGGACGGGCCTCGGACAGCAGTTCCACGGCACCGGACGACCAGTCGACGTGGGTCGACGGCTCATTCACGTGCAGGGTGCCGGGCAGTACCTCGTGCCGCATCGCCAGCACCATCTTGATCAGACCTGCGACGCCTGCGGCGGCCTGGGTGTGGCCGATGTTCGACTTGACCGAGCCGAGCCACAGGGGCCGCTCCGCGGGCCGGTCCTGGCCGT
>CBRG010000633.1 GCA_000470535.1 Streptomyces sp. AW19M42
CGGTCGACTTCAACGCCTCCGCATCGGTGAACATCACCTCACGCAGACCATCAAAATGCGCGCACACCTCATCCAGCGCAGCCGCGAACACCGGGAACACCTCTGCGAGTTCACGCCCCATCCCGACCCGCTGACCACCCTGACCCGAGAACACGAACGCCAGCCGCCTGCGGCCCCGTCCGCTGCCCCGTGCCGCAGCCGTGCCCTGGACCAGTCGGCCGGCGGTCCCGGTGCCGGTTCCGGTTCCGGTGGCGAGGGCTTCCAGGCCGGTGAGGGTCGATTCCGCGTCGTGGGCCAGGACCACGGCCCGGTGTTCGAACGCGGCGCGGCCCGTGGCCAGGGTGTGGCCGATGTCCTGGGTGCGGGCGTTCGGGTGCGCCGTCAGGGACGCGCGGAGCCGGGCCGCGAGTTCGGGGAGGGCCTCGGGCTGCCGGGTGGACAGTGGCAAGGGCATCACCGGTGGCCGCACGGTGTCTGCGGGCCGGGGCTCCGCCGGGGCGGGTGCCTCTTCCAGGATGATGTGGGCGTTCGTACCGCTGATGCCGAAGGACGAGACCCCCGCGCGGCGCGCGCGTTCGCCGCGCGGCCAGTCCCGGGCCTCCGAGAGCAGTTCTACCGCGCCCGTCGACCAGTCCACGTGGGTCGAGGGCTTGTCCGCGTACAGCGTCTTCGGCAGTGCCTCGTGCCGCATCGCCAGGACCATCTTCATGACGCCCGCGACACCTGCCGCGGCCTGCGTGTGGCCGATGTTCGACTTGACCGAGCCGAGCCAGAGCGGACGGT
>CBRG010000634.1 GCA_000470535.1 Streptomyces sp. AW19M42
CCGGCCGCGCCGCCGGCCGGGCTGCCGTGGGGCGTCGCCCTGACGGCCGCCGGCCTCGCGGTCGAGGCGTACGCGAGCCGCGGCTCGTCGGGCAGCCCGTTCCCGCTCCCCGGAAAGCTGGACTCCACCCCGGCCTGGGTCCTGGTCGGGTGGACGCTGACGGCGATCGGCCTCGCCACGGCCGGCCCCGGGCTGACCCATCTCGCCGGACGGCTGCTCCAGGCGGTGCGCCCCGGAGCCGTACGGCTGCTGGCGGGCCGGGGACTGATGGACGAGGCGCGCCGGATCGGTCGGCCGCTGGGTGTCGTCTGCGCGGTGCTCTCGGCCGTCATCGCCGCGTTCGCGCTGTACGGGACGGGCCCCCGTCCCTTCGGACCGCTCACCGCACTCGGCGCCGTACTCGTCATCGGCTGCACGACGGCGACGCTCCTGACGTCGGCTCTGGAGGCGAGGCAGGCCCGCGCGGAAACGGCTCGGGCCCTGCTGCGGCTCGGCCCCCCGGCCTCGGCGCTGCGGGCCGCGACAGCGCTGCGCGCGGCCGTCCT
>CBRG010000635.1 GCA_000470535.1 Streptomyces sp. AW19M42
TAGGGTTGATATTTATTGTAATTAGAAAACTAGGAGATTCAGAAAATCCTCTAGTGATTATAAATTATTTTATGATTTTAGCATTTTCATTTGGCGGAATTATGTCTATAAAATATTGGAAAACGCCTAATTTAACAGAGTGGTTACTTTTATTAAGTTTAGGTTTTTTTGGGTATGTTGGTCAGTTATACATGACAAAATCATTACAATCTGGAGAAACAAACGTAGTTGTACCTTTAAAATATTTAGAAGTTGTTTTTATGATTGTAATTGGTGCTTTTTGGTTTGATGAAATTTATAATTTATGGACTTTATTAGGTGTCTGTTTAATTATGTTTGGTCTACTTTATAATATTTATTTGAAAAGAAAGCGTAGCTAATTTTAGTGAAAATTCATTGCTTTTTCAGAAACAAAGCTCATCATTTAGTAAAAAAAAACAAACAGATTATTAACTGTAATTCTCTGCGAATTTGCGTTTATAAAAATTAATTTTATCCTAGCCAACCATCTCTATCTAAACTTCTATCTCGTATGCCGTCTTCTGCTTGAAAAAAAA
>CBRG010000636.1 GCA_000470535.1 Streptomyces sp. AW19M42
ATATTTATCGGAAATGGTATTATACCAATTCCGATAATTAAGTTTCCAGATTAGTCCAGTCTCTATAACATTGTGAGATGACTCTATTTTTGTCTTCACTGAAGCGATTCCAAGCATCACAACATTTATTGACAATATCGTTATAACCATCAAAGCATCTATTCGCGATTTCATTATCCCGCATCCAATGCCAAACTTGTTCGATTGGATTCAATTCAGGAGAGTACGGAGGGAGGTGAATAATAGTTAGGTTAGTAAACTCTTCAGCTAAATAAGACTGGTGCCAACTGGCTCGATCCATTATTACAACGGCATGTTTTCCCTTTGGGGTTGCATCAGAAATTAAGCGTAAATGAACTTTCATCACTTCACTATTACTGTAAGGCATTACTAATGCTTCGGTTTGACCTGTATTGATACAGACCGCGCCAAATAAATAAGCATACTCAAATTGTTGCTGCTGAACGGCCCTTGGTCTGGTCCCTTTTTCTGCCCATATTCTAGTGGTTGTATTACGTTGTCCAAACCTAGCCTCATCCTGAAACCAAATAAGTACAGCTGTGAACTGAACATG
>CBRG010000637.1 GCA_000470535.1 Streptomyces sp. AW19M42
ACTGCTGCGGAGGGAGCGACGGCGTTGCTGCTCCGGGCAATCCGGGTGGGGATGGAGAAGAGCGACGACGAGTGGCTGCACTCCTCGTCGGTGAAGAGCCAGATGCAGCGCATGGACTCGACGTTCAAGGAGAAGGCGCTCGGCTACTCCTCGTTCAAGGCGTTCATGGAGTCGCAGGGAGACTTCCTGGAACTCCAGTCCAAGGACAACGGGCAGCTCATGGTCCGCCTGCGCTGACGCCTGCCTGTGGAAAAGTCTGCGGTGGGTTTGGCGACTTCCGCCAGACTTGCGTGCCATGACCGCCACGTCGTCGAACGAGCCGATCAGCCGCGCTGACGTCCTCGCGCGTGGATTCGTGGACGCGCTGGGGTGGCAAAAGCCGGTGGTTTCTCTACTCTGGATGGCAAGTCTCGTTGCTTCGCGCGGCCCTGACGGGCTGCGAGGCACTGCACCAGGGAGGGGTCCCGTCCGATGAAGTCACGCACAACCATCTCGTATGCCGTCTTCTGCTTGAAAAAAAAAA
>CBRG010000638.1 GCA_000470535.1 Streptomyces sp. AW19M42
TTTTTTTTTTCAAGCAGAAGACGGCATACGAGATGTTGTCGTACCAGGGATTACAGACAGTCTGAAAGATGCACATTCGCTGGGTCAATTTATTCAACCGATGAAAAATATCGAAAAAATAGAAATGCTGCCTTACCATGAGTTAGGTAGACATAAATGGATTGAAATGGGTGAAATTTACCCTTTAGAAGGCGTGCATGCCCCCACCAGAGAAACAATGGTTGCCGTACAAGATGTACTCTTACAATATCATCATAGTGTTATTTTTTAACTTTTAAGTTTAATTACAACTTAAGGTTTATCTTAGACAAAACATTATTTATGACGGGTATTTTTTAACTCCTCGTCATAAATAGTCGTAATTCCTGATTAAGGCAGTGTAAACTGTCTTTCTCTTGATACTCACTTTCTATTTTAAAGCAGTAAACTCTATGACGCCTTTCATTTGTCCGCTATGCCAAAGCACATTCATGCAAACTAATAACACTCAAATTTGCCAAAATAACCAT
>CBRG010000639.1 GCA_000470535.1 Streptomyces sp. AW19M42
TTTGCTATTCTAAAAATATTTGCAGCGCTACCTTCTAATACTCTATTGGTATAATCTTTAGCAAAAATAGTCATAGAACCACCCGCTTGTTCAAATGCAGCCCAAAAGAAAATAGTAAAGAATGCTAAAATACCAACAACAATATATCTGTCTCTTTGTACATTGCTAGGTACATCGTCATAACTCTTTTCATCTTTACTAGCAACTGCATCAGATAAATCAACAATTTTACTTGGCTTTGTACCAACATTACCAAAAATGCTTTGAGCGAAATAGAATTGTAACATTCCGAAAAACATAAAAATACCAGCTAAACCAAAACCAAAATGCCAACCATAAGTTTCACCTACATAACCACAAAGCATAATACCTAAAAAAGCACCAGCATTTACACCCATATAAAAAATAGTAAATGCACCATCCTTTTTTTCTTGAGCGTTTTTATAAACACCATTAATAATTGAAGTAATATTAGGTTTAAAGAAACCATTTCCTGCAATTAGTAAACCAATACCTACATATAATGCCCAAGGAATCTCGTATGCCGTCTTCTGCTTGAAAAAAAAA
>CBRG010000640.1 GCA_000470535.1 Streptomyces sp. AW19M42
AGCAGCACTTTTGCCAGCTCCGATTCCTAGGGTGATGCCACGGAATCCAACTCCCCGAAAGGGGCGAGTGCTCGGGTGATCTGTCTGGATGAAGTCGAGATACTGCACTCCGGCTGATCGAGCCATCCAGCGGGCTTCGTAATACTGCGCGCGCGTGTATTGATAGCGATACCAAAGATTTTCAGGAACGAGTGAGTTTGGTTGACGGAGCGAGAAGTATTTCTGGTAGCGCTTGCCACGGATGGTGACAACTACGCGCCAGCCGTGGAAGCCCGACGAAAGCTCACCCTTTGCAAAATAGCTGATAGCCATTGATTGCTTTGTGTCCTCCAAATATGGGATTAGCGGTTAGGGCTCGATTCTATGCCACTTGGTGTAACAATGATCACCCGTCCATCCACGTTCAGGGCCTGGCCACTGCCAAGTGTAATCAATGGGTAGCCGTGCCATCTCGTATGCCGTCTTCTGCTTGGAAAAAAACACCACACGTCGGAACTCCAGTC
>CBRG010000641.1 GCA_000470535.1 Streptomyces sp. AW19M42
GAGTAAGAAGGAATCGATTCAAAAGTTTTTGTATTCAGGCTCATTTTAGGGGAAGTCGCTAATCGGTTATTTCCCCATTTATATACTCATATCCTTAATAAAGGAGATGTTGTGTGAAAAAAGGAAAGCTTAGTGCAGTTGTCTTTGGTTCTCTCTTATTGATAATAGCTATTTTTATTTATACTCAGGAGAAAGAAAAAGAAGATAATGTCCATATTTCGCAATTATCCGAAGAAGAACAAATAGAATTAGAGTACTATATCGAATCGCTTCAAAAAGAGGGAGGCTTCTTTGACCAAGTCGGAGAAGAATTGAGAAAAGTGGGATATAGCTATCAAACGGTAGGAATGATTAATTCCAAAAATGATATTAGGCTTATTATTGTAATTCCAGATAACGAAGTGGTTACGGAACAAAAAAAAGTTGGAGTAAAGAAGATTTATCAAGATATGATAATAAAATTAAATATGAACCTGAAGGCATTTAAGATTCAGGTCGGTCATATTGACGATTTATCTTGGTGAAAGCGATACTTATACAATGTAAGGATTGTTCAACTAACGGGTGCTTTAGTTGAAGAAGGACCATCTTTTGATGGTCCTTCTTTTATTTCCAGAATTTCCACCATTTTTTTTGTTGAGTAGCTGCAATTTGTTTTTTTGCTTCTTGTGATTCTCTTAGTGCTTTCATTAGGTTTTGATCTCTTTCAATTTGTCTTTTTTCTTGTGCTTCCAGTCTTTCGAGTATTTTTTGATTAAATTCCTGTTGTGCTTGGATGAATTCAATCAAAGGATTTTTCTCGTGTAGCGGTATAGCGGATGGCGATATGGTTAAATTGGACCGATATAAAGACGCTATATGTTGGACTGATTCATCTAGTGACCTGCCCATATTCTTCATGTCACATAAATACTCTAAGAACCTAATATCATCTTCGCTATATTGACGCCAACCATTTTCGGCTTTGGCGAAAGGGTATCCTTGTTCTTCCAGCATTTGTGAATATTTTCGGATGGTAACGGGTTATCTCGTATGCCGTCTTCTGCTTGAAAAAAAAAAA
>CBRG010000642.1 GCA_000470535.1 Streptomyces sp. AW19M42
GCTAGCGCGGCCTTTAGCACGACGACGAGCTAATACGGCACGACCGTTCTTAGTCGCCATACGAGATCTAAAACCGTGTGAACGCTTACGCTTAATGTTGCTTGGTTGAAAAGTACGTTTCATGCTCTTTTCCACTTATTGTTAAGTACTGTACAGTAGCTAGATTTTTTAATTTTTTTTGCTTAATTACTATAAAGTAACCAAACAATAATAATCAAAAGCATTAGCCGATTAAAAAGAGAGCGAATTCTATTGATTGATCGACTAAAAGTCAATCAGAGATGCTTCTTTCTGGTAGATTAAATTAATATTCCTTAGAAAAGAATCCTAAGTAAAAAAATTGTCACTACGAGCCAAACTCAAAAGTCAGGGTGGCGCGATTATATATAAGCGACACCAATAAGCAAGGATCTTCCTTGATCTTATAAAGTTAGATTTGTAAATAACTAAATTATCTCGTTGTGGATAAAGTACCCAGTGGTAGATGATAGCTACTCACAAGCTTGTGGATGCTTTAACCATTGAATGAGTTTAAATACAAGGATCTTTTTTTTATTTTTGTTCACTGATCTTATGGCGTCCAGACGATCTTATCGGTAGAATTATCCGCCCTAATGTATTTACTGGAGTTCCACAATGTC
>CBRG010000643.1 GCA_000470535.1 Streptomyces sp. AW19M42
CGAACGGGTCGGCGGGCGGCGGTGTCGGGGCGCCGAAACCGCCGGGGGGCAGGTCCTGCGGTGCGCCGAAACCGCCCTGCGGCGGTTCGTTGGGCGGCTGGGGCGGCTGGGGCGGCTGCGTCATGGCGTTGGGTACCTCTGAGAAGAAGAGTCAGTCGGGGTGGGCCGGAACCGGCCGCGGGCGGGGCTGCTGCCGTCCGCGGCCGGCGGGGTTCCTGCGGGTGCCGTGATGAGCCGTTACTTGCCGAAGGCCATCATGGTCTTCGTCTCCAGCTCTTCCTTGTCGTTGCTGGCGCTGACCCGGCCGCTCACGACGAACGAACGGCCGCCCGCGTAGCGGATCTTCTCGTTGTAGAAGGAGCTCTCGATCTCCGACGTCGAGTCCGGGTGCTGGAGCACCATCTGCGGGGTGCCCCCGGTCGGCGCCAGGCTGGCGATCCCGCCGCCCTTGCCGTAGCCGGCGTCCACGTAGAGCAGCAGGTTGCCGCCCTCCATCTGCAGCGGCTGCATCGTCTGCTCGGCCGGGGCGTTGGCCTTCCACTTGGTCTTGCCGGTGTTCAGGTTGAACGCGACGACCTTGTTGGTCCGGGCGGAGCCGCTGGTGTCGTCCTGCGTCGCCATGTAGAGCGTGTTGGGGTCGGTCGCGATACCCGCGCAGCCGTCGACGGACTTGCCGAAGATGGCGAACATGCCGCCGCAGTTGGTCGCGAACGAGTCGCCCTTGTCACTGACGATCTGGGAGCGCAGCGAGCCGTTCTCCTTGAGCGCGAGGATGCTCCACTTCTTGCTGTCGCCGCTGCCCTTGGTCAGCGAGACGATGAGCGGACTCACCGAGTAGAACCGGTCGATCTCCCAGCCGCGCGCGGGCTTGTACGTCCACTTGGGCTTCCCGCTGACCGGGTCGATCTCCTCGACCTCGTGCTGGGGGTTCTCGACGTCGCCGGTGCGGCAGTTGGTCGCGGCGATCAGTTTGGCGCCGCCCGCGAAGGAGAACGGCTGGCAGTTGCCGTCGCGCTTGCCGAACAGTGCCTTGCCGTCGCTCACCCGGAAGGCGTTGGAGGCGCCGGTGCGGCCGACCGTCACGGTGTTGCCGCTGATCGCGAGGGAGATGTCGGACAGCATGTCGAACAGCCCGCTGCTCTTGATGGACTTCTTCCAGCCGGCCTTGCCGGTGTTGAGGTCGATCAGCTGGAGGTCCGCGCAGTCCGCCTTCTCCGTGGTGCCGTCCTTCACCCCGATGACGATCTTGCCGTCGGTGGTGGTCTGCGCCGGCGCGGAGCAGATGTCCGTGCCCAGCTTCAGCGTCCACTTCGGCTTGCCATCGGCCACCGAGAAGCCGGAGACGGTGCGGTACATGCCCTTGACGAGGGTGTCGCCGACTATCCAGGGGCCGTACACGTCGGCGCCGTTGCGCGGCAGGTCGACGTCGTTCTTCTGGAGCCAGAGGACCTTGGCCTCGCCGTCCTTGCGCCCGGCGTTCAGGTCGTCGTTGCCCTCACGGCCCGTCCCGTTGCCGTCGCCCTCGTCCACGGAGGGCGAGACGGACGGCTTCGCGTCGTCGGTGCTCTCCTGCGCGACGGGCTTCTTGTCGTCGTCGCCGCCGCTCGTGGCCAGGTAGACACCGCCGCCGATGACCAGCAGCGCGGCGACCGCGGCACCGATGATCATCGCGGGCTTCCCCTTGAAGGGGCTGCGGCCGCCGGGGCCCGCCGGGCCCCCGCCGACCGGTGCGCCGGGGTACTGCTGCTGCGGATAGCCGTAA
>CBRG010000644.1 GCA_000470535.1 Streptomyces sp. AW19M42
CCCGGCTGTGCCCCGCCCGTTACGGCTTAGGCAGCGCGCACCCTTCCGCACCCAGGTCGAAGACGTTGCCCGCACCGATGCACGGCACGATGCCGTACGTCTCCTGGGCGTAGTTGATGCCCTCGCGGACCGTCACCTGGCCGTTCTCGTCGACCTCGCACGGATTGTTGTCCGTGCACTCCTGCCCGTCCTCGTTACCGGTGTTGTTGACGGCGACGACCTTGCCGGTGGCGTCGTCGATCACCGGGGAGCCGGACGTGCCGCCGATGGTCTGGCAGGCGGAGGTGTAGCGGACCGAGTCCTTCCAGGTCCACTCGCCCTCCTTGAGGCGGTAGACGAACCCGTCGACGTTGCAGCTGTACGTGCGCTTCCAGTACCCGGACGCCACGGTGATCGCCGCGCCCTGTACCGGGTGCGCGGTGTTGAGCTCCAGCGCCTCGATCCCGTAGTCGCTCTCGATCTCGGCGTACGTGGAGGTGAGTTCGTACACCGATATGTCGGTGTCCGTCATCGTCCCGTACGCGATCTTGCTCGCCCGTACCGTGCCGAGGTCGCCGCCGGAGGCATCCAGCAGGGTGAAGCTGCGGGTGGACGGCTGGTCGATCACGACCTCACCGGGCCCGGGGAAACCGGACTCCATGCAGTGCCCGTTGGAGAGCACGAGCGCGGGATCGTCCGGCTGGGAGCCGGGCGTACGGACGACCGATCCCGAACAGTTGCTGAGCGCCACGGTTCCGGCGAAGCCGACCGCCTTGGTCCCGGCCTTCGCCCGGACCGCCGTGTGGCTCGATGACGCCGCCGCCTTGACCGTGCTGGGCGCTGCCGCGTCGTGGCTTGTGGCCGCGGTCGCGGGCGCCGTGCCGGCTCCGAGGAGCAGCACGGCGAAGAGCGCACCGACGAGAGGCTTTTTCATGTGGGGGTCCCCTCAAGTGACCTGCGCAGAGCGTGTGGGGCCTCTGCGACCGGAGTTCTTCCGGTTTTGACATGCGCATGGTGGCGCATTGAGGCAAGTCGCACAAGGGGCGGATAGGTCATCGGGCCGGACCCGGGCGACTGTCGGACCCGGCTGAGAGGCTGGGGCCATGACTGACGCAGTAAAGGGCCCCGCGAGCTATTTCCCGTCGATCGAGCAGAAGTACGGCCGTCCGGTCGCGGAGTGGAAGGACCTCATCCGCGCCTCGCCGCTGACCAAGCACATGGAGATCGTGGCGTGGCTCAAGTCCGAGCACGCCGTGGGGCACGGCCACGCCAACGCCCTGGTCGCGCACACCCTGGCCGAGGACAAGGGCAAGTAGGGCGTGTTTCGAAAGTAGCGCCGTGCCTGAAGGGCGGGCTC
>CBRG010000645.1 GCA_000470535.1 Streptomyces sp. AW19M42
CCCCGAAAGGGCCGCGGCTTGAGAGCCGCGGCCCTTTCGCGTACCCGGACACCGGGAGACCACGCACAGATTGACACTCGCCACCTTTTGAGAGTTACTGTCATTTGACTTCAACCCTCAAAGGAGTACGTCATGAACCGACGCTGGTGGGCCCTGGGCGCGCTGGTGGCGAGCATGCTCGTCCTGGGCTTCGACATGACCATCCTCAATGTGGCGCTGCCGACGATGGCCGGTGATCTCGGCGCCACCACCGGCGAACAGCAGTGGATGGCCGACGCGTACGTCGTGGTGTTCGCCGCGCTGATGCTTCCGGCAGGTCTGCTCGGGGACCGCTTCGGCCGCCGCCGGATGCTCATCACCGGCCTCGGCGTCTTCTTCGTCGGCTCGGTCCTCGGCACGCTCGCCACCGACGTGCCCACCGTGATCGCCGCACGCTGCGTGATGGGCGTCGGTGGCGCCCTCGTGATGCCGCTCGCCCTAGCCGTCCTGCCCTCGCTGTTCGGGGAGCCGAAGGACCGGATGAAGGCCATCGGCATCGTCTCGGCCGCCTCCGCGCTCGGCCTGCCGCTCGGCCCGATCCTGGGCGGCTGGCTGCTCGACCACTTCTGGTGGGGCTCGGTCTTCCTGATCAACGTGCCCATGGTCGGCATCGGCATCACCGCCTGCGTGTTCCTGCTCCCCGAGACCCGCGACCCCGCGGCCCCCAGGGTCGACCCGGTGTCGACCGTGCTGACCGCGACCGGCCTCGGCACCCTGATCTACGCGGTCATCGAGGCACCGGGCCGGGGCTGGGGCGACCCGCTGGTGCTGGCCGTGCTGAGCGTCGGCGTGGTCCTGATCGCCGCGCTGGTCCTGCGCGAGCGCAGGGCCACCCGCCCGATGCTCGACATGTCCCTGCTGCGCCAGCGGACGTTCCTGCTCAGCACGCTCGCCGCGACACTCGTGATGTTCGTGCTGGCGGGGCTGATGTTCATCCTGCCCGGATACCTCCAGGCCGTACTGGGCAACGACGCCTTCGGTACCGGGGTACGCATGCTGCCGATGATGGGCGGACTGCTCCTCGCCACGAGGGCGGGCGGCCCGGCCAACGCACGCTTCGGCGCCCGCGCCACGATGACGGCGGGACTCGTCGTGCTCGCCTTCGCCGCGATCCTCGGCAGCCGTACGACACTCGACAGCGGCTACGGCTTCACCGCGCTGTGGCTCTCCATCGCCGGAGTCGGCTTCGGCCTCGCCGTCGTCCCGGCCATGGACGCCGCCCTGGGCGCACTGCCCCCGGACCGCTCCGGCAGCGGGTCCGGCCTGCTGATGACCGTGCGCCAGACGGGCGGCGCTCTCGGCATCGCCCTGCTGGGCAGCCTGCTCGCCGGCGCCTACAGCGGCCGGCTCGACACCACGGGGCTGCCGCCCGCGGCCGCGGACACCGCCGGTGACTCGGTCGTCGCCGCCCACGCCGTCGCGGCGAAGCTCGGTGTGCAACGGCTCCC
>CBRG010000646.1 GCA_000470535.1 Streptomyces sp. AW19M42
CCGGCTCGACGACGCGTCGAGCCGGCTGACCCTGCAGATCGAATACGACCCCCAGGGATTCGTGGAGCACCTGGGAGCCCTCACCAATCTTGACTCGGTTCTGGCCAACTACGATCTCGGTGAGTTCCAGAAGCTGGCCGAGCGGACCGCGGCCGGCGGCTTCTGACCACGGGCACCGAGCCGGTCGCCCGTCCGTCGTGGGGTGGGTGGTCCGGTGCCGCCGACGGCCGGGCCCAGCGGCACCGACCGGGCCGTGACCGGCCTGTACGCTGCCGACATGCAGCCGTCCGACCCCTCCTCCCCGCCCGGTTCCGAGCGGCCCGGGCCGGCCGCGGACCCCGCCCGGCGCACACTCCTGACGGAGCGCATCGCCCGTCGGCTGGAACACGACATCAGGTCCGGAGAGATCGCCGTCGGGACGAAACTCCCCTCGGAGCGCGAGCTGGCCGCCCAGTTCGGCTCCAGCAGGAACGTGGTGCGCGAGGTGCTGCGGCGGCTGGAGGCCCAGCACCTGATCGAAGTGGCCCCGGGCCGGGGTTCCTTCGTCCGCGAGCAGTCCTCCGGGCAGGCCAGGGGATACGACGCGCTGTACCGGGCGGGCCGCCCCACCGTCCGGCAGCTCATCGAGGCGCGGATTCCGCTGGAGGTGGAGATGGTCCGCCTGGCGACCGGCCGGGCGACGGAAGAAGACCTCGCGGCCATGCGGTCCGCACGGGACGCCCTGGAAGCGACGGCCGATGTCGTCGTCAAGGCCCAGGCCGACATGGACTTCCACGACGCCATCGCGGTGGCGAGCAGGAACCCGGTCCTGCGGATCATGCTGTCCTCGATCAGCGGGATGATGTTCGAGATGATGCTCCGCTCGAACTCCGATCCGTCGATCGGTGAACCCGGCGTGCCGCACCACCCGGAGATCCTCGAAGCGGTCGAGGCGCGGGACGTGGACCTCGCCTGCGCGCGGATGCGGGAGCACCTGCTGCTCGGGCTGCGCACCTACGGGGCAGACCTCGACCTGCGGGTCGACACCATGGCACGCAACCACATCGAGACGCTGCTGGGGCAGGCCGAAGGCCACAGGGACGGCAACAGAACCGGCACATAGCCAACCTCGCGGGTTTTCCGTCAGGCGCTGGCCGGTACTCCCTGCCCACTGTTACGGTCCCGTCTGAACCAACTGGTCCTACCAGTTGGACCACTAGGGCCAATACCGGTGACTTTGGGCTGTGTGGGTCGTTGGATGTGGTGTGCCAAGGCCTGGGCAGGTGAAGTCGTCGGGTGAGCGGTTGTCGGACCGGATCGCCTTGGGTGTG
>CBRG010000647.1 GCA_000470535.1 Streptomyces sp. AW19M42
TCTTCGTCGACCGGCTCGCGGGCGTCAAGCCCCTGTCGTCGCCGGAGCGCAGGGCCATTCAGAATTTCCTCGACGGCGCGGTCGACCTCGACGATGTCGTGGGACGTACCGTACGGCTGCTCGCGCAGCTGACCCGGCAGGTCGCCGTCGTGCAGTACCCCTCGCTGACCCGCTCGACGGTGCGGCACGTGGAACTGCTGCTCCTGGCCCCCGCCCGGCTGATGCTCGTGCTGATCACGGACACCGGCCGGGTCGAACAGCGGCTGGTCGACTGCCAGACGCCGTTCGGTGAGACCTCTCTCGCCGATCTGCGGGCCCGGCTCAACAGCCGGGTGGTGGGACGCCGGTTCGCGGACGTCCCGCAGCTGGTGCAGGACCTGCCGGAATCCTTCGAGAGCGAGGACCGGACGACCGTGTCCACCGTGCTCTCGATCCTGCTCGAAACCCTCGTCGAGGAGACGGAGGAGCGGCTGATGATCGGCGGCACCTCCAACCTCACCCGCTTCGGGCACGACTTCCCCGTGATGATCCGGCCGGTGCTGGAGGCATTGGAGGAGCAGGTCGTGCTGCTGAAACTGCTCGGCGAGGCCAAGGACTCGGGCATGACCGTACGAATCGGGCACGAGAACGCCCACGAGGGCCTCAACTCCACGTCCGTCGTCGCGGTCGGCTACGGTTCGGGCGACGAGGCAGTCGCCAAACTCGGCGTGGTCGGACCGACCCGCATGGACTACCCCGGAACGATGGGAGCGGTACGCGCAGTGGCACGTTACGTCGGACAGATCCTGGCGGAGTCGTAAGTGGCCACGGACTACTACGCCGTACTCGGCGTGCGCCGCGACGCTTCACAGGACGAGATCAAGAAGGCCTTCCGGCGGCTCGCACGCGAGCTGCACCCGGATGTGAACCCCGATCCGAAGACCCAGGAGCGGTTCAAGGAGATCAACGCCGCTTACGAGGTCCTCTCGGACGCGCAGAAGAAGCAGGTCTACGACCTCGGCGGCGACCCGCTGTCCGCCTCGGGCGGAGGTGGCGCGGGCGGATTCGGACAGGGCGGCTTCGGCAACTTCTCCGACATCATGGACGCGTTCTTCGGCACGGCGTCGCAGCGCGGACCCCGTTCGCGCACCCGGCGCGGCCAGGACGCCATGATCCGGCTGGAGATCGACCTCTCGGAGGCGGCCTTCGGTACGACCAAGGACATCCAGGTCGACACGGCCGTCGTCTGTACGACCTGTAGCGGAGAGGGTGCCGCGCCCGGCACCTCGGCCCAGACCTGTGACATGTGCCGAGGCCGGGGCGAGGTCTCCCAGGTCACCCGGTCGTTCCTCGGCCAGGTCATGACCTCACGGCCCTGCCCGCAGTGCCAGGGCTTCGGCACGGTCGTGCCGACCCCCTGCCCGGAGTGCGCCGGCGACGGCCGCATCCGTTCGCGGCGCACCCTCACCGTGAAGATCCCCGCAGGTGTCGACAACGGCACCCGCATCCAGCTCGCGGGCGAGGGCGAGGTCGGCCCCGGCGGCGGCCCGGCCGGCGATCTCTACGTCGAGATCCACGAGCTGCCGCACGCGGTGTTCCAGCGGCGCGGCGACGATCTGCACTGCACGGTCACCCTCCCCATGACGGCGGCGGCCATCGGCACCAAGGTGCCGCTGGAGACGCTCGACGGCCTGGAGGAGGTCGACATCAGGCCGGGCACCCAGTCCGGCCAGTCCGTCCCGCTGCACGGGCGCGGCATCACGCACTTGCGGGGCGGCGGGCGTGGCGACCTGATCGTGCACGTCGAGGTGATGACCCCGACGAAGATGGACCCCGAGCAGGAACGCCTCCTGCGGGAGCTGGCGAAACTGCGCGGCGAGGAACGGCCCACCGGCCAGTTCCAGCCCGGCCAGCAGGGCCTGTTCTCGCGCCTCAAGGACGCGTTCAACGGCCGCTGATCCCAGGCGTCGCAACCGTACGGGCCCGGGTTTCCGGGCCCGTACGGCATTGCGGACATAACGCGGCCACGGGGTGCGCATCACGGGACAGGACGGGCATGACACGATGCCGTCATGCCATCCGCGTTGACCGATCTCTGCCGGTATCCGATCGTGCAGGCCCCGATGGCGGGCGGAGCCTCCTGCCCGCAGCTCGTGGGAGCCGTGGCCGAGGCCGGCGGGCTCGGCTTCCTGGCCGCCGGGTACAAGACGGCGGACGGCATGTACAACGATGTCAAGCAGGTCCGCGGACTGACCGGCCAGCCCTTCGGCGTCAACCTCTTCATGCCGCAGCCCAACCTCGCCGACCCGAGCGCCGTCGAGGTCTACCGGCACCAGCTCGCGGGCGAGGCCACCTGGTACGAGACGCCGCTCGGGGAGACCGAATCCGACGGTGACGACGGCTACGAGGCCAAGCTCGCCATCCTGCTGGAGGACCCGGTCCCGGTGGTCTCCTTCGCCTTCGGCTGCCCGACCCGCGACACCCTCGACGCGTTCGCCGCCGTGGGCACGTACACCGTCGTGACGGTCACCACCCCTGAGGAGGCCCAGGCCGCGCAGTGGGCCGGCGCCGACGCGGTCTGCGCCCAGGGCGTCGAGGCGGGCGGCCACCAGTCCACCCACCGGGACGACCCGCAGGCCGACGGCATCGGGACCGGGCTGCTCAGCCTGGTGGCCCAGGTCCGCGAGACCGTGCAGATCCCGGTCATCGCCGCCGGCGGGCTGATGCGCGGCTCCCAGATCGCGGCGGTCCTCGCGGCCGGGGCCGATGCCGCGCAGCTCGGCACCGCCTTCCTGATCTGCCCGGAGTCCGGCGCTCACCTGCTGCACAAGCAGGCCCTGACCAACCAGCTGTTCGTCCGCACCACCCTGACCCGGGCTTTCTCCGGGCGCCCGGCCCGCGGTCTGGTCAACCGCTTCGTCCGCGAGCACGGGCCGTACGCCCCCGCCGCCTACCCGCAGATCCACCAGCTGACCGCGCCGCTGCGCAAGGCGGCGGCCAAGGCCGGGGACGCGCAGGGCATGGCGCTGTGGGCCGGCCAGGGGCACCGGATGGCACGCGAGCTGACGGCCGGCCGGCTCGTCGCCCTGCTCGTCGAGGAACTGGACGCCGCACGGGCGGCAGTGAGCACGAGGAGCGCGCAGTGACGGCACCCGTCTTCGTCGTCGAGGAGATGCCCACGGGGTCCGGGTTCGTCCTGGACGGCCCGGAAGGACGGCACGCCGTCTCGGTCCGACGCCTGCACACTGGGGAGGAAGTCGTCCTGACGGACGGCCGGGGCCGCTGGGCGCAAGGTGTGGTGTCCGCCGCAGAGGGCAAGGACCGGCTGGTGCTCAGCGGTCTGGAGCCGGTCCACGAGGAACCCCGCCCCGGCCTCCGCATCACCGTCGTCCAGGCCCTGCCCAAGGGCGACCGGGGCGAGCTCGCCGTCGAGACGATGACGGAGACCGGTGTCGACGCGATCGTGCCGTGGCAGGCCGGGCGCTGCATCACCCAGTGGAAGGGCGACCGGGGTCTCAAGGCGCTGGCGAAATGGCGCGGCACCGCCCGTGAGGCCGGCAAGCAGTCCCGCCGGGTGCGGTTCCCCGAGGTGGCGGACGCGATGACGACCAAACAGGTCGCCGCGTTTCTGGCCACCGCCGACTTCGCGGCAGTACTGCACGAGGACCGCGGGTACCCCGGCGAACCGCTGGCCACCGTCGCGCTGCCCGAAGCGGGCGAGATCGTGCTGGTCGTCGGCCCGGAGGGCGGCGTCTCGCCGGAGGAACTGGCCGCGTTCGCCGCCGCCGGGGCCCGGACCTGCCGGCTCGGGCCGACCGTACTGCGTACCTCCACGGCGGGCACGGCGGGCACGGCCCCG
>CBRG010000648.1 GCA_000470535.1 Streptomyces sp. AW19M42
GAGGACGGAACCCCGCGCCAAGGACCCGGGCAAGGTCAAAGAACCCCGCAGCCGCCCGCCCAAGGGCCCCGCTGTCAGCCCGTCATCCTCGTCTGGAACTCGTCGAGGATCCGGTCGGCCGCGGTGTAGCCGATACCCGCGATCCACAGCCGGTCGTCGACCTTGAAGACCTTTCCGTCCCTGGAGGCCCGCAGGTTCTTCCACAGCCCGCTCTTCATCGTCCGGGTCGTGCCCGCCTTGTCCGGGTCGCCGTACGTCGAGGTGAAGACGGCGTCCGCGTCCGCGAGGTCGATCTTCTCGGGCGACACGTCGTACGAGAAGCCGTCCTTGGCCTTGTCCGTGATGGCGGGGCGGCCCATGCCGATGTCGGCGAGGACCGAGCCGATGTAGTTCTGCTTGCCGTAGATGCGGATGTCCGCGCCCTCGACGAACCGTACGAAGTTGACGTCGGTGGCCGCCGCCTTCTTCGTGCCGCCGACGGCCTCGGTCACCTTCGCGACATGGGCGTCGTACGCGGCGACGACCTTCTTCGCCTCCGCCTGCTTGCCGAGCGCCTCCGCGTGCACCTTGAAGTTGTTCTTCCAGTCCGAGCCGGTGGACTCCGTCATCACGGTCGGGGCGATCGCGCTGAGCTGCTTGTAGCGGTCGCCGTCGCGGACCTTGCTGGTGAGGATCAGGTCCGGCTTCAGGGCGGCGACGGCCTCCATGTTGGGGTTGGCGATCTCACCGACCTCCTTGATGCCCCTCGTCCGCGCCGCCGGCAGGTAGGCGGGGAAGCCGTCCTCGGTCGCCGAGTGCGTGCCGCCGACGGGCTGCACGCCGAGGGTGAGCGCGGAGTCCAGCTCACCGGTGTCCAGGACCACGACGCGCTCGGGGTGCACCGGGACCTTCACGTCACCCATCGCCGTCCCTACGGTGCGCGTGCCGTTGCCCGCCGAAGAGCCGCCGTCGCTCTTGGCGCCGGAGTCGGAGTCGGAGGAGCCGCAGGCGGAGAGTGCGAGTGCGCCGGTCAGGGCGAGTGCGCCGAGGGTGAGGCCACGGCGGCGGACGGAGGTGGCCATGGATTGCCTTTCGTAGTGGTGGGGGTGTGCGGAGTCCGGGTTCAGGACGCGTGCGCGGGCTGCCAGGGCGCCCCCGGCACGACGAGCGGCGAACCCGTCACCGGGTCCGGGACGATCACCGCGGCCAGTCCGAAGACCTCGCGGACGAGCTCGGCGGTGACGACGTCCTCCGGGCGGCCCTCCGCGACGATCCGGCCCGCCTTCATGGCGACCAGGTGGTCGGCGTACCGGGCGGCCTGGTTGAGGTCGTGGAGCACCGTCACCACGGTCCGGCCGCGGGTGCCGTCGGCCGCCGGGGCGGCGAGCCGGCGCACCAGGTCGAGGACCTCCACCTGATGGGCGATGTCGAGGTACGTGGTCGGCTCGTCGAGCAGCAGCAGATCGG
>CBRG010000649.1 GCA_000470535.1 Streptomyces sp. AW19M42
GTCTCCAGAAAGTTATGAGTGGAATTTTAAACCGATACCTTTCTTTACTTTAATAGCAGTTTCTTTTTTGTTTTTGCCTTTTCAAACTAGTTTTGAAGAGTTATTGTTTAGAGGATACTTTATGCAAGGTTTGGGGATTTTAGCTAAAAATAGATGGGTGCCTTTATTTATCACTTCAGTTTGTTTTGGTTTATTACATGGCGCAAATCCAGAGGTAGAGAAACTAGGTTACATTTCTATGGTTTTTTATATTGGAACAGGATTCTTTTACGGAATTACCACCTTAATGGACGAAGGAACCGAATTGGCAATTGGCCTACATGCTATAAATAATATTGTCGCCGCATTTTTTGTAACTACAAATTGGACTGTTTTTCAAACGGATGCATTGTATGTAGATACCTCAGAACCTTCTGTAGGGTGGGAAATGTTTTTCCCTGTGTTGGTTTTATATCCAATTCTATTATTTATTTTTTCTAAAAAATATGGATGGAAAAATTGGAAAGAAAAATTAACTGGTAAGATTACTGAACCGGTTAATTTAAAAGAAAATTATAGAATTTTAGAAGATTGAAAATAGATAAGTTTCATAGCAACTTTCAATTAAATGAGGTTTCATTTGCTTCTGTAGATGAAATTATCTCGTATGCCGTCTTCTGCTTGAAAAAAAA
>CBRG010000650.1 GCA_000470535.1 Streptomyces sp. AW19M42
ATTTGGAGTTGATTTAGGTGAATTTCGTTAAAATTAGTTCCCTTTGGAAGATACCTTCTAATGAGTCCGTTCGTATTTTCATTGGTTCCTCTTTCCCAGGAAGAATAGGGGTGAGCAAAGTATATTTTCATTCCGGTATTTTCAGTAATTTTTTCGTGTCTAGCCATTTCAATTCCGTTGTCATAAGTCATTGATTTTTTATAAATAGGATTTAATTTGTTTAATATTTTAGAAAATTCATTAGCTACTTCACCTGCTTTTTTAGACTCTAATTTCACGATTAAAGTAAATCTAGTTTTGCGTTCTACAATAGTTCCAATAGCACTTTTATTGTTCTTTCCAATCACTAAATCACCTTCCCAATGTCCAACTTCCTTTCTTAGTTCAATATGTTGTGGTCTATTGTCAATACTGACTTGGTTTATGATTTTACTTCCACCACCACGTCTTTTTTTAGAAGTTCTACGCCTTGTTTTTTTACGGACTAATAGTTTGATTAACTTTTTATTTAAACGAGCTTGTGGTCTTGTATATATATGTCTATAAATAGCTTCGTGAGAAATAGACATTATTGGATCATTAGGATACAACTCTTTGAGTCTTCCAGAAATTTGTTCAGGTGTCCAGCTTGATAAAAGACCTCTATAGACAAAAAATTTAAGTAGAGAATATGTACTTATTTTATCTAAGTTTCTTTTGTTTAAATAATCTTGTTTAGTACACCAGTGAGCAAGTTCAGCATCGTAATTGTCTTCCTTTTTCTGCACCCATTTATTCACTTCTCTTGTAATTGTTGAAGGTGCTCTTTTTAGTTTTTTAGCGATGTATGATTTTGGCTTTTTTTCTATTAAAAGTGTCTGAATAATCACTCTTTCTTTTAAAGTTAATCTTCTATGTTTTTTTAATTCCATTTTACAAATCTATAATTTTAGATTTGTTGCGTTAAGTTATTGAATGGAGGGTTCATTCATGTATTATACGCTAACGTTGTTGTATATGGTTTGTTGCGTGTTTCAAGCAACTAATTTAGTAAATAATTACCGACCAAGAAAGTCCGCGAGGACTTTCGTAAGTAGGCTAGAAGTTAGCAATAAATTATA
>CBRG010000651.1 GCA_000470535.1 Streptomyces sp. AW19M42
CGGAGGTCGAGTCGGCGGTCCTGCCGCTGCGGGCCCGGATCTCGGTACGGGCCGGGCTCGGCAACCTCGCCGCCGGACTGCGCCCGCCCGCCACCGGCCACGACAACCCGCACTACTTCGACGACGCGGCGTGTGTGCGGGCCGCCGTGCTGGCCGTCGTCCACCCCGGCGACCCGGTGGCGGCGGCCGATCTCGCGGAGTTCGACGCGCGCTACACCCAGGACGGCGACGGGGTGCACGGGGCGCGGGCGATGGCCGCCGCGATCGCGCAGGCCCTCGGCGGGGCGGACGTGGACACGGCGGTGAACGCCGCGCTGGCCCAGCTCCCGGAGGGCACCGAGATCGCCCGCAACGCCGCCCACGCGGTCCGGATCGCCCGCGACTTCGCCGGTGAGGCGGCCGGCGCCTTCGCCCTGGTACCGGTGCTGGAGCACCAGATCGTGGACCACGTCTACAGCTACGGGATCGCCGCGGCCGAGACCGTCCCGGTCGCCCTCGCCCTGGCCACCGCGGCCCGCGGCGAGATCGCGCAGGCCGTACCGTCCGCCGCCTGCCTGTCCCGGGTGGCTGATTCGGCGCCGGCCCTGGCCGGCGCGCTGACGGGTGCGCTCGGCGGGATCGCCGCCGTGCCGGACGGCTGGCGCGAGGCCTGCCGCACCCTGGCGGGGTGCGCGCTGCCCCGTTTCGCGGGCACGGATCTGATGGAACTCGCCGGGCTGCTGGCAGACACGGAACCGGCACCCCCGGGTGGACAATTCGGACATGACATCCACAGCCACGAGGTCCGCACCGCCCACGACGCCCACGGCGCTCACGCTCGATGAACGGATCGCGGGCGCGCTCGTCGGCGCCGCCGTCGGTGACGCGCTCGGCGGTCCGGTAGAGGGACGGCCCCCCGAGCAGATCGTGGCCCGGCACGGCGGGGGGGG
>CBRG010000652.1 GCA_000470535.1 Streptomyces sp. AW19M42
AGAAGCCCGCGCCCGCGCGGGGTGCGGCGCGCCGGACCGTACGCGTACTGCTCGACGCCGCCCGCACCGGACCGTTCTGGCTGCTGGCCGGGACCTTCGCGATCTGCGGCGCCTCGACCAACGGCCTGATCCGTACGCACTTCGTGCCCTCGGCACACGACCACGGCATGCCCATCACCGCCGCGGCCTCACTGCTCGCGGTCATCGGGATCTTCGACATCCTCGGCACGGTCTTCTCCGGCTGGCTCACCGACCGCTTCGACGCCCGGCGGCTGCTCGCCGTCTACTACGCGCTGCGCGGGATCTCGCTGCTGTTCCTGCCGATGCTGATGGCACCGACGGTGCATCCGCCGATGGTCTTCTTCATCGTGTTCTACGGGCTGGACTGGGTCGCCACGGTCCCGCCGACCCTGGCCCTGTGCCGGGAGCAGTACGGCGAGGACAGCGCGATCGTCTTCGGCTGGGTCCTGGCCTCCCACCAGGTGGGTGCCGCCCTGGTGGCGTTCCTCGGCGGGGTCGCGCGCGACCACTTCGGCTCGTACGACATGGTCTGGTACGCGTCCGGGGCGCTGTGCGCGACGGCCGCGCTGATGGCACTGGTGATCCGGCGGAATCCGGCGGACGCCGCCGTCCTGTGACCGGGTGCGCTCAGCGGCTGAAGCGCCCGAACGCCCCCTGGTGGAAGAGCAGCGGCCCGTCCCCGTCCCCATCCTCGTCCGCCGCCCCCAGCGCCTCCACCCGGCCGACCACGATCAGGTGGTCGCCGCCGGTGTGGACGGCCTGGATACGGCAGTCGACCCAGGCGGGCACGGAGTCCAGCAGCGGCGAACCGGTCGCGGGGGCGGGGG
>CBRG010000653.1 GCA_000470535.1 Streptomyces sp. AW19M42
GAGCTCGCCCGGGTACGGCGGGTGGTCGGCCGGGAGGGCAAGCTCACCGAGCGGCTGGAGACCGGCGCCTGCGAGGGGGCCTGGGCCGCCGCGATCGACGCCTCCAACGAGCTCGTCGACGACCTCGCGCGCCCCGTGTCCGAGGTCGGACGGGTGCTGTCGGCGGTGGCCGACGGTGACCTTGAGCAGCGGATGGAGCTCCGGTCGCACACCACCGACGAGACGGTACGGCCGCTGCGGGGCGAGTTCCTGAAGGTCGCCCGTACGGTCAACAACCTCGTTGACCAGCTGTCGGCGTTCACCGAGCAGGTGACGCGGGTCGCGGTCGAGGTGGGGACCGAGGGCAAGCTCGGCGGGCAGGCCCAGGTGCGCGGCATGTCCGGGTCCTGGAAGGACCTCACGGACTCCGTGAACACCATGGCGTACCGGCTGACGGCGCAGGTGCGGGACATCGCCCTGGTGACGACGGCGGTCGCCAAGGGCGACCTGTCCCGGAAGGTCACCGTCCATGTGGCCGGCGAGATGCTTCAGCTGAAGAACACCGTGAACACGATGGTCGACCAGCTGTCGTCGTTCTCCTCGGAGGTGACCAGGGTCGCCCGCGAGGTGGGTACGGAGGGCGAGCTGGGCGGACAGGCGACCGTGCCGGGCGTGGCCGGGGTGTGGAAGGACCTCACCGACTCCGTCAACACGATGGCGGGCAACCTCACCTCCCAGGTGCGCGGCATCGCGGAGGTGACGACGGCGGTCGCCAACGGCGACCTGTCGCAGAAGGTCCGGGTGAGCGCGCGCGGTGAGGTCGCCCAGCTCGCCGAGACCATCAACCAGATGACCGAGACGCTGCGCACCTTCGCGGACGAGGTCACCCGGGTGGCCAGCGAGGTCGGGGGCGGGGGTGTGCTGGGCGGCCAGGCGCAGGTGCCGGGTGCCGCCGGGACGTGGAAGGACCTCACCGACTCGGTGAACACCGTCTTCCGTAACCTGACGACCCAGGTGCGGGACATCGCGCAGGTGACCACCGCGGTGGCCAGCGGCGACATGACGCAGAAGGTCACCGTCGACGTGGCCGGCGAGATGCTCGAACTCAAGAACACCGTCAACACCATGGTCGACCAGCTCCAGTCGTTCGGCTCCGAAGTGACCCGGGTGGCCCGGGAGGTCGGCGTCGAGGGCAGGCTGGGCGGCCAGGCCGAGGTGCCCGGTGCGGCCGGCACCTGGAAGGACCTCACGGACTCCGTGAACACGGCGTTCCGGAACCTGACGGGTCAGGTGCGGGACATCGCACAGGTGACGACGGCGGTCGCCAACGGTGACCTGTCGCAGAAGGTCACCGTCGATGTCGCGGGCGAGATGCTCGAACTGAAGAACACCGTGAACACGATGGTGGCGCAGCTGTCGTCGTTCGCGGACCAGGTGACGCGGATGGCGCGGGACGTGGGCACGGAGGGCCGCCTCGGCGGTCAGGCGCGTGTCGACGGTGTCTCCGGTACGTGGAAGGAGCTCACCGACTCCGTCAACTTCATGGCGGGGAACCTCACCTCCCAGGTGCGCCAGATCGCCCAGGTGACCACGGCGGTGGCGCGGGGCGACCTGTCGCAGAAGATCGACGTGGACGCGCGCGGCGAGATCCTGGAGCTGAAGAACACCATCAACACGATGGTCGACCAGCTCTCCGCCTTCGCGGAGCAGGTGACCCGGGTGGCCCGCGAGGTGGGCACGGACGGGCGGCTCGGCGGCCAGGCGCAGGTGCCCGGCGTGGCCGGGG
>CBRG010000654.1 GCA_000470535.1 Streptomyces sp. AW19M42
TAGGGCTTGGTCATGTGCAGGTCGTGGTGGCGTGTCTTCTTGATCGGTCGTGTCGTTGACCGGGTGTGCTGAGTGAGGAGTTGGCTGCGGTCCGGTGTGATCTGGAGGACTTCGCGGCGGAGATGTTCGAGCCGTTCGCGCGGGCGGATCAGCGTCGGTGGGGCGGGGTATATCTGCGGGGCCTGCTGCTGGACGGCGGGCGTAAGTCGGTGGAGCCGATGGCCGCCCGCCTGGGCGAGGACGGTAACCGGCAGGCGCTGGCCCACTTCGTCACCTCCAGCCCGTGGGATGCGGCGCATGTACGGGCCCGTCTGGCCTGGCGCATGCAGCCGGTCATCAAGCCCACCGCGCTGATCATCGATGACACCGGCTTCCTCAAGGACGGGGACGCATCCGCGTGCGTGACCCGGCAATACACCGGCACCGCGGGCAAGGTCACCAACTGCCAGGCCGGAGTCTCGCTGCACCTGGCTTCCAACGGCGCCTCGGCGGCGGTGAACTGGCGTCTGTTCCTGCCCGGAAGCTGGGATCCCGCCTCAGCGAAGGCCGATCCGGCCAAAGTGGCCCGCCGTGACACGTGCGCCATCCCTGCCCAGGTCGGTCATATCGAGAAGTGGCAGCTGGCCCTCGACATGATCGACGAGACGCGGTCCTGGGGCATCGACGTGCCCCAGGTCATCGCCGACGGCGGCTACGGGGACACCGCCGCCTTCCGGCTCGGCCTGGAAGAACGCAGCCTCGACTACGTGGTGGGCATCTCGACCACGACCACCGCGCAACCCGACGACGCACAGCCCTGCATCCCGGCCTACTCCGGCCGGGGCCCACGACCGGTTCCTGCCTACCCCGAGCCGGCCCAGCGGGTGAAGAGCCTGGTCATCGCGGCCGGCAAATCTTCCGCGCGGCCGGTGCAGTGGAGGGAAGGATCACGGCCGGGCAGCGGCCGAAGCGGACACAAGCGCATGTACTCGCGCTTCGTGGCCCTGCGGATCCGGCCCGCCGGACGTGAGATCCGCAAAGCCACGGCCACCGCCGAGCTTCCGGTCCGCTGGCTGCTGGCCGAATGGCCCGCCGACCAGGACGAGCCCGTGCAGTTCTGGCTCTCCAACCTGCCCGCAACCACCCCGCTGCCCGTCCTCGTGCGCACCGCGAAGCTCCGCTGGCGCATCGAGAACGACTACCGCGAGATGAAACAGGCCCTGGGCCTGGCCCACTTCGAGGGCCGAACCTGGCCAGGCTGGCACCACCATGTCACCCTCGTCTCAGTCGCCCACGCCTTCTGCACCCTCCAGCGACTGAGCCGATCCCCAAAAGAGACGGCGTCGGCCTGAGCCTCTACCGAGTCGTCCGCGAGCTGCAATTACTCCTCGTGATCTGGACCGGCGCCTGCCCCACCTGCCACCGCGACATACCAGACCCCGCACCAACATGACCAAGCACTACTAG
>CBRG010000655.1 GCA_000470535.1 Streptomyces sp. AW19M42
GATCTCGTACGTGGTGTTGCGCTGCGCCGGTGTGCGGTCGGCGCAGCGGATCAGTTCGAGGAGCTCGGGCAGGTTCGAGCGGTGCTTGGCCCCGGCGGAGGAGACGACGTTCTCCTCCAGCATCACCGAGCCCAGGTCGTCCGCACCGTAGTGCAGGGTCAGCTGCCCGATCTCCTTGCCCGTGGTGAGCCAGGAGCCCTGGATGTGCGCCACGTTGTCGAGGAAGAGCCGCGCGATGGCGATCACACGCAGGTACTCCAGCGAGGTCGCCTGCGTCTGGCCCTTCAGCTTGTTGTTCTCCGGCTGGTACGTGTACGGGATGAAGGCGCGGAATCCGCCGGTGCGGTCCTGTACGTCGCGGATCATGCTCAGGTGCTCGATGCGCTCGGCGTTGGTCTCGCCCGTGCCCATCAGCATCGTGGTGGTCGACTCCAGGCCGAGGCCGTGGGCGATCTCCATGATCTCCAGCCACCGCTCGCCCGACTCCTTCAGCGGGGCGATGGCGGTACGGGCGCGGGCCGGCAGCAGTTCGGCGCCGGCGCCGGCGAACGAGTCGAGACCGGCGTCCCGGATCCGGGTGATCGCCTCCTCGACCGTGACTCCGGAGACCTTCGCCATGTGCGCGACCTCGGAGGCGCCCAGCGAGTGGATCACGAGCTGGGGGTAGCTCTCCTTGATGGCGGAGAACATGCCCTCGTAGTAGTCGACGCCGTAGTCCGGGTGGTGCCCGCCCTGGAACATGATCTGGGTGCCGCCCAGCTCCACGGTCTCCGCGCACCGGCGCAGGATGTCGTCGAGGTCCCGGGTCCAGCCGCGCTCGGTGTCCTTGGGCGGAGCGTAGAACGCACAGAACTTGCAGGCGGTCACACACACGTTGGTGTAGTTGATGTTCCGCTCGATGATGTACGTCGCCAGGTTCTCCTGGCCGGCGTAGCGATGGCGGCGCACGGCGTCCGCCGCCTGGCCGAGCGCGTGCAGCGGTGCGTGGCGGTAGAGCTCCAGTGCCTCGTCGGGCGTGAGGCGGCCTCCGGCGGCGGCACGGTCCAGAGCAGCGGTGAGATGACTGGTCGGGATGGCCATCGGGCCACCTTTCTGTTTCGGATGGATCGGCACACCGGGCGGAGCACGGCCTAGGGCGTGTCGTCAAACTGCCGTCGTCGCCCGAAGGGCGGCCGCGCGGCGGCAGGGCGTGCTCTCGGTGTGCCGGCCCCGGGCCCCTG
>CBRG010000656.1 GCA_000470535.1 Streptomyces sp. AW19M42
CCTGCGGTTGCCGTAGGGCGCCAGAGAACCCGTCAGGCCGCATCCTCGTCCTCGTCCTGGGGCGGGGCTGTGAAAAGATCGGTGTAACTCCTGATCAAGGAAGATGCATCGATGACCAGCGGCAACGTGACCGAGGCCGAGTCCGTCGAGGCCGCTGAGCCGCAGCCGGCGAAGAAGGTGGATGACCAGCTCATCGACGAGTTGGTCGGTCTCGCTCAGGCCGAGGGTCTGCAGCTGACCGGCGAGGGTGGGCTGCTCCAGCAGCTGTCCAAGCGGCTCCTGGAGTCCGCCCTGGAGTGCGAGATCACCGACCACCTCGGCTATGACAAGCACGAACCGGCGGGGAAGAACGGCGGCAACAGCCGCAACGGGACCCGTGGCAAGACCGTGCTGACCGATGTCGGCCCGGTGGAGATAGCCGTGCCCCGTGACCGCGAGTGATCCTTCGAACCGAAGATCGTCAAGAAGCGGCAGAAGCGTCTGCCGGGCGTCGACGAGATGGTCATCTCGCTCGCCGCGAAAGGGGTTGACGACCGGTGAGGTCCAGGCTCACCTGTCCGAGGTCTATGGCGCCGGCGTGTCGCGCCAGACGATCTCCACGATCACCGACAAGGTCCTCGAGGGCACGGCCGAGTGGCCAAACCGGCCCCTGGACGCCGTCTATCCAGTGATCTTCATCGGCGCGATCCACGTGAAGATCCGCGACGGCGCGGTGGCGGACCGGCCCATCTACGTGGCCCTGGCCGTTACCGTCGAGGGCCGGCGGGACATTCTGGGGCTGTGGGCCGGCGAGGGCGGCGAGGGCGCCAAGCAAAGAAGCCTTTCACCGGGCTCCCAGACAGTGGGACTCAGGCTCGGCTCCAGTCCGCTCGACCCGACCACATCTGTGATCTAGCGACCTGCCTGATGCTATTCGCGGGCGCGGGGCTGGGGAGTGGCGCAGAAATCTACGTGTCCTTGGGGGGCATTAGGCCGTTAGTGGTGTCGGGGGTGCACTTGGCGTCCCGGATGGAGGGATGCTTGATGTCCACGAAGCGCGTTGTCCGCCGCCTGTTGGTGCTGACAGCCACGGCGGCTACCGGTACGGGCGCGTTCAGCGTTCCGGCTGTCGCGAGCACGAACATCCTGGCGGCAGGCAACGCCGCTTACGACACCACGATGATCAACAAAGACCGTGAGGTCACGGCGGTCGGCGTGACGACTTACAGCAGTGGGTTGGGCAGCGGTCTGGCCCAGCTTCCGGTGAACAGCCCGCAGAACCGCGGTGGCGGGGGCAGCCTGCTCTTCTCGGACCGTGCACTGAAGACCGACGTCACCGGGGTGGTCTGGGAGCGATGAGCTACCGGCGGTTGCAAGGGGCCCTGACTAGGATGCGGATGTCATCCCTTGTCAGGACGTGCCTGCGGCGGGATGCTTCCGCGGCTGGTCTGGCGTCCGGGGCTGTGCCGGGGGCGGGACGCGGGAGCCGC
>CBRG010000657.1 GCA_000470535.1 Streptomyces sp. AW19M42
TCAAAAAGAGGAAATCGTAAAAATCGAACGAGATATTCGAAACAAATGTCTGAAGGTGTATTTCCGAAATGGAGAATGGTTCCGGTATTTTACGGACGGAACGTGGGGATGAAGAATGGCTATCGACTTTGGTTGATAGCTCGTATCTGAAAGAGGCGAAATGATCAATCGGCGAAGCTGATTGATTCGGACCAGTGCAGCTGGGACGAAACGAAATCGCGAAGCGGTTTCTTGCTACAAAGTAGCAACACTGTGACTTTCATGGGTCACGATTAGAAGCGAACAATGTTCGCTGGCTTTAGGCTTCAATACACACATGAGCAGAACGAGGCACGCCATATGGTGATGTCTTTGAACCGAAGGTGAAATGCGTCACCTTATGGCGTTAACCGTCAAATTAGCGGTTTAGAAGAGTTTTAATTTTATTGCATTTATTAAAAAAACATTTAGGAGGTGTTTAAATGGCAAATAATCGGGGTGGTAATCGACTGAAATATCAAGTAGAGCAAGCAATTAAACGAATTAACTATATCGGAAAGTCTAAAAAAGAGTTGCGACAAAATGAAACTGAAACAGGTATTCATTCCATCACACAAGTGAAGCACACGCTTTCTGTTGGACAGAATTTTGCAGAATGGATAAAAGAGCGGGGAGTAAAAGATCTGTACCAGTTGAAGCGTTCGGATTACCGAGATTATATTTCTCATATGCAGGAAAAAGGAGTTTCAAATGGTCACT
>CBRG010000658.1 GCA_000470535.1 Streptomyces sp. AW19M42
CCCCCGCCGGGTCCCGGCCGGGCGCGACGGGGCGCGGGGTGCCGGTGGCGGCGCCGCTGGGGCGGGGGCTGGGCCGGGCGCCGTCGGGGAAGCGGCCGGGCTCCTCGGCCGCGCCGTCACTCTCCCGGCCGGTGCCTCCGGTCTCGTGGCCCTTGCCGACCTCGCCGGTCCCGTCACCGTCCACGGCTGCCCCGCCGCCGTCCACACCGGTCCCGTCACCGTCCACGGCTGCCCCGCCGCCGTCCACGCCGGTCCCGTCACCGTCCACGGCCACGGTGAACGAGTAGTCCTCGGACTCACCGACCCACTCCCCGTCGCTGCCCTTCGGCGCCGTACCGCTGTCGCCCGTATCGATGCCGCTCCTGCCGCTCGCCGGGTGCTTGCGCTGGACGATCGCGGCGTTGGCGGTGATCCGGCCGGGGCTGGTGTCGGAGGTGAACGCGAGCCGCACCTGGACGGTGACGGTGCGGCCGGCGGGCACGGTGAAGCCCTCGAAGGCGTCGTCGCCGATGCCGCCGAAGACGCCGATGTGCTCGTCCCGGTCGGTCGTCTCCCAGGTGACGCGGTGTTCCACGTCCGGATGGGCGCGCTCGGAGAACTTCAGCTGGATCTGGTCCGAGGTCAGCTTACGGTCGTCGTCGGCGAGGACCAGGACCGGGTGGATGGACCGGCAGGCCCGCGAGGTGGTGTTCGTCAGGTCCAGGAACCAGGTGCCGTAGCCGCCGCCGGACGCGTAGGTGTCGGGGCCGCCGTGGATCCGGGTGTCGATCGGGAACTCGGCCGCCTCCGGATCACCGCAGGCGGGCTGCTGCTCGGCCCCGACAGCGGTGACGGCGACCGGCGCGTCGGCCGCGGAAGCGGCCGAAGCCGAAGCCGTCAATACCGAGGTCAGTGGGGTGGCCGGGGTCGCGGCCGGATTGCGCTGCGGCGCCGCGGACGCGTTCGACGCCCCGCCGAGCACGACGGCGGGGACGACACTGGCCGCGGCCAGCCCGAGCACCAGCCCGTGCCGGGGCCGCCCGGTGGGTGCGGACGGGGGCGGCGACGCGGGGTGTTCCGGGGGTGTGGCGGGGGGGGCGCCCCGACCCCGGACCACGCCCCGCACCCCCTCCCCCTAGCGGGCGGCCCCG
>CBRG010000659.1 GCA_000470535.1 Streptomyces sp. AW19M42
GCGGGAAGATCCTTGAGAGTATTCGCCCCGAAGAACGTTTTCCAATGATGAGCACTTTTAAAGTTCTGCTATGTGGCGCGGTATTATCCCGTGTTGACGCCGGGCAAGAGCAACTCGGTCGCCGCATACACTATTCTCAGAATGACTTGGTTGAGTACTCACCAGTCACAGAAAAGCATCTTACGGATGGCATGACAGTAAGAGAATTATGCAGTGCTGCCATAACCATGAGTGATAACACTGCGGCCAACTTACTTCTGACAACGATCGGAGGACCGAAGGAGCTAACCGCTTTTTTGCACAACATGGGGGATCATGTAACTCGCCTTGATCGTTGGGAACCGGAGCTGAATGAAGCCATACCAAACGACGAGCGTGACACCACGATGCCTGCAGCAATGGCAACAACGTTGCGCAAACTATTAACTGGCGAACTACTTACTCTAGCTTCCCGGCAACAATTAATAGACTGGATGGAGGCGGATAAAGTTGCAGGACCACTTCTGCGCTCGGCCCTTCCGGCTGGCTGGTTTATTGCTGAT
>CBRG010000660.1 GCA_000470535.1 Streptomyces sp. AW19M42
TTGTTTTTTTCAAGCAGAAGACGGCATACGAGATCTCGATGCCCCAGTCGTGGCCGTCGCCGAGGAGGCGCTCGAACTGCTCGAGGTCCTGCGGGGTCGTGATGATGAGGACCTCACGGATCCCCGCCATCATCAGCGTCGCGAGGGGGTAGTAGACCATCGGCTTGTCGTAGATGGGCATGAGCTGCTTGCTGATGCCACGCGTGATCGGGTGCAGGCGCGTGCCCGAGCCACCGGCCAGAATGATGCCCTTCATGGGCGACACCCTATCCAGCAGCGGCGGCGGCTCGAACACGACGGCACTCGTTGCCATAGCCTTGGGGCCGTGCGCACACTAGTCACCGGCGGTGCCGGCTTCATCGGGTCCAATTTCGTCCACCTCACCCTGGCGACGCGGCCCGACGTCGAGCTCACCGTCCTGGACTCGATGACGTATGCCGGCAACCGGGCCTCGCTGGCCGGTCTCGGCGACCGGGTCGAGGTCGTCGAGGGCGACATCACCGACGCCGAGCTCGTCGACCGCCTCGTCGCCGACACCGACCTCGTCGTGCACTTCGCCGCCGAG
>CBRG010000661.1 GCA_000470535.1 Streptomyces sp. AW19M42
ATTTGAGACGTAAATAAGAAATAAAAAAGGAGCCTGACGGCTAATGCCGATCAGTTAAGGCTAATATGATCGGTTGACCGATCTTTAAAAAGCGTCAAAATCCAGTACAGACTATTGTTTGTACTGGATTTTTTTATGGAACTTTCTGAAGCTTTAGCACGTACCTCTATCAACCGACCTACCGAGTTCGACAGTCTTGGGGAGCTTCTTTGTCCAGAGCTTATTCAAAACTGTCTACAATCCAATGGGGTAACCACGCTTCGTAAGCGAAAATTACCTATGGAGTCTATGATTTGGGCTGTTATCGGCATGGCCTTATTTAGGGGCGAGTCCGTTAGACAACTGATTAATAAACTGGATATTATCCTCCCAAACGAAGTCGATTATGTTGCTCGAAGCGCTGTCACTCAAGCAAGAAAAAAATTAGGCAGTGACGTTGTAGAAGATATTTTTAGACAGACTCAGCAGCAATGGAACATGCAGGCTGAACATCCACAATGGTGCGGCCTTAATC
>CBRG010000662.1 GCA_000470535.1 Streptomyces sp. AW19M42
TTGTGCTCCAGGAGCTTCTTCAGCAGCCCATATAATGTATTCTTTTTTCTTTCCTAATTTAAAAACAACTCCTAAACTAGTCACAAAAAAGCTTTCCCAAGTTTGTTTAAGCTGCGTCTAAATGATCTTCATTATTAAAGTACATTCCTGTTCTAAATTCTAGATCTAATCTTCTACTTATTTTTCTTTTTACCCCTAGTTGTGCAGATAAAAAGATAGAACTTGCTTCATTTACACTATTTCTATCACGGTTGTAACCAAAGTCAACTAAAAGTTCATCTGGTGTTGCTCCTGTTGGATCCGTTTTATAAAGAGCAGAATCATATTGATGATATCCAACTCCAAAATATCCAGCAGCATGCCATTTAGTAGATTCTCTTTTAAACATATTTGTAAAACTTACGATTAAATTTAACTCAGCACCGTAAGATCTACCTTCAAAGCGAAAATCAGCATCACTAATAACATTATTTGGTACATATCTAAGAGAATATCCATTTGAGAATGATTGTACTCCTCCAGACATTTTAGTATATGTAGCTTTAAGCTCTAAACCTAAG
>CBRG010000663.1 GCA_000470535.1 Streptomyces sp. AW19M42
TATATTAACAGGACAAAATGCAGCACCGAAGCAGACCCAGGCATACGATACTAAGCCGAGTACTGAACTCTCAGGGTTAAACGCAAGTGCTAATGCAATCAGTGATAAACCAACTACCCCTAAACGCCCCACTAATACGACTTTTTCAGAACTTGCTTCAGGATTAATATGTTGTTTGTAAAAATCCTCTGCTAACGCTGAAGACGATACAAGTAACTGCGAATCAGCCGTACTCATTATTGCAGCAAGAATTGCCGCTAATAAAATACCAGCTATCACAGGATGGAACATACCATTCACTAAAATCATAAAGATAGTTTCACTATCTTCTAACACACCACCTAAGTGAGAATCTACATAAGTGATACCGATTAACCCAACAAAAATAGCACCAATGATTGAAAGAATCGTCCAAATTACTGAGATACGACGTGCTGTTGTGAATGATTTATTACTGCTTGCAGCTTGGAAGCGCGCCAAAATATGTGGCTGTCCAAAGTAACCTAAACCC
>CBRG010000664.1 GCA_000470535.1 Streptomyces sp. AW19M42
GCAGGCCCTCGGCCTGAGCCCGCCCCACGAGCTCGTCGATCAGCCGGTCATCCACAGACTTCGGTGGCACCGGCTCAGACGGCTCGACGGTCTCGGCCTCGGTCACGTTGTTGCTGGTCATCGATGCATCTTCCATGATCGGGAGTTACACCGAACGTTTTACAGTCCCGCTGGCCGGACGAGCCCTCGGCAGCTGATCCACCCTTGAGCGTTGGCGGTGATGGGAGAGAGCCGAGCCCCGGTGCTGAGGCAGGGATGGACCGATGAAGATACCCGCCTTGCGCTGGCTGCTCGACCCGGCAACCAGCCTGTTGGCGGTGCGCCTTCGTATTCAAGAACGCAACCGCATGTCCTATGACGCTGCCTGGAGACTGGCCCGGGTGACGCGCCATCCCGACGATATGGTGTACCGGCACCACGGACATCTCGCCGAGGACACACCCGACGAAGCGCAGTAGCCGGTCTGCGGCGTGGGTGCGGCTCACCTGTTCGTTCCCCAACGCTGGGAACCTGCTTGAAGCCATGGGAAGCAGGGCGACATCATGCAAGAGGTATGATCTTTTGATGCCGCTTCAGGTAGGTGACGTGACTGTGAAGTGAGCGGTTCGAGGCCGGAATGGAGGCAGACGTAACCTCCAACTGATCATGAGGTGTCGAGTCTTGGACCACCACGACGGAAGGCCGTGCCTCCCCGCTCGTTATCGCCCATCCTCGTCGCTCTGGCCAGCTCGCCGCCGCGCAGCCCGCTGAGTTCGGGGAACACCTGCACTTGCTGGACCGCCTCGCTACGGTGCCCGATCTGCGCCGAGCCAGGGGGCGCCGCCCCCTGGCCCTCGTCCTCACGCGCTCGCCGCGTGCGCGGCTGGCTGGCGCGGAGTCCCTGGCCGAACTGCGAACC
>CBRG010000665.1 GCA_000470535.1 Streptomyces sp. AW19M42
GCGATGAGCCGATTGCTTAATCCCTGGGTAAGCAGGCGCAGTACACCTAACTCTCGGCAGGTGAGATTCACAGTCGGTGCTTCTTCCACTTCTTTGCCTCTCACGAAGGGCACGAAAAAACCGGCGCCCAGCAAGTGCATACGGAAATTGCCCGCACACAGCGAAACAAGCGTCGGTCGGAAGTTGCGCGATTCCTGGAAGGTTTGCCCATCGGCCATCTCGGCCGTAGTCACGACGTGCACTCAACAACAAGTACGGGCACGGACATTGAGGGTGGAGACGGCATGCAGTAACCTCTGCTTGAGGTACTTCGATAGGCCCGTCAATACCCTCACGCACACTACGACACCACTTTCACCTCCGTCAACTGGCGTAGCCTCACCCGCCCCCCAAGTGTGCTCCCAGTTGTCAGCAACAAGACGAGAGGAGTAGGAACATATGGGGATGCAACCGCCTATATCGCTGGTCCAGCGGCTGAACCACCTGTTTGAGACCGTTCACCCGCGCGGCCGCGGCCCGTTCAGCAACGAGGAAGTCGCTCGTGCCATCAGGGATCAGGGCGGTGACATTTCCAAGCAGTACATTGCCTATCTCCGCAAGGGCGATCGAGGGAATCCGCGCCTCCATCACCTGGAGGCCCTCGCTGAATTCTTCGGGGTATCCGTCTCCTACTTCTTCGACGACGAGTCGGCCGCCCGCACGGAGCAAAGACTTGAAGAACTCGCGGCCTGGCGCGACGCCGGCCTGACCCAGCAGGATCTGCAGTCCCTTGAGCGCGCAGGAGTCACGGGGGTCGCCATGCGAGCGGTGGGCCTGTCCGCCAAGGGCCTGGAATTCGCTAAGGCCATTCTGGATCAGCTCCGCGAGATGGAGGGGCTCGACCCCGAGCGGGGCGGGTCCGCGGATGGCACCTGAGGTCCGTACCCGCGGGCGCACGTACGGATCGGCTCCCCGCCGCGGCGGGGAGCCGATC
>CBRG010000666.1 GCA_000470535.1 Streptomyces sp. AW19M42
CCGCACCGCCCCGCCGGGCCGCGGTGCGTGCCGGTTCGGCGCCGGAGCCCCCGGGCTGCGGGCCGGTGGCGTCGACGACCACGACGGGGGCCGGGCCGTCCGGGCAGCGCCCGTGCGCGGCCACCACGCTCACGCCCGCCGGGAGGGACGGCCTGATCCGCCGGGACCGGCCGGTCCCGGCGGCGTCGAGGGCCCCGTACTGGGCCCGCCGTCGTCCGGCGAGCACCTGGACCAGGGCTGCCGCGGACCGGGTGTCGTCCGCGAGCACCGCGACGATCTCACCGGCGGCCACGGTGACGGTCAGCCCCGCGATCAGGATGCGCTCCGCGCCCTCGGGGCCCTCGGCCACGATCAGGTCCGCGATGCGGAATGCGGGCGGTCTGCCCGCTGCTTCGGTCATTGCTGGCTCCTCGAAATGCCGTGGTACGGGTCGGAACACCACCGGGTCGCCCGGGGCGGGGGCCGCCCCGCGGGGGGGGCGGGGCGGCCAGCAGCTGGTCGATGACGA
>CBRG010000667.1 GCA_000470535.1 Streptomyces sp. AW19M42
CTCCACAGCCGCCCAGAACGCACGGTCAGCAGCAGTCCCCTCATCCCCGGACACCACCGCCTCGGTCTCGAACTCCGGCCAGTAGTGCTGGTGCTGGAACGCATACGTGGGAAGGTCCACGGTCGCGGGCCGGGCCGTCGGGGAAGGCGGCCGACCAGTCGACCTCGACACCACGCACCCACAGCTCGGCCACACCAGTCAGGAACCGGTCCAGGCCCCCGTCATCGCGACGCAGCGACCCGGTGATGACGCTGTCGTCCGCGATCTCCTGGACCGCGGCGGTGAGTACGGGGTGCGAGGAGGCCTCGACGAAGACGCCGTAACCCTCCGCGCTCAGCTTCTCGATCGCCTCGGAGAACCGGACCCGCGAGCGCAGGTTCGTGAACCAGTACCCGCCATCCATCCCCGAGCCGTCCACCAGCTCACCGGTCACCGTCGACAACAACGGAACCTCACCCGCACGCGGAGAGATCCCGGCCAGCTCGACCGCGAGATCCGCCTCCAGCACATCCATCGCTGCGGAGTGCGAGGCGTAATCCACCGCGATCCGCCGCGCCCGCAACCCCAGCCCCTTGCACTCGGCAACCAGCTCATCCAAAGCACCGGCCTCACCCGAGACCACCACCTGCGACG
>CBRG010000668.1 GCA_000470535.1 Streptomyces sp. AW19M42
ATATATAACTTAATTAGCCCAAGCATCTGAGCTTTGTATCATTATATGATTAAAATTGAGATCATTAATATTTAATGGCACCTCTTATATTTTAATCCTTATTTTCAATTATCAAAAAGCCACTACTCATTAGTCGCCATATTGGAGTCACAAAGTGTAAACCTGATTAAGGTTAAAATGTCTTAATTAGATAATATCAACATGTGAAATATCAACATACAACATGATTACCCTATAGATCAACATACAAAAAACATTATTTCATTAAGGTTATTGATTTATTGATTTTTTAACAACTCACTACTACGATTTAATATTAATAAGGTATTATTAAATCTGTTTAACCCAAATTATCTTTTCCGTACTAAACCCAAGCTTTTTAGCTTGCTTGGTAAACTGCAGCTTTAACGTATCACTTACTTTTGGAGTACGTGACAGTAGCCATAAATAGTCTCGGTTATAACTAGTAATAAACGCATATTGATAGCCCTCTTTATCCAGTTCATACACCACGTATGAACCATAAAAAGGCCCAAAGAACGATACCTTCAAATAACCGATATTAGTACTGTCAACAAAATATGCTTTGCCTTCCGCATCATGCCAACTTTGCTCTGCTTCAGAAAAGCCGCGATTAGTGACTTTAACGCCGCCATCATCTTTCATCTCGTATGCCGTCTTCTGCTTGAAAAAATAAA
>CBRG010000669.1 GCA_000470535.1 Streptomyces sp. AW19M42
CTGGTTCTGCTGGTGCGCGATGTGCTGGGCGAACGGCACACCCTGCCCGAGCGTCCGCACGCTGAACGCGCGCCCGTGCGTCGAGTCCGAAGACCCCCCGGGCATGGGCGCCTCGGCGGGCAACGGCTGCCTCCGCGCGTCCGGTCCGGGTACGAGGGTCCGCGGACGGCTCTCATCGGGTCCGACGGGACCATCGGGGCCGTCGGGGCCCACGGGCCCTGTGGGGGCATCGGTACGGCCGGAGCCGCGGGCGTTGCCGGTGGCCGAGGCGTTGCCGGTGCCGGTGGCCGTGGCGGTGCCGGTGGTGTGCGTGGTGTGTCCTGTTCCGGGCCACTCCGTGTCGCCTTCGGGCTGCTCCCCGGGCGCCCCGGCCGCAGCAGTCGAAGCCGCGGCCGCAGCGGACGCCGTAGGGGCAGTCGCCGCAGCCGGGCCCTGGCCGAGGCCCTCGCCCTGTGCCTGGGCCGGCAGGCTGTCCTGCTCCCAGTCACCGTCCTGCTCCCAGTCACGGCCCGGTGCGGCGGAGGGGGCCGGCTGTGCGGTCGGAGGAGCGGGTGCGGTCGGGGCAGCCGGGGTTGCTGCTGCGTCGGCGGCGTCGGCGTTCGGGTCCGAGTGCCGGGCGCGGCGCCGTCCGGTCGGGAGCGGGTGGGGCTGCGGCGGGGTGTGGTCATGGTCCGCCGGACCGGACACGGCGTCTTGCCGCTCCGGCAGCGAGGCGTCGGCCTCGCCGGCCGGTGGCATCCGGTCGGCGGCGGCGGGCGGCAGCGCGAAGGGGACCCGGGGGCCCGTCGGCTCGGCCTGAGCGGCCCGGTCCTGTGCGGCGGAGAGCGCGCGCCGAGCCCGTCGCCCGGGCGGCTGCTGCCGCGCGGGGGGGGGCGCGGG
>CBRG010000670.1 GCA_000470535.1 Streptomyces sp. AW19M42
AATTTTTGAAACCGCACGTACCTGGGCTTACCGCGAAATCCGTCACCACTTCGGTGACGTACAGGGACTATGGACAGCAATCAACAATCAGGTCCATCATCTAAATTCAGAGTTCTCTGAACCTTTACCCCGCAATGAAGCTCACCAGATCGCGAAGTCGATCCATCGTTGGATCGTCACGCAATCACGCATGTGGAGCGACGGAGCTGTTACCTACGAAGCCAACTTCATAAACATCCAAGCTGCAAGAGGTCGAAAAGGTGGGATCTCAAGCGGCAAGAGTCGTCGTGAATCCCAAGCACGAGCACAAACAACACAGGCAATAATCTTGGAGGCACTCAATGAGTCTTGAACGTGTTCCCCGTCAGGGAAGAACAGCACGCGAACTCGCTGAAAAGACAGGGCTCTCAGAGCGAACAATTCGTGCTTGGACGGCCGAACCTCGTGAAGTCTATTTACAACGGGCTGCCCAACGCCATGAGCGCATTAAAGAGCTACGTGCTGCTGGACTCTCTATGAGGGCAATCTCAAAAGAGGTTGGCATAGCAGTTAGCGCTGTTCACTATGCTCTCCAAAAAGATCAGGCTGCTTAGTTGGCCCAGAGTATGCGCCCGTCCTGGACGATTAATCGTGCCGCCCAAGAATGCGGGGTTTCGCCCTCAACCATCAAACGGCGGTTACGCGAAGGCAAATTCCCCAACGCAGTTCAAGGTGCTGGCGGCGCATGGACGGTCCCCGTCAAAGACCTTGTGTGGGGGGTATTGAAACCAGGACAATCA